>CAMQZC010000038.1 GCA_947039485.1 uncultured Verrucomicrobiales bacterium | reverse complement strand
TCGGTGCTGGCGTAAGCTACAGCTTCTAAAAAAGCACAGTCTCACACAAACGAGAAAACAATTCAACTTCCTGCCCTCCCTTTGTTCTGGGGGGGGCAGGAAGTTTTTTCATTTATTTCAGAGGCTATGTTTTGTGATTATTACTTCAGCCAGCGCGCGCAGCGACCCCTCCACCACCGCGGAGAAAGAGCGATCAAAGGCATCCAGACGATCTACACGTCAAGCGATGTGTACCACTCCTTACAGCCAGCAGCCAAGCGGCGTGCATAAGCCTAGCCAAATCCAGACGATGCCCTGTGATAATCATACGATCAAAACTCAACAATATAACAAAATTCTACAGATGTCACTTACTTATAGCAAGCACATTTCCCACTACCGACAAGGGGGCAGAAATTGCAACTTGCCATGAGTCGCCCTACTTGATAGACTACCTAGACATGAAATTCACATTCCTTAGCCTTCTCCTCCTCGGGGGACTGAGTAGCGCTACCCCAGAAATTAGCTCCATAGCGTGGCTGGGAAAAACAGCCAACATCAAGCTCAGCGAGCCAGCCGCCCAAAGCGGAAGCAATGTGAGCGGATTTAGCATTATGGACACCCGCCGCGGTGAAGCCCAGCCCGTGACCGCAAGCATCAAGGGCGACCACGTCATCATCAAGCTGCAGAGCCATGCCAGCCTAGCCAACATCGCCCAATTTGCCGCCATCTCCTACAGCGGCAACAACCTCCTTGCCGCAGATACGCAAGAACCCTTTGCCCCATACCAGAGCCGCAAATCGATCAACAAACGAGCCATCCCCCTCGGAGAATTCCCCGTCGTAGGCAAGTACAAAATAGCCTGCATCGGCGATAGCATCACCGCGGGAGCAGGCATCGCTAACCCTAAGAATCGCTACCCCTACCTCCTCGGAGAAAAGCTCGGTGAGCGTTTTGAGGTGCGCAACTTTGGCAACTCAGGCCGTACCGCTGGCGACTACCCCAGCCAGAAAGCCCGCAAACGCTGGTGGGGTGCCGTCCCTCAATACCAAGCCGCCATCGACTTTGATGCTGACCTCTACATCTGCAACCTCGGTATTAACGACACAGGCGCATGGTGGGATCCCAAGCTCTTTGAGTCAGGCTACAGCCACATCATCGAGGGTATGCGCAGCAACCGCAACGCAAACTTCCTCGCATGGGGGAAACTTGGGCCCGACTTCCGCGGCCCCATTGGTGAAAAAACCTACCCGGGCAACATATCTAGCAAATACACATTCAATAAGAAAGACAACGGCTCCGCCAAGAATCGACCAGCCGTTGAGAAGATCATCAAAAAACTCTCACGCCAGCAAAAATTCGCCCTTATCGATGCCTACACCCCTGTAAAGAACCACGTTGAAAGCTACAAAAAAGATGGCCTTCACCCCACAGAGGAAGGCTGCGACCAAATTGCCGACTTCAGCTACGACTGGGTGATGAAAAAATACTCCAAGAAAAAGCAATAATCCTCAAGGTTGTAAATGTGACAAAACTCCGTTTAGATTGACTACGTAGCTTGTTGCCACTTCCTGTCAGGAGATAACAATGAAACTTCCTGCCCTCCACGAGGGGGCAGGAAGTTTTTTCATTTATTTCACGGCAATGTTTTACAATTATTACTCTATCCAAAAGGCTCGTGCTGCAGCGCGAGATATCCCCCTGAGATTGACGTAGCGCGTCAACAGCAGCTTACTATCGCGATGCCCCATGGAGAGTTGTAGACTTGAGAGGTCCTTATAATACTTCACATGATAGCTAGCATAGCTATGCCTCAGAACATCGGGCACCCACGAAGAAAACCCCGCTGCCTGCCGCAAGAACTGCCAGCGACGAATCCAGCCTGTGGGGCAGATCTCGCCCGTGGACTTTGCTGATTTGAGCAGTCTCATAAGCTTCGCGACCAATGGCACATGTCGACCGCCACCCGTCTTACTATGACGAGGTGCTATGTAGAGCTCTGCCTCCTCCCAATTGACATCACCCCAACTCAAGCGCCTCAGCTCATCGGGGCGCACCCCAGCATAGAGCATCAGAGCAATGGCTGGCAAACAATCTCGGTGCTCTGGGTGCCTGGCTGTTCTCAAGAGGCAGTCAACCTCCTTGAGGCTTAGAGCGCAAATCTCGCGCTCTCTTATCTTAGGTGATGGGATGCGGCTAATGGGATTATCATCACACCAGCCCTGCTGCTTTGCATGGGTAAAAACGCCGGAGAGATTGGCGCGTGCCTTGACAAAACGAGAGATAGAGTGTGCATAGCAGAGCCTTAGCATCTGCTCGCACTGTCTACTGGTAAGAGAGCGTATGGAGCGCTGCGGCAAGTCGGGACAGCAGCGCATCAGACCATTCATCGTTTGTCGTATATCCTGTTGCGTTCGTAGTGACAAATGACTCTTGGAAGTGAGGCAAGATTGCACCGCAGCATCAAAACTAATGGTATGCTCCTCAGCTGTTAGCTGCTGAGCCCCCAAGACGACAGCTCGGCGTAGGCGAGATAAATCAGCCCCTCCCCCAGTTGCCTCAAGCAACTCTAGGGATAGGCGCGCAGCATCGACAATCCGCATGCCGCTGTCATTTAAAATCTCCAGAGCTGCACAAATTTCAGCATCACGTACGCATTGATAATGCGTAGTCAAGTCAAAATATTGTTTTTTAAGTATTTGTTTCATAATGGTGTCCAATCATCACCATACACTAAAACAGATGAATATATCAAACCCTTTAATACTGATGAGCACTCATGCCACTCAAAATGATACGCATTATCAATGCGCTAAAGTGGAAATCTCCAAGATATATTTTAGCTACTCTTAATAAAGATCATACAGCTTTCTTATACAATTCTACCGAACATGAAAATAAACACAGCAAACAAAAAGTATTCCGCCACTCTCATCGCGGCTCTCCTCTGCCCCATCCTGCTGCCTTCCTGCCACAGTGATTGCAGCAATATCCCAGTCAATCAAGTGGAGATATTACGCCACAGCCGTACAGGACGAATCACACATGCAAAGCCTATCACGATGGGTCTCAATGCAGAAGAAGCAGAAGCAACAGCAGGATTAGCTAGTTCTATTGCCGATATCTTCATCGGGCCACGAACTGACCAAACTTGTAAAGAGCAAGAAACATCGGCAAATATAGTAGATGGCATCGGCTCTTTATCTAGCGGCTTGTCAACCAAGGCGGGTCAAGAGCTCACCATCAAATATGGTCGGCGCATCATCTATGTCGACCAGCCAGTCTACTGCCGATTCGGCCCATTAGAGGTCGGACAAAAAGTATCTGAAGTCCGTCTCTTGGGACGCGACGTCTTCATCCCTCGCTAAAAGAGATAATCTCTCACTACAACAATCTAACATCGATGCATGTTAACTATAATTGTCACACACCATCTATCTAATAACCCTATTACATACAAAAAATACTAAAATGAAAATTCACATCAATCTTCGACTCCGTAAAGCTCTCATTGCAGCCATAATCGCGGTATCTTTCACATCCTACAACACACAGGCTGCCTCCATCAGCAACGGTTCCCAGACCGCTGAGGAAATCACAGTCAACAATGATACGCTCAACGTCTCAGGCGATCAAACGAGCACTGTAGGTAACATCGAAGCCACAAACTCAACCGTCAACGTCACAGGCAACCAAAACAGCAGCGCTGACATCATCTTGGATGGCACAAGCGGCACTGTAGGTGGTAACCAAGAAGCACTTGAAGGCACCATCACCATCAGCAATGGCTCCGATTACAACACTGGTAACCAAACCGCTGAAAGCATCACCGTCAATGGCTCGACCGTCAACGTCACAGGCAATCAAACAAGCACAGTAGGTGGTATCAACGCCACGGGCTCAACCGTCAACGTCACAGGTGACCAAAGCAGCAACACTGACATCATCTTGGATGGCACAAGCGGTACTGTAGGTGGTACTCAAGAAGCACTTGAAGGCACCATCACCATCAGCAATGGCTCCGACTACAACACTGGTAGCCAAACCGCTGAAAGCATCACTGTCAATGGCTCGACCGTCAACATCACTGGCAATCAAACAAGCACAGTAGGTGGTATCAACGCCACGGGATCGACCGTCAACG
>CAMQZC010000037.1 GCA_947039485.1 uncultured Verrucomicrobiales bacterium | reverse complement strand
TCAATCACATTGATACCTCGCGTGTGACAGATATGAACCAATTGTTTTTCGAGAGCAAGTTCAATGGAGATATCAGCCAATGGGATGTGTCGAAGGTAAAGGCTAGCAACCGGCCACAGCCTCGCAAACGTCCAGAGCCTCGCTAAAGCCGAGCTTATTTCAATTTAATGAGGCTGAAATGGTGCTTCGAGCCAAATTAACAAACGATGAGCGTTTTTATGATTTGTTTATCGTGCAAATTCCGATATAGATACATTACTAGCATTGTAATGTCTCATATCCGTTGCCTCTACAAGAGAAGCATCTTACCACCCCCTCAACGATGAAAAATATTCACTCTACCCTCCTTTTCTCCCTCCTCCTTGTGGGAGCCTGCAGCCATCTCGCGAAATCTGAGGAGCCAGCCACCAGCGCAGCCACCCCACAGGCCAGTAGTGATCGCGAAGAAATTCAATTAAAATATGAGGGGGTACCCTTAGGTTATCTCATCCCCGATACACTCACTCAGTCAAAGCGTTCTACAAAGCCATTGGAATGTTATGTTTGTTTTTCTTTAGAAAACAACTCAGCCTTTAAAATAGCAAGCTGCAACTTCACATTACAATATCAACAACAAGATCGGACAAAAGCGTATTCGTGGACAGATCAGGATGACCTAGATTTATCTGGTCTTAGGATTTGTTCCGTATTTGATAAATATTCCAGCGTCTCACTAGATGTTAAGGATAAACTTTACTATTTTATTAGGATTGGAAATATGATTGATTTTCAGAAGTATCCCTCACGCATTATGGCCAGCTTGAGTATAAAAATAAAGGAAAAGTATTATAAACGCAAATTGATTTATAGCTCTCTAGTAATAGCAAGGGAACAGAAAGGAATGTATTTTTCACAACCACAAAAATCGCATCAATCCGATTTATTGAATTTTTTGCATTATGAAGATAGGATCATCTCTATAGCCTTTTGCAATAACGATAAGAGAATAGGAAAAGCAATAGATTTCTATTGTGACCCAACAGCTGAGGATTATGCTCTAAACCTTTCTTTAATTGATAAAAAAACAAACAAAGAATTAGGGTTTTTAGGCATGACAATTTGTTTTTTAAATGAAAACAAGCAATTTTCACCCAAAATATTATTACCTAGTGAAAGATTCACGTACAAAGGGTATCTCAATCGCATTTACAGAATTCAAGATATAGATGCATTAGGGGAAGTCCCTCAAGAAGAACTAAATAGTAAAGCGCTATTGTTACGAGGGAAATACTCGAGCAGTAAAGAATTTTATATTCACGACGCATTAAACAAGGCTCCGTCAGAGGAAGAAACTAATAATCGCGTAGTCGAAAACTGGTTAAACGGCTGCCTAGATTCCAAATGAAAGAGCAATTGAAGCACCGCCTCAAGTTCTGACTATCCGTTTGAGTACGTCCGCTGCATTGTCTATAAACACAATGCAAAGCATTTTATCTGTAAAGGCGGCTTGACTTCCCCCCCAAGCGTCCGCTATACTGACAACCTGATGGCGCGAATCATAGAAAGCATCGTGCCTACATCCGACATCGTGGTCATAGCCAGCATGCTAGATGGCGTCGCGCTTGCTTCAAATAGCCCATCTCGGCGGTCACATACGAGAGTACAGTACCACAGCCGCCTCAACAACCCTCAGCGATCCATAGCTAGCTCAAGGCCTGAAATTGAGATTTGCTGAATATACGATTAAAGGAGAAAGAATGTATCATGATAATATGGCTTAAGTTGATGTTGAAATGGAGTGTTATTACATTCATGGCATACGTTGCTATAGTTATTAGTTCATTGATATGGGTTCCTCTTTGTTATTGGCTAACATCCCCTGACTGGGAAGATGACATGCAATCAATGATTCCTATAGAAAAAGTAGAAATCAAACACAGTAGCCACTCAAATAGCGCATGGGGTAGTGATTATGGGGCAGAATTCATCATCAAGGTAGAAAAAGCGGAGGATAGAGAGCTCATTATTCAGGATATAAAGAAATTCAATAATTCATTTACTAGAGAGGCAATAATCAAAAGTGCAGGAACATATAATTCGGCAATTATCGAGCCTGAATATGCCCAATATTTCCCCGACGGAATCTCTCTCTATCAATTCCCTTATAAGACAGATAAGAAGCGTAGACTGTTTGTAACTATTCTTATTGGACTGGATGGATATTTCGATGTTTCTTACTCTATCTTTCCTGATAGAAGCGCAAGTTAGAAAACGTTGCACCAGTATTAAATAGCTGCTTAGGCATCGTTTCTTATTCTTGCTCATTAAGTAAAGGCGGCTTGACTTCCCCCCCTAACGTCCGCTATACTGATGCCTTGATTCTTGGCTCATGTATAGGGAGCGGAAAGTGAAGGAGATTTAAAACTTGTAATAAATATTGCTTGTTTTGCACTAATATTACTTAAAGATAAGCGATTGAAAAATTATGAAGAAAAAACAAAATAAAACAAGAATTTCTGTCTATGATGTTATTGAAGAACTGAAAAGGACTGATACATATTTTCATCTTATTAGTACGTTGCCATACGCTATAACGATATGCGTTGCGATACCCGGTCAAAGAATAGAAATTGATGTCTATGAAGATGAAATCGACGGCATTCAAATTGCCCATTTCACTGGAGAAGAAGTGTCAGATTTAACCCTGACTGAGTTTTATAAGCTTATTAGTGAATAAACTAGTAAAATAGGAGACTGTGCATGATCATTTCAGCTGCACTCTATACGAGTAGATCAACAACTCCTACATTTTGATCTTTCAAATATGGCTTGTTTCACACGATGATTAAGCACCGCATCAAGTTCTGACTATCCGTTTGAGGCGGGTTGGCTCTTTTCTATGAGTCAGCCCGCTGCATTGTCGATAAACACAATGCAAAGCATTTCATTAAGTAAAGGCGGCTTGACTTCCCCCCCTGGCGTCCGCTATACTGATGCCTTGATTCTTGGCTCATGTATAGGAACTGAAAGTGAAGGAGATTTAAAACTTGTTATCAAATAGAGAATAAAAATATGCATCCGAAATCATTTCTGCTTTGTGTTGTCACGATAGGCTTTGTCAGTTGTCCTATATTGGTCAATATTCAGAGCCTCCCTCCAATTACTATCGTTGGTGTCTTTGCCTTGGTATTCATCCTCTATCTATGGGCAAAGGTATACAATCAAGGATTAGGCGGTACGGTTGAACATCTTAATCAATTGATAAAAAGTGATTTTGACAATAATAATAATATAAAGGAGCTTTCTTTTATAGAGATGATAACAAGCGGATCAACGAGAGAATATATTTTACATTATCAGGGGGACATCATTGAGAAACATAAGGTGACGGAGGTCTCTTTTTATCGGAAATTGTGTACTGCTTTTAAGCAAGACTATCAATATTATGTATTAGCGGGTTTCCTGTTTCTGTTGGTACCCTCTATTTTATATTGTTTGGACGTGAAATCTGGTTCTAGCCCGTATTTTTGGATTATCATCGCAACTCCTATGTTGTTACATACTATTTATAGTCAGTTGCACAAGGATGCTTTTGATGATGGTTATTATTATATTCCTTTTTCCGCTCGATTGATTAAAAGTCGCAAAGGTTTACATGGCATCATTAATAATAAGGTGTCAGAGAGTAAGGGTGGTGGTCCTATCATTGATGAGAATCAAGAATATAACGTATCTCGCATCGGTTCTTTTGATTATATTTTTTTGAAAAGCTGAGCGCTGAGGCTGGGCACCAGCGCATAGCACGCACGCTATATTGAGGGTGGGGGGCTTGGTGTTGTGTTATATACAACTCGTTGCCCGTCTCACCGGCGGCCTCCTCGATGTCATCAAGTGTCACCCGTCATACATACAAGCTCGCGCCCGAGCTTCGTGCGCGATGGGAGATTTGATGAGAGCATCCTTGGCTTATCCTCTCGATTGTCGCCACTTGCTCGCTCGCTTTTATTCAATAAAAAAGGCTTCACCATGGTGGTGAAGCCTTTTAAACGCCCTGAGGCATACGAGAACCGGGACTCGAACCCGGGACCAATAGATTAAAAGTCTACTGCTCTACCAACTGAGCTATTCTCGCACTGTAACTGTGTTTTTACAGCAAGAGGAGTTTAGCAGGATTTGGGGAATAGTCAAGAGGAAAACATGTATTAGCTGCGTGTTTTTTTATTTTTCTTGATAATGATGCAAAAAAAACCCCGCGCAGCCAAGGATGCGAGGGGTTTTTTGAATTATTGGGCGACTCAGCTTACTGAATTTGTGCCACTTTATCTTTAAGTTCTTTGCCAACTTTAAATTTGACAACTGTGCGGGCAGGAATCGGGATGTCTTGCCCTGGTTTTTTGGGGTTGCGGCCAACCTTGGCTTTGACTTCGGATACGTAGAATGTCCCGAAGTTGCGGAGAACAACGTGGTCTCCCTGAGCGAGAGTTCTAGTCATGATTTCGATTGCTTTTTGAATCACCTCAAGGACGTCGCTTTGAGTGATTTTCATCTCGCATTCTTCGCTGATCATATTGACCAGCTCTCGTTTTGTTAATGTGTTGGACATGGTGTTTTGGTGGTTTGGTATATTTGGTTTATACTTCATTTTGACACACTTGTCTTGCATTTATTTAAAATTAGTATTTTTTTTTATGGTGAACGTAAATGAGATACGTGATTTGTAGCAGTTTTTAGTTGACCTATTCGCAACAAGATGTAATCTAGAGTTGCATGCCGAATCAATATAGTGTTGTCCTGTCTTTGTCCCAATCCTCTAGGTTGCAGGGACTCCTAGAAAATGAGCTTCCTGGATTTGCTCCAGCTCGCCGCGAGTACGCATCTTTTTGCTATGAAAAACCCGGGCTCGTTGTAGCATTTTTTCCAAAGAAAAATAAATTACTGATACAGGGGGCTGGAACGGACGAATTCATTGAATTTGTGCTAGAACCGAAGATTACCGGTATCATTTCTCTGACTCTAAGTGCTGATCCGGACTGTCCTTCAGCGCGTGTTTCTCTTGTTCCCGGTCTGGATGAGAGGGCTCATTTTGGGATTGATGAGAGCGGTAAGGGTGATTATTTTGGCCCCTTAGTGGTGGCTGGCGTTTTTTGCGAGGGTGAGTCTGCTCGCACACTCTCGAAGTTGGGCTGCTGTGATAGCAAGACAATCAAAAGTGAGGTCAAGATGGCAAAGTTGGCGGATGCCATTGTCAAGACTCCCGGAGTTGCCTTTGAGATTCTCTGCATGGGCCCTAAGCGCTATAATGAGCTCTACTCCGAGATGAGCAATCTTAACAGCTTGCTGGCATGGTGCCATGCGCGTGTGATTGCGAGTCTGCATGACAAGGTGCCTAGCTGTCCGCGTGCGCTCTCCGATCAGTTTGCGAATGAGTGGGTGCTCAAGCGCGCGTTGGCGTTGCGCAAGATTCCTGTGCTGCTGGAGCAGCGCACCAAGGGTGAGAGCGATATTGCTGTAGCGGCTGCTTCGATTCTGGCTCGCGCGCGCTTTGTGCGCTGGATGAATGAGGCCTCAGTGGCTGCTGGAGATAAGCTGCCGCTGGGCTGTGCTCCTCATGTGCCCAAGGCTGCTCGCGCCTTTGTGCTCAAGCACGGCAAGGAGCGTCTTGCGGAGGTGGCAAAGCTGCACTTTAAGGTCACGGCTCAGGTGCTCAAGGGGCTGGATTGATGCCCCTGTGTCTCGGACTCGCGCAGCTGCTGCATGATGGCGGCAATCTGGGCGCGTGGCTTCTCTGGCCACTGCTTGTTGGCCATGGGGCTAGCTGGGCTGGGGTGTAGGATGCTGGCGAGGATGTGCGGTGTGTCAGAGCTTTTGTCTGCCAGCGCAAGCTGCTTGAGCGCGTAGCCGCCCACACCGATGAGGCAGCGTGGCTGGAGGATGTCAATGAGGCGTACTAGATGCTGCTGGCAGGCGATGTCTACGGCGGCTGTCTGCTCCTTGCCTAGCTTGACGGGGGTGAGGTTGGCTCCGCTATCGCTCATCCAGAGCAGGGGGCAGAAGTTGGCGACGTAGTTGCTCTCAAAGAATGCCTCAGCACTCCCGTAGATGTCTGCCATGAGCCCCCAGAGGCGGCGTCCGCTGACCTCGGAGCGTCCGCAGCCAAATCCTAGGATGGGACGCTTGGGGTGGGTCTGTGCGGGCGCTGAGATGAGGCAGTTGATGCCCATCCAGTCACTCACGGCGGCAATTTCGCCAAAGGGGACACCCGTTTGCGCCATGCCAAAGGGGCCGGGGTTCATGCCCAGATAGAGGCAGTCGATGGGTCCTTTGACAAAGCGCTTGATGTAGGCTTCGTGACCTGACCACGCGTATTCAAGTGGGTTGTAGGTGTTGGCGACGGGCTCGCTAAAGCTTAGCTGCGAGAGGGTATCGCTGAGTTGCTTGGCGGCTTCGATGACGGCTTGGGCGTAGGTGTTGGTCATGGGGCTTGTCTTGGCGCCATCTTAGCAGCTGGGAATGTGGGGGTCAAGGTGGGATTGTGTTTTATTTGGACGGGTGGGCTGGTGGCTTAAGAAGTGTTTTTCTTGCAAAGCCTTAGCCGTATTTACATGTTGTGCTGGCTCGGATGGCTTATATATCTTTGTTTTCGGCTTGCTGTTATGGGGCTTTTCTAGTAGGATAGCTGGCGTTCCCTATGAAAGTTGTAGCTGTTGCCAACCAAAAGGGCGGGGTGGGTAAGACCACTACTGCCGTCACACTCTCTGCCGCTCTTGCTGCCAAAAAGCGCAAGGTTTTGCTCATTGACATGGACCCCCAGGCCAATGCTAGCTCGGCTCTCGGTATTGAGGTTGAGGGTGCTGATAGCCTCTATCCAGCTCTGCTGGGTCAGTGCAGCTTGGAGTCTCAGATTCGTCCCACGGGGCGTAAGAATCTCTCTATTGTCGCCTCTCATATAGATTTGGCTGGCGTGGAGGTTGAGCTGGCTCTGGCTGGGACTCATCTGACATGTCTGCGCGATGCGCTCAAGTCGCTGCGACAGAAAGCTGAGTACGATTATGTGATTCTGGATACTCCTCCTTCACTGGGTGTGCTGATGACGGCTTCTCTCTGCGCGAGTGATGAGCTGCTCACGCCGCTGCAGTGTGAGTACTTTAGCCTTGATGGCTTGGCGAAGATTCTCTATGTGATGGATCAGATTCGTGAGAGTGGTGCTAATGAGTCTCTGGAGCACGGTGGCGTGCTCATGACGATGTTTAGCAACACGAACCTTGCTCATCAGGTTGTGGAGCAGGTGCAGGAGAATCTGCCTCTGCTCATTTATAAGACGACAATCCCTCGCTCGGTGCGTGTGGCTGAGTCTCCTAGCTTTGGCCTGACTGTGCTGGAGCATGATCCTCGTGGCGCAGCTGCGAGCGCCTATATGAAGGTGGCTCAGGAGTTCATCCGCCGCCACGAACGCTAAGTTCTCTCGATGCTCCATTGGCTCTTCCCCCATACCTGTGTTTGCTGTGGGCAGGAGAGTGATGTGCCGCGCTCGATCTGCTCAGAATGTCTTGCTGCATTTACTGAGCCTCCGCGCCCGATTTGCCTCTACTGCGGGACGCCCACTGACGGGCTCTCTATGGACGCTTTGCACTGCAAGGAGTGCATGGGTAAGCCGCGCCCCTTTAGCTTCGCTCGTGCGGCATTCTACGGCACTGAGGAGGTGTTGGCGCTGTTGCATGAGTTCAAGTATGGTCGCCAGACTCATCTGGCGCGCCCTTTTGCTCTGCGCATGGCGGCTCTCTGGGATCGGATACCCCAGCTGCGAGATCAGCAAGACTGGGTGCTCGTCCCTGTGCCCATGACCAATAAGAAGCTCTTTAGCCGTCGCTTTAATCAGAGTGAGGAGCTGGCTCGCGAGCTCATCAAGCTGCGACCCGAGCTGCGGATGATGCAGCCGCTGCGTCGCAAGAATAGCAGCGAGGAGAGTCAGAGTAGGCTTGCTGCCCACCGTCGCTATCGCTACGCGCGCTCCGTCTATGAGCTGCGTGCTAGCTACGCCTCCGGGCGCCGCGAGATGCCTGCCAATGTGCTGCTCATTGATGATGCCTACACGACTGGCTCGACCGCGCGCGCATGCGCTCGTCTGCTCAAGAAGTTGCCTTCTGTTAAGCGCGTGGGGGTGCTCACGCTGCTGCGTGTTGCCAAGCGGCATCACTGAGGGGTTCTCGTTGGAGCTCTCCCCCCCCCATCTTGACTAGCCACAAAAAAGCACCGCAGCTAGAAGCTGCGGTGCTTGAAATTTTCTAAACTAGGAGTTTATTAGCTTTTGTCTTCGGAGGAAGGGCTCCATTCCTCTGTCTGCAGAGCAGCGAGGTTGAAGGCTTGCTCGAGGCCGACCATATCACCAGCGCGGAGTGTCTCGAAGGAGGCAGTTTCGCGGCGGAGTTGTTCTGGATCGTAGCTAACAGCCTTGATGGAAAGACCGATGCGGCGTTCGACCTTGTCGACCTTGATTACGCGGGCTTCGATATCGTCACCAACCTTGATAACGTCCTTGACGCGCTCAACATGCTCTTCGCTAAGCTGGGAGATGTGGATGAGACCGTCGATGTCGCCGTTGAGGTTGACAAATGCACCGAAGGATGCGATCTTGGCGACTTGACCCTTAACGAGGTCACCCACCTTGAAGCGCTCGTCGATGGATTCCCAAGGATCGGAGTCAAGCTGCTTGACGCCGAGGGATACGCGCTGGTTTTCCTTGTCGATGTTGAGGACGCGTGCTTCGACGACGTCGCCCTTCTTGAGGACTTCGGAGGGATGGTTGATCTTGCGTGTCCAGCTCATGTCTGAGACGTGGATCATGCCGTCAATACCTTCTTCGAGAGCCACAAAGGCACCGTAAGGAGTGAGGTTACGCACAGCGCCGTTGATGACGGTGCCGATTGGGAAACGAGCTTCGATAGCTTCCCATGGATTTTCGTCGAGTTGACGAACGCCCAAGGAGATTTTTTGCTCTTCCACGGAGATGTTGAGAACAACAGCTTCGATTTCTTGGTCGAGTGTGAGTACATCGCTGGGGCGAGTGATACGCTTGACCCAGGAGAGTTCGGAAACGTGGACGAGGCCTTCAACGCCGCGCTCAAGTTCAACAAATGCGCCGTAAGCGAGAAGCTTGGTCACGCGACCAGCAACACGAGAACCGATTGCGTACTTCTTTTCGATGTCTGCCCATGGATTGTCGGACATTTGCTTAAGACCGAGGGATACACGTTCTTTTTCGCGGTTGACTTCGAGGATGAGAACTTCGAGTTCTTGACCGATGTGGAGTACTTCGGAAGGATGGTTGACGCGACCCCAGCTCATGTCTGTGATGTGGAGGAGGCCGTCCATACCGGAGAGGTCGACGAATGCGCCGAAATCGGTGATGTTCTTGACTTGGCCCTTGACCTTGTCACCTACTTGTACGGTTTCAAGGAAGCGTTGGCGCTGTTCGCTGCGTTCTGCTTCGATGACTTCGCGACGGGAGAGAACGATGTTCTTGCGCTCGTCGTTGACCTTGACGATCTTGAACTCGTAGACTTGGCCTACAAACTCGTTGAGATCCTTTGGTGGGATGATGTCCACTTGTGAACCGGGGAGGAAAGCTTCGACGCCAACGTTGACCATGAGGCCACCCTTGACAACGCTCTTGACCTTACCCTTGACGAGACCACCATCCTTGAAGACGGCGACAATCTTGTCCCAGTTTTGTTTGTGGGCAGCCTTTTCTTTGGAAAGGACGACGAGACCCTCGTCGTTTTCGAGGCTTTCGAGAAGCACTTCGATTTGGTCGCCTACTTCGATTTCTTCGTCTTCGAACTCAGAAACGGAAATGACTCCTTCGGACTTGTAGCCGATGTCCACGAGGACAACTTGGGGGCGGATTTCAAGGATCGTGCCGTTGACGATGTCACCCTTGCGGAAAGTAGGAAGCATAGAGTTGATCAAGGCTTCCAATTCAGTATTACTCATAATGTTGGTTAGATTAATGTTGCCTACTCCCCTCAAAGGCCTCCTATCCAGTGGTTAACGAGGCGCCTGTGGCCACTGGTCGGGGAAAAGGTCGCGTATTGTACGATTTTCTGACCAGTGAAGCAAGACTTTTTTTGATAGGAAAGGCTTATTTTTTAGCTTTCCGCAGACTCTCTAGAGTGCAGGCTATATCTTTGATGTCCTGCTCGCTAAGCTCATCAAGGTGATCGATTTGCTCATGAATGCTGCGCAGGATTGCTCGATCGTTTTGATGGCGCTCTTTGAGCTTTTCTCGCTCCTCTCGATTGGCGGTGGTGATGTAGGTGGTGATGGTGCTTGCTACAAGGCCGATAAAGCCCACACCTATAGCCATCAGTCCCATGCCGATCAATTTTCCAAGGACGGTATGGGGGACAATATCACCGTAGCCGACGGTAGCTACGGTGACAACGGCCCACCAGCAGGAATCAAACAGGCTCTGGTTCTCAATCTTGTGAAAGGACCAAGCCCCCGTGGTAATGAGCATCAAAAAGAGCAGGATAGCGTATTTAAATCCGCAGGTGTCAAAGAACTTTCGCGCGCGGTTGGTAAAGCGCATGAGGTAGGCAATGGCGCGCAGTACGCGCAGTAGATACTGTGTGGATGGGTCGTTAAAGAGAAGCTCAACGGGGATGAGTGCAAAGAACTCCCAGCGGTGCTGGAGGATGTAACCACGTCGCCCCATAGAAGAAGGCCGCCGGATGAGCGCGTAGACAAAGTCTAGCAGGAAGATGCAGTAAATGACCCACCCCATACCATGGGTCTCTTTATTACCTGCTCCCATGAAGTGGGTGAAGGAGAGTATGACCGCCGCTAAGGAAAGGATGCACATCGCAATCTCATACCAATAGGCGAGATGATGCTTTTTTGACGGGGTATCCATGCTTTGCAGCATATCATAAGGAGCTCCTTTTTGCAAGGGGTATGTGATGGCGTATTGCTATTGACTTTAAGTTAGTCTT
>CAMQZC010000036.1 GCA_947039485.1 uncultured Verrucomicrobiales bacterium | reverse complement strand
CGTCGACCCCGTTAAGCCCTAGGCTCACAAGCTCACGCGAAAGGGAAGGCAATTACTAGGAATCTCCATAGAGGAGAACTCCAAACCCTAAATCCGACTCATCAGAGTCTTGATCAGCATACACCAGGCAGAGATACTCATCGTGATTATCCTGTTGGGCGTCAGCAGCCAGCTACGCAGGAACTCATCGGCAATTGCCGTCGACCCCGTTAAGCCCTAGGCTCACAAGCTCACGCGAAAGGGAAGGCAATTAGCAGGAATCTCCACGGCGGAGAACTCCAAACCCTGGATCTGACTCAGCAGAGTCTTGATCACCACACCGTGGCTCACAATCGCAAGCCTGCGTCCAGCGTAGTCAGAGCGTAGCTGCGTCAGAAAATCCTGCACACGGCAGCGCAGCGACTCAATCGACTCCGCGCCATCAATCTCATCATCAAAATGGAGATGCGCAGGCAAAGGCAGCCCCTCCAATGCACCAAAACTGCGCTCGCGCAGGCGTGGATCTGGGAGAATCTGCAGCCCTTTATGCGCGCCAAAAATCAGCTCAGCAGTCCGCTGAGCACGCTCCAAGTCACTGCAAATCACCGCGTCGAAATGCATACCAGCCAACGATAGCGACAAATCCTGAGCTTGAGAAATCCCCAGTGGGCTCAGTACACCGCGCGTCTGACCCTGACAGACATTAAGTATATTCTCCAGCGTCTGACCGTGGCGAATAATGAGCAAATCGACAGATTGAGATGATGATATCATAGGTGCTGGCACTTATAACAAATAACGCAGAAAAAAGCAAGCGCATTAGCCCTCTCGACTCTGGCGAATAAAAGCATCCGCTCGTGCATAATCAGCAGGTGTCACCAAGCTGATTCCCACATAGAGAAGCAGTGAGAGCAGCAGCCCATAGCTCACCTGCAGCGCGCTACCCTGCTCCCAGCAAGCAGGCAAATCAAGGCCATATCCAGAGAGCAGCATGCGAGCTAAATTATAGCCACAGTAGAGCAACGCAAAAATCATCGAGCCCATAGCCGCCTGCGTCGTCCCTCTCCTCCAAAAATAGCCCAGCACTAGCGGTACAAAAGCCCCAGTCGTAATCACATCGGCCGCCAGCCAAGAAATCTCCAAAATTGAGCGAATTTGCAACGCCACCAGCAGAGCCAAAGCCGTCACCCCCAGCGTAGCCCAGCGCGCAAAGCGCAACTCAGCGAGATCATCCTTCGCACGCCCCTTCAAATCCAGCGTCCAAGTCATCGCAGCCGTATTAATCAATGAATCCATCGTCGACATAATTGCCGCAGAAATACCAACAAAGACAAAGGCGCCCATCAGTGGCGACATCTCATCACGCACCAGAGCCGCTACAATCCCACCCTCGGGCATCTGCTGATAAATAGCAATGCCAGCCATCCCCGTGAGTACAACCATCAGATACAAAGGCACATAAGCCAGCAAACTCATCCCAGCCATTCGAAAGGCAGACACATCATCCCTTGCGGCAGAGAGGCGCTGCCAAGCATTCGCCTGAATACACCATGCGAGGCTAAAGGTAATCACATAGACCGAGTACTTCTCCCAGCCAGCACCTAAACTCATAAAATCAGGCTTATTAGCAGCGGAGGCAGCCTGAGCAATCGCATCCCAGCCACCCGAGCGAGAATAAGCCACAACAAAAACCAACAAAGCAGAGATCAGCAACAAGACAAACTGGACAATATCCGTGAGCACCACACCGCGAAATCCGCCAAAGAGAGAATACAACAACACAACCCCCGTACCCATTAGTACAGCCAACTCATAGTTGAGACCCATGTACTCACCAAAAAACATGCCAATGCCCACCATCTGCGATGCCGCAGTGAGCGTCATAAAAAGCAGAATCATCAGTGAGAGCATCCGCGCCACCAGAGGAGAATAGCGAGCAGCCATCATCTGACCCTGAGTCAAATAAGCTACGCGCCTGATACGCCTAGCACCCAACAGCATCAAGAAACTCGAGAGAAGCACCGGTACCCCATAGTACCAAAAAGCACCCAGCCCATCATCATAAGCCAGATTCGCCGTCTCAATCGCAGAGCCAGCACCCCACCACGACGCAATAAAGGTAATTGATAATGCCCAAAATGGCAGCCTACGCCCCGCAAAAAAGAAATCAAGCACATGCTCACTCCTGTGTTCACGTGCCACAATCAACAACAATAAAGCAAAATATAAAAGAAGCCCGACAAAAGCGCAGAGCTGTAGAGCAGAAAATCCCATGTAGCAGTAGCCTAGCAGCATAAGGGAATAAGGTCAACCAAAGAAACAAGTATCACAGATAATAATTAACATCCATCATTAACTAAACTCATAAACAAGGAAAACAATAAAAGAATACTTTCAAAACAGAAAAATGAATAAAAGACGAATAAGCAACGACTAACAAATTACCTATATAAATACATAAAAATTACAAGAAAAAGATTGACAAATCCAAACGACTCTCATAAACTGCGCCCTTAATTCTCTCTTACTACGAACTCATACTACAAAAACATGAAAACAACCACACTCACAATAATCACCCTGCTGAGCCTTACTAGCATCTTCGCCAGCGAAGAATGCAACAACAAATGCGTCGCCACCAAAGCCGCCGCAGCCGCTGCTACACCAGCAGTCCAAACACCAGTTAAAACTCCCAAGGAAAAAATTCAGCGCCAAGACATCGCTCAGATCAAGAGGCAAATGCACGATCATGCAAAAATCAGCCTTCAGGAGCAACTCAGTATTTCCGCGCTCAAAAACAAATCCAACAACCTCTCAAACTCCA
The DNA here is from genome assembly GCA_947039485.1 of uncultured Verrucomicrobiales bacterium. Taxonomy (GTDB): domain Bacteria; phylum Verrucomicrobiota; class Verrucomicrobiia; order Verrucomicrobiales; family Akkermansiaceae; genus Akkermansia. Next base: position 10,393 of record CAMQZC010000036.1, on the reverse strand, counting down.
TCAAGGGAATGAAGGACGACTACTATGCTCAGGGCAAGTGCAAAGTAACTCTCTGCAACGAACTCAGCCAAGTCAACCAGCAACTTGAGCAAGAGAAAGCCAAGAACAACAAGACAACGGCAAAGCTCAATGAGCTACTCAGCCAATACAACAAGGCCTGCTTAGAATTGAAATAAATACGGCTCTTCTTAATCATATTGATGTATAACTTCAACATCAATATGATAAAGAGCGCTAAAAGAACAATTTAAACAAATAGGACATAGTGGGCAAAAGCCCTACTATGTCCTATTTGTTTTTTGAAGCAGCAGCAGAAGAGGGAGGTAAGCAACTACGCTCACTGCATTATTATCACAAAGCTCCATCCCGAAATATATGGTGAGCTTGGTTTTACTCCATATTGCGGATAAGGAATTAAAACGTAGAATTCCCCCCCCTCATATCTCATCCCACGAAGGAACGATGCAAAGATAAACAATCAAATACTCAGCTCTGAAATAGCATCAGCAAGGTACACCACCAAAGACTTACCCTGCTGCGCCGCCTTCTCGTCCAAGCGCTGACGCGCATCAGAACTCAGGCGCAACTTGATATGAGTTTCCTCATTCACAGCAACGCGAGTCCCTAGACTCAAAGGAATATCCCTCATGAGGCTATTTATAATGTGGCATTTCGCGGCGGGAATAGACTTCTTCGCCATCCAATTACGCACAGTTGTCTCAGTGACAAAGCAATGAGTCGCAAGCCAAGCGTAATCGAAACCACTAGACTTAAGCCAAAGCTTCATGCTTATTTTAAATTCCTTTTGAGGGTCATCAGCCATATCTTCATATAGCATATAGAACACGAGAAAGCAACCCTATTTTAAATATAACAGCCCCATTTCTTGCATGAAATACAAAACAACACTAAAATATAACCCTACCAATCGCGATATCACACACTACAGAGCCTTAGTCAGAGCGGCAGGAAAACCCTGCGCTCATTAAGCAGTGAGAACTTCACCTTGTCACCCAAGCGCAGAGCACCATACAGAGGATAGACAGGCTGCGTTACAAAATACGCGCCGGGGCTGCCCTCAGCGCGCAGCGTGACACGCTGACCGATCACAGGCGCAGATGCACTTGCAGCAAATGCCTGCTGCTCACGCTCATTGAGAGCAATGCCAATAGGCATCACCTTCGTCACCTGCCCTGTCGCAGGCCAGCCATCAGCACAAGCGGCAGCCGGGGGCGCCGACTTGGCAGGTGACATGACAGGTGACTGACAAGCCGTAAAAAACGAGCAGCAGAGCAAAACAGCGACAAGGGGGAGGAGTAATTTACCATTCATAACAAACCAGTGCTGGGATAATAGCACAAAGCCCCCTGACAATTCAAGCGCTAAGCAGCAGCAAGAATACCGTCATCAGAGTAGGCTATATCTGAGAATGGCACGCAAACTCGTTGAGCAATAAAAAAGGCTAGAATAAGCTCAAATTAAGCAGCCCTCACAGCCCTACGAGCCATAAACTTTAGTGGGCTATCCTGCCACCCACTGGGCCGCTACAAAAAACGCCTTGTAGCGCGGATAGAATATGCTAGAATGAATAACTAAACGATACTCAGCCATCATACGCCATCTCTCTATTGACGCTTTGATATCCACATCCAAAATAACAATGTAAGCAGCCCCTCTACCCAATGAGCAAGAATCATCACAAGAACAACAAGAGATCAAGCGCTCTCCATACGCCCCCACATCATCCATCAGCAGCCTACAAACTCAGCGACCCCTACAAAGACTTCACATGCGAATGGGGAGAAAAAACGCTACGTGAGATTGAGGCCAAGCAAGGGCTCAATCTCAGTAACATGGATTTACGCATGGTCTTCCAGAGCTACCTACCAGCTGGTAGCGTAGCCGAGAACTGCTACTACCTCTCCCCCCTCTTCAAAAACCTCAATCAACGTATCGCGCAATTCGAGCGGGATGACGATGATGTCGAGGAACTCGCATCACTCGACCTGCTTGATGGCTTTAGCATATGGATGCATCAGAACAAGGATGAGCTCCTCGCGCTAGGGCGGATGGATATGCTGAGGGTTGAGATGCAACGCTTTGCCGAGTCGCTCTTTGATTTAGAATGGGACATGAGCAAGCCCCTGCGCCCAGCGATCAACCAACTCTGCTGGATGGGGTATCTCCTTAGCAACCCCATGCTAAGAGGCAGCGATGATAGCAACATCAACCCCATCCTGAGCGACATTGCAGAAGACTTTGTCGAAAAGCTGCTGGGTCGATTCAGAGGAGCTGGTGATTGCAATAGCCTTGTTCAGCTCTTTCTGAGCAACAAGGAAAATCTAGATCTTGGAGAAAATCTAGCAAGCTACATCAGCGACTTTTACGGAGCCGATGAACGAAGAAGCCGCTGGGACGAGCTCTCCGCGAGGTACCTTGAGCTAGGTGAGCCTGATGATAGCCCCAGATGGATGTCACGGATGTCACTTGGGGCGCTACTGCATGAAACAGAGTGGCAACTAATTTAGCAACGAGCCTAGGAATCATTGACACCTCAACCATTCACCCTAGATTGCAGGTTGAGTGGGATTAATCATCCCCAGCTGGTACCAATCCACGATAAGTAAATAAAGGATTGGTCGAATAAGATTTACGACCTAGAATCTCCACCACCTCATCCAAGGAGAAGTAACAGCGACCAAATAGACGCAAGGCATTATCAACCCCACAGTCAAACACCTTACCACAGTCATCACCTGCCTCATTAAGCTGCTCAGAGTCCCCATGACAGTGGCCGCATAAATTGCCACTGAAGCGCGCACCATGATACACGCCTACAATAAAACTTGGGTAGTGGCTTAAATTATAAAACTTACCCCGCCACCCACTGGGCAGCTACAAAAAACGCCTTGTAGCGCGGATCGAATATGCTAGAATGAATAACTAAACGATACTCAGCCATCATACGCCATCTCTCTATTGACGCTTTGCTATCCACATCAAAACAAACAATATAAGCAGCCCCTCTACCCAATGAGCAGGAATCATCACAAGAACAACAAGAGATCAAGCGCTCTCCATACGCCCCCTCATCATCCATCAGCAGCCTACAAGCTCAGCGACCCCAGCAAAGACTTCACATGCGAATGGGGAGAAAAAACGCTACGTGAGATTGAGGACAAGCAAGGGCTCAATCTCAGTAACATGGATTTACGCATGGTCTTCCAGAACTACCTACCAGCTGGTAGCGTAGCCGAGAACTGCTACTACCTCTCCCCCCTCTTCAAAAACCTCAATCAACGTATCGCGCAATTCGAGCGGGATGACGATGATGTCGAGGAACTCGCATCACTCGACCTGCTTGATGGCTTTAGCATATGGATGCATCAGAACAAGGATGAGCTCCTCGCGCTAGGGCGGATGGATATGCTGAGGGTTGAGATGCAACGCTTTGCCGAGTCGCTCTTTGATTTAGAATGGGACATGAGCAAGCCCCTGCGCCCAGCGATCAACCAACTCTGCTGGATGGGTGATCTCCTTCACAACCCCATGTTAGGAATCAGCGATGATAGCAACATCAACCCCATCCTGAGAGACATTGCAGAAGACTTTGTCGAGAAGCTGCTGGATCAATTCAGAGGAGCTGGCGATTGCAATAGCCTTGTTCAGCTCTTTCTGAGCAACAAGGAAAATCTAGATTTTGGAGAAAATCTAGCAAGCTACATCAGCGACTTTTACGGAGTCGATGAACTAATAAGCCGCTGGTATGAGCTCTCCGCGAGGCACCTTGAGCTAGGCAAGCCTGATGATAGCCCCAGATGGAACACAGTTGAGGAGCTACTGCATGAAACAGAGTGGCAACTAGTTTAGCAACGAGCCTAGGGATCATTGACACCTCAACCATTCACCCTAGATTGCAGGGTGGGTGGGATTAATCATCCTCAGTCGGCGCAAATCCATGATAGGCAAATAAAGGATTGGTCGAATAAGATTTACGCCCTAGAATCTCCACCACCTCATCCAAGGAGAAGTAGCAGCGGCCAAATAGACGCAAGGCATTATCAACCCCACAGTCAAACACCTTACCACAGTCATCACCTGCCTCATTAAGCTGCTCAGAGTCCCCATGACAGTGGCCGCATAAATTGCCACTGAAGCGCGCACCGTTATACACGCCAACAATAAAACTTGGGTAGTGGCTTAAATTATAAAACTTACCCCGCCACTTCAGCACCATATCATGCCCAAGTAGCCTTAAATTATTCAAAGACAACGAGGAAACACCATCCTTATAAAAATGGTAGTTGAGGCCAGAGTGATGATTCCCAGGCAAATTCAAAATAGCAGTAAAGGGCAACTTACTATAACGCTCTACAATACTCCCCTTAGGATCATTAATTGCCAAATCACCTAAATTAATCAAATAAACTCTCTCTCCCCTTGCCACGTGAGATAAAGCCAGCGACTCTAGCTGAGCAAAAACATACTCCTGATAATCATGAGCTGTAGCCATCAAAGCATCATCAGAACCAGCATGAAAGACATTGTAGAGCCCCTGCCTCTTGGCAACAATAAAATCCTTATCATGATTGAAATGCAAATCGCTCACAACATAAACGTAATCGCCAATCTCAGCGGCAATGTGACCATAGAGAAGATGCTTAAGCTTCATGATAAAACTCCAGAATCAAACTCTTAATCTTAGCAGCATTCGCCACATCAGGCAAAGTAGAACGAGCATGCAAACGCGTTAAACGCGCTAACTTCTCATCGGACAAACGAACAAGCTCCTCATAATCGAAGGCACCTTGCCTAATAGCCATCAAAAACTCCCTATCATCCGCACGATACACATTAAAACAACCGTGCTCAAAAATCTCCTCACAACAAGCTAAAAGGCGGAAGAGATGCATCATATTCTTGGTATCATAGAAAGTAGACTTAGCCCCCGTATTTTCAACATTGCATTGATATCGGCTCTCATTACGATTGGCAACCCAGTCCCAATACTCCCTGAACTCTCGGCAGTGCTTTTGAAAAGCCGGAATGTTAACATTCATATAGGCTAAAAAATGCGCATCCTTGGTAACAGCGGCAAGATTAACGTGCTCATCCGCAAAAGGCCCAGAGTTCGATGGAGATGCATAGAGAGCATAAAACCCCTCACCATGAGCCATCGCAGCCAAAGATAAATCCTTAGCATCAAAGCCCGAGCTCTCCAGCCATTGCTGATAAGGCTGAGCCCTCTGCTGCTGGTATACCCAAGCAAAATGCAGCAAGCTCAAGCGATGCTTAGGCTGCGGATTAACAGACTTCTTATTAACGCCCTTTGCCTTCTTTATTTGGGATCTCGCGTAAGAGCAATAGCTGTAAAAACACTTTTTAGAAATCACATCTCGCAAATCAAGCAAATCAAAGCGAGCATCACGCGTCAGAACATGCTCAGGGCGAGAAATAGAAATAAGCTCCAGCGCAGCAGGCGTATTTTTAATAAGCTGATCCAAAAAAGCGCCAAGCTCGGTATAACTAATATCACTGCGTTGATCCTGAATATGTGTTGCGTAATTGCCCAAGAGAATCTTGGGCAAGGGCTGCCTAAACACGCCCCGAATGTCTACATCCGAGTCGGCATTGTTTAATCCATAGGAAAGAGAACCAGAGACACACTCTAGAATAAGCTTTTCATCTTCGTTGAATAATGGAGGGTTCATAATAAAACAATATCTAATAATTTAAGAATAAAACAACAACTCCATCCCTGCATTAATAGACAAGAGCAATAGAATCAAAAGAGCCAGCAAAGGAAGCTCACACAACAACTGACGCATGCTAGGCTTACAACGCAAATCTTTGGCTGGCAAATCTTGCAGACAAGGCAAGGAGCAATTGGGCTCACAGAGAATGATCGATGCGCCCTTCGACCGAACAATCCATACATGCTCCATGCGCACAAGCTCATCGAAGCTAGCAATTGGATAACTTGCGCGAGTACCCCAAGAATCAAAGTAATGGAGCATACCATCCTCCGCCCTCGCATAAGCTTGAAGATCAGGCCTCTGCACAGACTGCTTGCGCATTGATGCTTTCCTCGCTATACGCCGCTGTGGAACCCAACGCAGTCGAATATAAGCAACAAGTAAAAAAACGACAATATAAATCATACACACAAGACTGCTCATAAAAAAGACACCCGTAAAAGCGAAAATAACAGCGAGCGCAAGGAGTAATAAAGGCGCATAACGAGTCGACTTCCGTAATTGAAACTTTATAAAATTACGACTAAGTTTATCGCTCATTGTATGCAGCAACGTTGAGCATTTCACCTCAGAGGCATCGAGTGCATCACTATCATCTAGTTCGCGAGCGAGCATTTCATCCAAAATCATACGAAGCTCTGCAATGTGCGTGGGCTTGGGAGCAGTATCATCGAAAAGGCAAAACAGACACAATCCATCTTGTTGATAAAGACTCATCCCAAGCTCATCAAGCTTGTAACTATTAAATACAGACCAAGGCAAATAGGCACGATAACCCGTCAAATCATTAGCAAGGTGAAATCCATTTTCTTCAACAAGCAACTTGTTACCAGCAATATCCAAACGAGAGCAATATTCATCTAGTGCGTGAAAATATTGCCATACCAACAAGAGAGAAGACAGAGAGAAGATAATAATAAGCACCCAAGGTAACCCTAAGCTCAACTGAGCGCTATCTTGATATAAATCAAATAACGCATAGAGAAGAGCGAAATAAATCATGCACTTTAAAAAATACAGGCAATATATCTTGCGATAGCCCAAGTGCTTTCGCATCCTCGCTTGAATTGATGCACGAGAACCCGAATAAAGAGGAATAGAAATTGTAGCCATCTATGTTGATACTAGCATATCATGAGCAGTTAGCAAGGTATTTCGAGGCAGCATTCTAGATAACACTCTCCAAATGAGCATCGTTGATAAGCCAGATGATATCCATGCTAGCTCTTAAACTGTTTAACGATTTATAATGCTAATTTGGAGCATCAGCACATTCGTTAACACCCTCAACGCCCACACCCCACACAAGCCATTCTGAGCAAAAATTGATTATAATATATAATTTAGAAAGAATTGGCCAATGATTGACCACACGGAAACTAATTGCAAAACTTCCCAGCAATGTAAAAATATTCTATTAACGCGGAAAAACGAGCTCAGGTCTTTTACTTTTGAATAGCTGAGCCGCGAGGGGCGATGTCATGCAAAAGTAAAAATGTTCCTAGGCTCGTAGTTTGGAGCGGCGTTAGAGCTCCATTTTTTCAGGAAAGGCTTCATTACGCATCAGTCCCCACATTTTGTCGATGTAGGAGAGCGTATAGAAACTCTCGTAGTGATGGTAATAGAAGGCGCCTTTGAGGGTCATGCTATAGTCTCCGTTACTCTCGGTGGCAAAGCCTAGTTTCTTGGCAAGCCAGAGTTCTTTGCCGTACATGCTCTTAAGGGGGACGCCAAAGTAATTTTCAAAGTTGCGGCTGCTCACTTTGGTGCTGTAGGCTTCCCAAAAGAGGTAGTAAATCATGCGCCCTCTCTCGCTAAAGTAGCTAGTGAGAGAGCTGGGGAGTTTACCATCTTGTATGCGTTTTTGGTAGGCTTCGATGGAGAATGTATTGACTTTGAATTGTGTCCTGAGCAGGGTTGTGGCGGAGCAGCCAAAGCCAAGGAAGTTGTCACGCGTCATCGAGGAGTATTTGGCTTCGTTGTTGTTGGAAAAAGTCCAAATAGAGTCTCGGTGGTAGCCTTTGGCTGCACAGTAGAGGGTAATCTCATCAAGAAGCTTGCGCTTTTTGTTTTTTTCTAGGGCTTTTAGCTTACTTTTGGTGAAGCTAAAGTCGATGAAGGGGTAGATAGCGATGTGGTTTGCCCCGATGGAGAAGGCTAACTCAATGTCGCTGATGAGGTCTTCTTTGTTTTGCTCTGGGAGGGCGAAGATGAAGTCCATGGAGACCGTTTCAAAGGTGACTGCGGCGAGAGCTTTGCGCATGTCTTCTAGCTGAAAAGCTTTGCGCCCAAGGGTGCTGAGGAATTTATCGTTGAAGGATTGGATGCCGATGCTAATTTTGCTTACGCCAGCGGCTTTGAGCTGGCTGAGGGTAGCGATGTTGACATCTTGCGGGTGGAGTTCTAGCCCGATACCTTCGCGGATGATGAAATGTTCCTTTAGTGCTTGGATAATTTCATGGATGCGATTGCTGGCAAGAGCGGGAGATCCGCCGCCAAAGTAGAGACTAGTGACTTCCTTGCGCTGCTTGCTTTGCTGGGTGACAAGTTTAATCTCTGCGATGAGGTGATTGATGTAATTATTGCAAACTTCCTCGTTGTAGAGGACTTTGCAATAGGGACAAAAGCTACAGATTTGACGGCAAAAGGGGATGTGGACGTAGAGTCCGAGCTGATCGCAGCTCTCGTAGTCGAGTTCTTGATCATAGCGATTGCTAAAATTAAAGGGCTTGAAGGAGCGCAGCAGCCACATGCGCGTGGCATTGGTAAACCAAGACATTACAATGATATTTAGATGTATTTGAGGTAGGTACGCAGCATGTCAATGATGATGCGCGGATTTCCTTGAAAGAGGAGCGAATATTCAGCGACAAAGAAGTAGCCGCATTGTTCACAAAGACCGGGGATGCTGATACAGCGGCCGCAGGTGCTTAGTTTGCCGTTTTCCATGACGACACATTGATGGCAGGGTGTTGGGAAGCTGTTGTTAATAAGGTGAGGGAGTGCGCTACGGAGGTTGAGGATAGGTGCGCCCGCATCCATCTGACGCTCAATCTCATCAGCGCAGCTTTGTTTGTCAGCTTTGCTCAGTGCGAGAGCAGTTGTGTCGGGATATGGGGTGTGGAAGTTGAAGGATACAGCGCGCACGTTGCTCATTTTTTTGGCTTGCTCGCAGACGCTGGCAATTTGTGTTTTGTTAATTTGATTGATGGCCATGTAGAAGCAAATGTTATCGGCACTTGCCTGCTCAATATTGGACATAATCGTATCGTAGGTTTTACCGCGGATGCTGTTGTGGGTATCGCGGTCTCCATCAAGACTGAGTAAGATAAGGTCTACTTCGGGGAGGTCGATGGGATGGGTTCCGTTGGTGACGATATTGACGATGAGAAATCCCATCTGCTTGGCCTCAATAACGAGATCGCGTAGGCTAGTTTTGCCATCATGCCAGAGTAGAGTCTCACCACCGCAGAAGAAGAGGATGCGCACGCCAAGACCATAGAGCTGCTCCATCTCATGGCGTACTTGCTTGTGTGGATGGATGATGCATTGGTGGTTGTTAACAGAGCAGTGCTTGCAAGATAGGTTACACTTGTCGGTGAGGATGATGGTGCCCAGGATGGGCTTTTTACGCTTGAAGATGATACTGCTGAGCCCAAAGCTTGCAAAGTGGATGAATGATCGTAGTTTCATAATAAGCTGGTAGCCTGCTGCACTGATTCAAATGGCAAATGCAATTGTTTTAGCTAAGAAAAGAGATTATGAATTGAACCCTACAAACGGGCTACAAAATAACTATTTCTACTCTATTTCAGCTATGGAAGTTAAGGGAATCTTATTTTCTCACCTCATATAGCTATATGATTTTATATCACAGCGTAGAGAGGGTGACAAGAAAAAAACAAGCTAAGAAGGAGTAGATTGAGAAGGCATAGTCCAAGAAAACTCTCGTTTATGCCGGACTTTTGCTTGATTCCCTCGCTTAGCTAAGCCCCACAAAAGCGCCAACCCTCAATGGGGTTTGGGGAGTAAGCTCCCCAAGCCAGTCTGGCAAGACCCGTCGGAGACACCCTCGGTAGAGTCGTTGCTGAGACAATCAAGCAATCGCGCAGCGATTGCCCTCAGAGTAGCCCTTAAAATAAGTAAAGAATATCCGTCTTGGAGAAAACCCCGTGGTCGAGGCCCAGCTACTCTGAGCCACCCTACACTGCCCGAAGGGCACTCACTTCATTGCCCGTCGTCGCGGCAGCGTCTCGTAAGATAGCGAGGAGCTAGAGCTAGGCATGAGAAAAAGCGGTATCTGAGCTTTGCGAGAGATGCGAGATAATCGAAGAACGTCTTTGAAAGGCACTCGCGCAGAGAAAACCGCTCAAGAAAAGTGCTAGCAACCGAAAAAACGATAAATAACTACAAGTTCCTTTCATCTGCGCCCTAAAACACGCATTAGACTATGTAAACGCGGTATCTTGAGCTTCGCTCTAGAGGCAAAGCAATCGAAGAGCTCTTACAAATAGCCTCACGCCGCAGGCACAGCGACAGCCGCAGAATAAATAAATGAAAAATAATTGCAAATCCCTCACTTAGGCGCCCTAAAACATGCGTTGGACGATGTTAACGCGGCATTTTGCGCTTCGCTC
>CAMQZC010000035.1 GCA_947039485.1 uncultured Verrucomicrobiales bacterium | reverse complement strand
CCAAGGGCGGTCTCTATGTCCACGCCGTGAGCGTGGGGGAGGCATTTATCGCCCTTGGGTTCCTGCGCTGCTGGCAGGCGGTAGATGCTAAATCTCTCCAAAAGCCCCGTACCAAAGCCCCCCCTGCGATACATTTTGAGCAGATAGGCTGGCAGGCATATCAGCAAAAAAATGGGGAGGAGTGTGTAGTAGAGGCTCAGGATGAGAACTCGCATCATAACTCTTTATCGACTTGGTAAAACAAAATCACGTTTTTGCCGTAGTTGCGCTCATCGACGAGCTTCCAACCAGCAAACTCACGGCTGAGTCGATCACCCACGCCATAGCCCTCCTGCGCCTCAGCGATAAAGTAGCCATCGGGGCTGAGTAGTTCAGCGAGTCGATCGGTCATCAACTCAGCAATCATATCACGATCGCCGAATGATTTGCAATAAGGAGGGTCCGCAAAGATGATATCATAGCGACCTCGATCCCGGCGGACAAATTGCAAGCAATCACTCTGCGTGATGCTGCCTCCGCTGAGCTTGGAGCGCTCCATATTCTTCGTTGCCATCGTGCAGGAGTCACGAGAGGCGTCCACCATACGTGCGCTCGCAGCACCTCGACTCAGCGATTCAAGCCCAACTGAGCCCGAGCCACTAAAGAGATCAAGGATGCGAGATCCATCCACGATAGGCCCCAGAATATTAAAGAGTGCCTCGCGCACTCGGTCTTGAGTTGGGCGCACCTCACCTTGGGGCACCTTGATAGCAAATCCTTTAGCAGATCCTGCAATAATTCTCATATTATCTAGTAAACACAAGACGGCTGCTCACCAATTAAGGTAAGCAGCCCTCATTTGTCAATAGGGCTATAATTTAGCCTTTGCCTGGAGTGCTGATTTTAGCACTGTCGGAGGGCACGGGGAAGCAGAGGGTGTAACCACCCTGAGCAATAGCGCGACCTGATGCCTTGGAGACGGCTACAAAACTATAATAGACGTAGATGAACTTGCCATCCGTTGTCTTGGCGATGCGTACACTCTCAAGCTGCTTGGAGAGGGCGTCGTCCTTTTCAAGTGTCCATGCGTAGCCCTTTTGAGCACCATAAACAAACTTTTTATCTTCCTCCATAGGCTTGGCTACAAGAACACCGTTGTTGGATTCCCAAGTATTATCCTTGGAGTTGTAGCTGAGTGCACCAATGGTGAGAGGCATGGTCTTGTTGCTCTTGTCAACAGTAGCGGAGATAACGCGCCATACATCGCCGCCATCACCCTTGTCAAAGCCCAGAGCAACCTTGCTCACGGGGCGCATCTTAGTAGCAGCCCAGAGATTGACGTAGTTATCATAAGCGTCCTTGGACTCCCAGAGCTCGGGCATGTAGTCGAGCGCGCGATCAGGATTGCGCTTGGCGAGCATTTCCTTTTTTTTCTCTTCGGAAAGAGCTTGGAACTTCTTCTCAACTTCAGCGAGGATAGGACCGAGTTCCTTTTCAAAGGTAGGCTGAACAGCAACACCCTGAAGGAGTGTACCTGCAGGTATGTAGTCCGTAAGAACGCCTGGCGTTTCAGCGGCATAAGCGGTAGCGCAGAGGGCAGTTACCGCGACAGTGGCGAGGATAGATGGAAATGTTTTCATATGTCTATACCCGTTAATCTATCACTCTTTTTTAGCCTTGGCAAGAAAGAAATTCCATGTTACTGTCATCTCATGAAAAGCCCCTTTTTATTTACTCTAGCAACAGCATGCGCCATAGCACTATGCAGCTGCCAAAGCAGCACGCCAAGCACGCGTATAGAGAAACATCCAGATATTTACCAAGCCCTCACGATGGAGCAGAAAAAACTCGTCTCTGTGGGGCAGCTACAGAAGGGGATGGGACCCCAAGCTGTCTTCATTGCATGGGGATACCCCAACAATGCCCCCTATAAGGGAGAAAAAGATGGCAAGAACTATACGCGCTGGATCTACACCCAAGACCAGCCCGTAACCACCGTCAATAATTGGAGTGGATCCAACTGGGGGCCCTACGGATGGTACGACAACGGTCTCAACAACTACGCTACAACCTTTATTCCTAAGAAGGTAGCATCCGTCAATTTTGAAAATGACAAAGTTATTTCTTGGGTTAAGCAAACTTCCGCTCTATAATAAATAAAGGATGAGCATACTCTTGTCGTAGACAGGCTAAACTCATTGAAATGCACAAACAAAACACCCCATACAATCATGAAAGCCAAACACCTCCTCACAACCACCATCGCCATCGCAGGGCTCAGCCTGTGCTCATGCAGCGACATGGTTAGCCTCTACAACTCCCCCAACTCCGACCTCGGCACCGCAGGTGAAACAATGCAAGGTTATGTAGTGAGCCAATACCTCGTTAAAACAGAAGCTTCTCAAACCAGCAAAACCCTCGGCACTATCGCAGGGGGAGCTGTCGGCGCTGGCGCAGGTCAAATGCTCGGCGGTGGCTCTGGTCGCGTCGTCTCATCTGTCGGCTTTGGTCTCCTCGGTGCAGCCGCTGGTCGCGCCATTACCGGTTCCGCCGCTTCATCCCGCAGCCAAAGGCTCACCATCAAGGCCGTCAACGGCAAGAACTACACTGTGGTACAGCCTATCTACAAGGAAATTGGCATCATCTCAGAGGGAACTCAAGGCACACTCAACCTCTCCTACGGCGGCAAGAGCAGATTCCTGCCTAGTGGATACTAAATTGAGCTAATCAAATGAACCAGCCCCAACTCTACAGCCTAACATCGGCAGAGCTCAAGGTCGTCATCAGCGACTTTGGGGCTCGGCTCATCTCTGCCCAATATCAGGGCAAAGAACTCATCTACGGGCCTAAAAGTCCCGATAAAATCTTCGCAGATGACTGCTACTGTGGCGCTATCTGTGGGCGCGTTGCCAACCGCATTGCGGGTGGGCAATTCCAAATGCCTGATGGCCGCAGCTACCAGCTGCCTATCAACAACGGCAACAACCACCTCCACGGTGGACTCAGCGGCTACTCTGATAAAATCTGGCAGCTCATCAAGCAAAGTGAGAGCGAAATCACCCTCAGCTACTCCTCCCCCGATGGAGAGGAGAACTACCCAGGAGCCATCGAGATTGTCGCCACCTACCGTCTCATTGGCAATCGACTCAGCCTCTGCATGCAAGCCAGCAGTGATACTGATAGCATCATCAACCTCACCAACCATGTCTATTGGAACCTGAGTGGAGAGAGCGATATCTGCCAGCACATCCTTGAGGTCGCAGCTGATCGATTCACCCCGATCAATGACAACATCCCTACAGGTGAAATCCTGCCTGTCGCAGACAGCCCCTTTGACCTGCGCAGTCCCGTCATCTTGGGTGATCGCATCGGGCAAGACAAAACCCTACCCCTCGGCTACGACGACAACTACTGCCTGCCTAGCATCCAGCAGCCCCAAGTCAAGCTCCGCATCTCAGGCTGCCAGCTCAGTCTCTGGACTGATGCCCCCGGTCTACAAGTCTACACAGGCTACTACCTGCCCGATTGCTTTGGCGGTGTAGCACTAGAGGCACAAAGCTATCCCGATAGCCCCAATCAGCCGCTCTTCCCCAGTATCCTCATTGAGGCTGGTAAAGCCTATGAGCGCAACATCGTCTGGGAAATTCAATAAGATTTTTAAAACAAGTCATTCTAGCGCATCTCCTAACTGAGCTGCGCGAATGACATGCCACCGCGCTACATCTCTCCTGAGATGTAGCTCTTTTTATGCAATCAGGATTAATAGAAACAGCTCTCACATTGTCAACGCAGATAAATATCCTTGAGACCAGATAAGTGCTCGAGATCCCCCTGCATGCTATGTAGCTTTTTCTCGCCATCTTTTTCTACAGCATAATAAATATCAAGGTCGAACTCCCCCACAATGACACGACCTGCTTCATCCAGCAAATCAAGATCTCCATCATCGGGCATCCACACACACACGCCGTCCCTCAAGTTCTGATGATACCATCGATCTACCTTGAGCCAAGTAGCAATCATCGTATCTAGCTCTGCCCCACGTTTGAACTGCTTGATCTCCCTCTCTCCTGAGCCATAGTCAACAATCTTGCTCCAGCGCACAGAGCGACAATCGCGTTGAATCGTTTGAAGCAACTGAGTCTGAGAACGTGCTTCCTTCTCGGATAGAGCAACGTGATAAACTATATCATAATCCAAGCCTAGAGCATCCCTCTCACAGGATGGAAGTAAAAGCAATGCGATGAACAGTATCGGTAGTAGACGAGTGAGCATATTATTAGGTATTTTGGGTTCTATCGTTAGGTGAAATATGAAGCATTAAACCAGCATCATTCTATATCTAGCTTACGCACGGGGCTACTGCGGCGGTTGTTAAAGTAGGCTTGCACATCGCCCTTGGGGATGGAGTAGAGGCGGTACTCGGAGCGCGCTCCCTCAGGCTTGGGGTTAAGCGCATACTTCGGCTCAGTCCAGCCCTCCAGGCTATGCTCCACACAGTCATACTGAGTATTGAGCTGAGTAGACCATCCTAATTCATGTTGACACTCATCCTGCTGCTCCAAGTAGCTCAGCCAAGCTTCTTGATTCACCAGCTGGGGCATATCATCCCATGTCTTTGGAGCCTGCTTCATCATAGGATACACGCCTTTGCTGTATCCCTCCGTGCCGCGCCTCGGGTTGATGTCGTAGCGCAGCTCTTCGCGATGTTCAGCATAGCTCACAGCTATGGCTGGGGTCGTACCCTCTTCTGAATCAATCATCGAGAGTATCCCATGCTCATCTGATCGCGTGGTGAGGCTCATTTCCTTGCTGGCTGGGGAGAGATTCTCTGCCTTGGAGCTCCAGCGCAGGCCTAGATAGCGCTCATCCTTGCAGCACTCGATATAACCCAGATGATGGAGCTGGTAGAGCAGCTGCAGATTATCCATAAGGCAAGGCAGGTCTGAGAAATCTCTTGTCAGAAACATGGCAGGAAGATGTAGGTGCTCGGGGTAATAACCAGCAATGGGCCCCGTTGGACGAGGGTAGCGCAGCCCGGGCACAAAATAGACCTCACCACAACACGAGGAGAATTGGGCAATTCTCTCCAATATCTCAGCGGGCAATTTCTCAATCCACTCATTGATATCCATCCTCATCCGCTCAACTTGACAGTGATCTATCTTACCATCATGCGACTGAGCAGCGAGTTTGGTCAATCTAGCGTGGATATTCTCATATTGATACTCGCTAGGCTGAGCAAAACGCCATGACTTAAGGCTGGCAGCCACATAGAGCTCCCCCTCGGGTGATGGCTCCGGCTTCTTGATGGGATTAGCTTCAAGGTAAGCCAAGAGCTGACTATAGAGCTCTGGTGACTCTAGGTAATAACTCTCATCACTTGTCTTATTGAGCTTATTGGGGCGCAGTCTTTCAATCTTTCGTATGGAGAACAAATTCGCCGCGCGGTACATACCCAGTAAATGCGTGCAGCCCTCGTAATTAAGAATAAAATGAGCGTGATGCCCGCTAAAGTCACCAAGTTTTGATATGCGCTCTTGATCCTTGATATCCTCAAAGATATCAACATCTAAGAGCAAAGCTTTGAGCGGCTCATCTGAGTGAGCTTCGCGCAAAAAGCTCTCATCAATGCGGCAGTCTCGTATAGGCTGGGCTATCACGGATTGCAACTCCCCACATTCAGGCTTACTCTGAGCGCAGGAGAGCAGGCTCACGCTGTATAGAATACTAGAGAGGAGGTACTTCATCACACCCCAGTCTATATCATCCTCAGTTCAAGTCAAGTTAATTGCGCTGCGCGTATGCGCCCTTTACATCCCTGAGCTCATTTGCTACAATACTGCCCGATGAGTGAGCCTATTATCCATAGCTGCCAGCGCTGCGGAGCATGCTGCCGCTGGGAGGGCGATGTCTGCCTGAGCGAGCAAGAAGTTGTCGCAATTGCGGCCTATCTCGATATGGAGGAATCTGACTTCATCAACAATCTCTGCCGCCTGCGTGGCAACCGTCAGGGACTCTCTATCATTGATAATGACGAGGGGGCATGCATCATGCTCACGCCCACGGGCTGCCGTATTCAGCCGGTAAAGCCTCAGCAGTGCACCGACTTCCCTCACAAGTGGCGCTTCCCCGGCTGGGAGACTCGCTGCCCAGGTGCAGGAAAGGAGGCTCCCTGCCATGCTTAGTCGATTCAGGCAGATTCTGCAAGAGGAGTGGCGAGCCACACAGCGCGCACTGATCAAGATGCGCTCTGATTTCGCCGACATGATGGGCAATTCTCCCCAGCGTGTAGCGCCGCAAGAGGCGTCTCGACGTGATCATGCAGGGCGCATTATTGATCTTTTTGCCACGATTATGGGGCGCGTGGACGGCATCAGCATTGATGACACCGACATCAGTCTTGAGATGCTGCGCTACGACTTCCCCAATGTGGAGCACAGCTGGATTTTACGCCGATTTGATAATGTTTATCGTGCCAAGTACCCCCTTGAATCGACACTGACACTTGCCGCAGCCAAGCTCAGCGAGGAGGAGCGTATCTCGCTCGCGCTTGAGTCCTATGTGATGCTCTACCGAGTCGGCGCGGACGTGGACAACCCCGATCTCTTTGAGAAGATTTGCTTCGGGCTCAATATCCCCCACAGCGCCAAGCGTCTCGAGGAGCTCATCACCCAGCCGACCTGCTCTGACGCACACCCTATTGAGCGCCTCAGCGTCTCCTCCTCCAATGCGGACTGTGACTTTGCCCTCTCTGCTCGCGATGAGCCTGTCGAGTTCCGCGCGCTACGCTGCGTCAATCTCGTCATCATCATCAACGATGCACAGACACCCATTAGTATCCTTGGGCAGTCCCTGCGCAAGGGTGATATTCACCCCTTGCGCATCGGTCAAGATATCGAGCTCCCTAACAGCCCCCTGTCCCATGCTAGCATCCTCTTTCTCATGCAGGCAAAGTATGCGGGCGTCACGCTGGTGAACTACCTCCACCTCGATGACGACAGCCTGTGCATCACGCGTCAGCGCAATCTCAACAGCATCGTGCGCATCAAGCGCAACATGCAAGTCTCAATAGACATCCTGCGCAAGGATGTCAAGATTGAGCTCGATGGCAAGCTCATCACAAGCACCCGCCACCTAAGCTTCAGCTACTACAGCTCCCTGAGCATCGACGGTCACGGCCCCTACATCTGCTCTGATATCGCGCATGAGAGCAGAGGGGATCGCAGCTTCCAGCTCGATCCTGGCAACCGTAAGATACTAGTGAGCAACCTCCCCTCCATGAATCGCCCCGGCGCGCTCATCCTCAGCCCAGGCCTCGCATCAAAAGCGGTCTTTGAGGTGAGCTATACCCGAGCATCCAACAGCGGCGAACTGCGCATTATTGAGGGCTGCGAATCACTACTCATTGATGGCAAGTCACCCAAGGATGAACTAACACCACTCAAGGATGGTAGCCGCGTGAGCCTGAGCATCAATCAGCACCTACGCTGCCGCTTTGCAATCGGTGTGCTAGATGAGGAATCTAGCATCATCAACAAGCTGCGCGTTGAGGGTCTGAGTAAGGACTTCGTACGTGCGGGTCGCGTCGTTGATAATATCGATTTCAGCCTCGCTCGTGATGAGATGGCTTGTATCCTCGGTCCGAGTGGATCTGGCAAGAGCACACTGCTCGCCATGCTCGCAGGTCAGACAGCCCCCAGCTACGGCCGCATCTTTTACAACAACGAGCGTCTCAGCCCCGACTCCGGCAACCTACGCCGCCACATCGCCTACATCCCCCGAGAGGACATCCTTGATGAGGCAATGAGCGTGAGCGAGCATATCTATCAAGCCTCAGTCATCCGACGCCCTAAGCTCAAGCATAGCGACCGCATGAGACGCGTGCTCGCTGTACTCAACTTTGTGGGCGTGAGCCACCTCGCCCAGAGGCGCGTTGGTCGCGCATCCGAGCGGCGCATCTCCGATGGTGAGCGCACCCGAGTAAACCTCGGTCTCGACCTCACAGGCACAGCTGAGGTCTTCTTGATTGATGAGCCCATTAGCGGACTCTCCTCCATCGACTCGGAGCGTGTGATAGACACACTTGAGGATATGGCTCAAGAGCGCATCCTGCTCTGCACCCTGCACCGCCCAGCTGGCAGCCTACTGGCGCGTTTTAAGAAAGTGATGGTACTCGACCGCTTTGGTCAGATGGCATTCTGGGGCAGCCCCAAGGAGATGCAGCGCTACTTCCAAACAGCCGCGCGTGAGCTCAAGCTCAACATCAGCCATGAAGCCACCGCCGCTGGGGGAGCTGACTACGTCTTTGAGGTGCTTGAGGCACCAAGTAAGAGACTCTCCGGTCACCGTAGCCAAAAAGATAAAATCTGGCAAGATCGTTACGAGAACTACAGCTTCCGCCAACGACTGCAAAACAGCGAAATCACCCCACAGCTGGAGGAGGAAAAACCCATTCCAAAGCTACCCCATCGCAGCCTCATCGAGCTCTGGCGTCACTTTATCATCTGGATTGCACGCACCCTACTCGCGCGCGTGCGCAGCCGCCTCGGACTCTACACCATGCTGCTAGAGGGACCCCTACTCGCCCTGCTCATCGGCGGCACGCTACGCGCCGCTAGCGAGAGAGACTACACATTCTACAAGGCTCTACACATCAACGAGTACCTATTCCTATCCCTTGTGCTTGCCATGTTCTTTGGCTTGACCGATGCCGCCTGCGAGATTCTGCGCGACCGCCCCCTACTGCGCCGCGAAAGCAACTACAAAATCTTTGTACCAGGTTACCTCCTCTCCAAGGTGCTCGTACTCACGGGTATCGCGGCAACTCAATGCGCCCTTTATCTGCTGGTAAGCAACTGGATACTTGAGATTTATAGCATGTACTGGATTCATCTCGCAGTCATGGTACTCACGGCATTTGTCGGCATCTCTATCTCGCTGATGGTCTCAGCATTTGCGCGCAGCGAGCGCATGGCGCTCAACATTGTCCCCCTCGTACTCGTCCCCCAAATCCTGCTGGCAGGCGCGGTCATCAAGTTTGAGCAAATGAATGATGTCACCCCCACGCTGCCCAATTGGAGCATCGTCCAGAACATCTCTGAGAAATTTGCAAGACTGCGTCACCGCGTCGCCTATCAAGACAGCAAAACTCATAACATTGAGACCAAGCCCATCCCTCTCATCGCCGAGCTCTGCCCCCTGCGCTATGCCTTTGAGATGATCTTTGTCGCCCAGTCCAGCCTCAACCTCTGGGAGAGAGAAAGCCTCATCATCACGGAGCTACGCGATGAGCTCAAGGAGTACGGCAGCGAGGAGGAGCTACGCTTCATCCAGCGCGCAGCTCTTAGCCTCAATGCTATCGTACTCAATGAAGATGATGCAGAGAATGAGCTGCGGCGCATCCGCAAGGCCGCCCTAAAGCAAAAACCCAGCAGCTTAGATAAGCTTGATGAGCGACAAGAAGCCCTCATCGGCAATGAGATCGCGCGGCCCCTTGAGTTCTTCTACTCCAACCTCACCGTTAATGAAATCCGCCAAGGCATCAAGTCCGCCCGCAAGGATGCGCGTATCAATGAGAGCCGCGGTTTCTTCTTAGCTCCGCGTCAGGCCCGCCCCTTCTCCGAGATTGATCAGAACAGCGATGAGGGTAGCATCTCCACCATCTGGAGAAATGGCTTCTACCTCTTCCTCATGGGGCTCATCCCCATCCTCGTCTGCCATCGCAAACTGCGACTCATCGGCAGAGGCAAATAAATAAGCGAGCTCGCGAGCAATTAGCTCTCCGTTGGAGGCAGCATCACCATCACGCGATCCATCCCGTGACGAGTCACCTCCTGCCACAGAGCCTGCTCCAGAGATGAGGTCATCGCAGTGCGATCCTCATCACTCAAGGCATCAGCACGCTGAGGGCCCAAGCTCTCTTGCAAGGTCTGCTCCGAGATGCGAGAGACCAGCTCGGCCCAAAAGGTCGTGTCTCGGTACTCATCAATCACATCAGCGTAAAAAGCATCATTGATGTAGGAGCGTTTAAAAAACCAGTAGGGGCAATCAGGCTTGAGCTCCATATCACGCCTCAACGAGGGAATCTGCCGCGCAGAGTCAAGCAGATGCACACAGAGACGCTGCCAGTCATCCACGCGCTTATCAGAGGCATCAGGCATCGCCTGTCCCAAGATAGTCAGAGACATCGCGCTCATCTCAGCGAGTTGGCGCATCTGTTCCTCTGTCAGCTCAATATGATACGTCGCCATGGTTACTAAGTAAGATTAATCAGGCAAAGCCGAGCTGCATACGAGCCTCCTCAGTCATCATACTCTGATTCCAAGGGGGATCCCAGACAAACTCGACATCAACTTCAGCGACACCAGGCAGAGCAATGATATTCGCCTCAGCCTCAGCCATCATATGAGGACCCATACCACAGCCAGGAGCCGTGAGGGTCATTAATACGTGTACGTGAGCACCCTCATCGGGTACATCCACGACCTCAACATCATAAATGAGCCCCATATCAACAATATTGACAGGAATCTCAGGATCATAGACCTGACGCAAAGCCTCCCAAATGAGCTCATCTAGAGTCATATCGGTCGTATCGCGCTGCTCCTTCTCCTCCTCAGGAGGCAGGATAGACGCACGGATAGCCTCATCGCGAGTAATGCGAACAAGCCCCATATCAGTCGCGGCCGTTATCGTGCGCCCCAGCATCTGTGTAATATAAATGCGAGAGCCTTCGGGCAAAATAAGCCCGTTACCTCCTGGTACCTGTATCGCGGCAACTTCCGCTTCAATGATGACTTCTTGATTCAACATAGTGCAGAGGGATTATGCCAGAAAACCACCCTGAATCAAGACAAAACTATGTTCTCACTGCCAACAAAATAATTGGGCTATAGCTCAGAGCAAGCTTTGGCGTCTCGCCAGCGGCGGCATCATTGAAACAACGCAAATACTCACGTTGAAAGTCAGCCAGTCGTCGAGGAGTCCAGAGCTGAGATTTCGCAGAGTTCACACCCGTGTTGCGCAAATGCTCCAAGACCTCACGCCCCGAACCAAAATAGAGTTTTTGCTCCCAAGTCTCAGTAAAATGCGGTTCAAAGCCCGCATCACGCAACATTTGCAGCAACTGCTCCAAACTAGGATAATCCAAGCCCACACCTGTCAGCTCGCGCAACTCCTGCATATGAGAGGGCGCAAAAGTACTCAGAGCAAGCAGGCCATCAGAACTCATCGCCTCGTGAAGGCGCGCAAAAAACGCAGGTAAATCCTCAAACCACTGCATCACCGATGAGGAAGCAACCAAGTCCAAACCTGATGGCAGAGCCAGCTCCTCAGCATCGCCAGACAAGAAGCGCACCGAGCGCAGACCCTCGGGAAGCCAGCGAGCCGCCTCATCCACCAAATCATTAAAGAACCAGTCAGCCTCTGGGTAGGCCTCAGCCAGCTGAGAGGAGAGGAAGCCCGTCCCCATCCCTATCTCTAGCGCGCGTGCTGGAGCAAATGCAGGCTGAGCCGCTGCCAAAGCCTCCATCAGCTGCAGCGCAATACAGCGCTGCACCACGGCCTGCTTGTGGTACTCCCCATAGTGACGCGCAAAGCGGCGCCCAACTAAAAGCTTATCCATCTGCATCAATCCAGCATGCTCAAAATCAAATCCACATCAGCAAAGGGGTAGTGATAGCTCTCAAAGCCAATCCCTAGACCGCGAGTCTTCCAATAATCCCACATTTTGGCAGGGGGGAAAATCTCATCCTTGTCACCGATATAGGCGGTATCCCAAGCAATATGCTCCGCAGAGTTAGCCCGGCTCCACTCCGCCAGCAGCGTGAGCTCATCAATCTTCTCCTCAATCGAGCGATCCTCAAAAGGCCCCTCTGGGATGTGGCGACCGTCACCGTAAGCCTTGTCGTTAAAGGGATTCATCCCCACCTTTGCAAGCCCCTGCATCGTGCGTATCACCACGCGCAAACGCATCCCATAGCGATCATCGAGAGGATAGGGCGTGCCATTGAGTGCTACCGCCTTGTAGAGCGGCAAATCAGAGCAAGAAGACTCAGAAACCCAGACCCCAAAGGACCAAGCAAACAGATAAATGCGACGGTAGGCGCTAAAACGCTCGGGAGCGAGACGCGCTAACTCACGATGATCGTAGCAAGCCAGCACATCATAGCCCTCTAGGGGGAGCTGAAAGACTGCATTAGGCGTTGCCGCCCAACCCAGCATAAAAATAATGACATCTTGATGTCCCTCTTGCCTCAACCAAGTTTCTTGCATAAATCTGCTAATTCTATAATCTGTTCTTCAGTCAGCCCCGCATGCAGCGAGAGACGAATACGTGCAGCCCCAGCTGGCACCGTAGGAGGACGCACCGCCGTGAGCCAATAGCCAGAGTCAAAGCCCTCGCGAGCCATGCACAGAGCACGCTCATTGCTACCAGCCATCAGCGGGATAATCTGCGACTGCGCCTCAATGCCCATCAATTGAGAGAAAAGCGAAATATTCGCCTCAAGGCGAGCGCGTAAATCAGTCATGCGAGGATAGCAATCCGGCTCAGTCTCCGCCAACTGCTCCGTACGCATCTCATGGATTACCATACGATTCCACATCAGTGTGATGGGCGGTAGTGCCGTCGAGAAAATCAGAGGTCGCATTTTATTGACCAAATAAGCACGCAGCAGAGGCGAGCAAAGCACACAGGCACCAGCTCCAGCCACAGCCTTGCCATAGGTTAACATCAGCACGTCCACCTCATCCTCCAGACCAAGCTGAGCGCAAAGCCCCTTGCCCTGTGGACCCAACAGACCAAAGCTATGCGCCTCATCCACCATCAGGTAAAAACAATAGCGGCGCTTGAGCTCAACAATAGCAGCCAGAGGAGCCAAATCGCCATCCATGCTATAAATCGACTCGATCACCACCCAGACATTCTTCTTGTCCGCATGCTGCAACAGCAGCCGCTCCAGATGCGCCACGTCATTGTGGTGAAAGCGCATGAAAGGAGCCTCAGACAAGCGCAGCGAATCAATAGCACTAGCATGCATCAACTTATCCGCGATAATCAAATCATCCCTGCCAGCCAGAGCGGGCATCAACCCCGAGTTGGCCATATAGCCACAGCCTAACACCAACGCCGACTTAGCGGGGAAAAGCAAGGCCATCTCCTCCTCCAGCAGCTGATAGTGCACACTGTTACCCGTCATCAGACGAGAGGAAGGATTGCCATGAAGGAACTCCCCCTCAGAGGTCGAGTCCGAGATGAGTGGCGCCGAGGCAAAGGGCGAGCCACTCAGCCCCAGATAATCATTTGAGGATAAATTGAGATAGCGCGAGCCCTCACAGCGCAAATACGCGCCCTCACAACTCACCTCGCGAAGAGCGCGCAGATTGCCTGCACGCTCAAGAGAAGCCAGCTCCTCCGCTATACGCTGCATCAAGTCCATGAGCGACTAAAATTACTCAGAATACTCAGCCCAAGATGAGCTAGTCTCCCAGACACGCACCCTATCCAGCTCCACACAGGAGCGTACAGGATAAGTCAACTCACCAGCAGAGGCGCGCACAAGAGCATCCTTTGCATAGAGATAAACACGCTGAGCCATACGCTCAGAGGTAGGGTCCTGCCCCTCAAAGGGAATAATACGATCCCCGTAAATATTGCTGAAAGTCTCGTAATTCGCATCATGCGTATTCATGCACAGCGCGTGATCAAAGCTAGACAAGAACTCAGACATCATCTCCTTAATTGCCTTAAAGTCCAGTACCATATCATTGGCATCAGTCTCTTGAGCACAAAAAACAAGCTCTACGCTACGCGTATGACCGTGGGGGAAGTGGCAGTTACCGGGATGCTTGGAGAGCAAATGTCCGCTTTCGAGCTCAATCGTTTTACAAATTCTAAACACTAAAGAAATAGGAGTCAGGGGTTGGCCGCTATCATGCCACAAAATTGCTACTAGGTCAAGGCTTCTCGTACAGATCAAGACACCACGTGCTAGCATAAAAAAAACCCCTGCACTTTTTGAGCGCAGAGGGATTGATGAATAAATTAATCAATGATGATGGTGATGACGACGAGGAGCTACTACAACAGGACGACGAGGAGCTACTACAACAGGACGACGAGGAGCTACTACAACAGGACGACG
>CAMQZC010000034.1 GCA_947039485.1 uncultured Verrucomicrobiales bacterium | reverse complement strand
GACTAGTGATGGCCAGAGCTTTAGCGTTGAGGCTGGTGGTGACGGCAGGCATTTGAAAGAAAAGACCGTTAACGGCGATAGATATGGAGTTGAGGTAGGTGGCGGCAGGTATTTGATAGCTAAGACCGCTGATGGCAAGAGTTTTAGTGTTGATGCAGCTGATGAGAACGAATTACTCAGTGCTATAGACGCCTACAATAGGGACCTTAAGCCTATCACCACCATGTTACCTGTCATGTATCCCGAGTTCATGCAGTCAGAGTGGTGGAAGATTGTTAGATTGGTTGCCATACTCTTGCTTCCTTTATTGACAACAACGCTGTTGCTCTTCTTGATTGCCCCTAATTGCCGCACTTGGCATTGGCTGAAATTTCTCTTTATCGTTTTAATCATGGTTCCGTGTGTGTTCATTATGATGATTGTGATGGTAATTTTATGTAAATTGACTTGGAATGCCATTTTCTGAGATTGATTTGACGCAATACTTCATCATTCCGCTCACTGCACAGCTGCGCAATCAGTGGCTAGCGGGGGGCTGACTTTTGCTCTTGTTGCGGCTAGCTGCGGGACGCTACAGGGCAGCTCCGCCGTAAGTGAACATGCCTCATATAGGCGCTTTTGCTCTCAATAAGGCAAGAGGCGTGTGACACGGTCAGCGCGTGGCAGGGAGATGGTGACGGTGGTACCAGTGCCTTTTTTGGAGGCGATTGCGAGGCTGCCAGCGTGCTCTTTAATGATGCGGCGCACAATGAGTAGCCCGAGTCCGTTGCCGCTCTTCTTGGTGGTGCGGAAGGGCTCGTAGATGTTGCCCAGCATCTCATGTGAGATACCACTGCCTCCGTCACTGATGCGGATGACGATGTCGGCATCGGTGTAGGATGTCTGGATGTAGATGCCACCCTCCTGATCTGTGATCGATTGGTAGGCGTTGCGGATGACGTTGTAGAAGACTTGGAAGAGCTGCGCGCTATCGGCGAGCAGGTCGGGGAGTTCCTCGTTGAAATTGAGGTGGAGGGAGAGATCTCGGTTAGCTATCTCGGGCTCAAGTATTTGGAGGACGCTGTGGATGAGCTCATTGAGGGCGATGTGCTCTCTCTTGAGTGTGCTGGGCCTCATGGATTGCAAGAATTGCTTGATGAGGGTGTCAAGTCGCTTGGTCTCAGCGAGGGAGTTGCTGAGTAGTTCTTGGAGGCTTCCTCGCTGCTCTTCGGGGAGTTTCTCGATTTTGCGCTGCATGACTTGCAGGTTGAGGCCGAGGGAGTTGATGGGGTTACCCAGCTCGTGAGCGACTCCGCTAGAGAGGAATGAGAGGAGATTCATTTGCTCGGCTTCGGCCTGTTCCTCGCCCTCTGCTCGACTCTCGGTATCATCTTGGATGATGAGGAGGTACTCGCTATTCTCCTCGCTCTGGCTCTCGCCGATGGGACTCATGAAGAAGTTGTAATGGCGCGCCTCGGGGTAGTTGATCTGCAGGTCGCGTGTGAGGGCGACACCACTCTGGCTGAACTCCTCCCAGCTGCAGGTGTCACCAACAAGGCTGGCAAAGGGGACGTCGCGCAGCTCACGGAGGCTGCGCCCGTAGATACGCAGTGCTACTTTGTTGGCAAAGCTTGCGTAGCCATTATCGGAGAAAAGGATAATCCCATCGCGCAGGGTATTGAGGATGTCGCCGAGGAGGGTTTTTTCCGCGCTGAGGCGGGAAAATAGTTGTCGCAGCTCTCGAGGGCTGAGGCGGTCGAGGCGGTCAACGATTTTATCGAGTGTCTCTTTTTTCATAATGCTGTGAGCTGAGGCTTAGAAGACAATCCGTATCTCCTTGACGCTTCTCGTAATGGTCAGCTTGAGGATGTTGTGATTGTCGATAGGGGGACAACTTTGCTCATGACCATCAATGTAGAGTTTGGGCGTAATGTTGTGCGGGAGGCTATGGATGAGCAGGCTGTTCTCTTGGTTTTTTGGCTGGTAGCTGCCGCTGAGTTCTCGGCTTAGGCAGAGTTCTCGGCTGCCAGCTTCGTAGTGGAACTTGCTGAGGCTGTAGTCGCCATCAAGGTAGCTTAGTCCATCGCCTGCGTCCTGATAGCAGATGCTGTTCTGGTTAGAGTCAGCAGCCCACCAGAGCTCGTAGATATAGGGGTGCCCTGCTCCGAGCTGGTCGCTGTACTGCTGGATTGGCCAGCGAGGGATGATGTTGCCGCCCTTGACGTAGACGGGAATATGCTTGAGCGGGGTCTCGACCCAGCACTCTGCATCGCTAAATGGCGCCGCTTTGTCATCCCAGAGGGAGTACCACTTGCCGGGGGGGAGGTAGAGGCTGCGGCCTGTCTCCTCGGGGCGATGGATGGGGACGATGTAGAGGGAGTCTCCCAGATAGTACTCACTGCTGCGCCAGTAGCTGTCGCAGTTATCGCTATGAATGAGGTTGAGTGAGCGTACGATGGGTGTGCCCTCACTGCTGTACTGGAAGAAGGCGCTGTAGAGGTAAGGGAGTAGGCGGTAGCGCTGCTCAAGTGCACGGCGGCAGTGCTCCTCAACATCCTTGCCAAAGCACCATGGCTCTTGACCTCCAAACTCACCGTTGCTGTGGTTGCGGAAGAAGGGGTGAAAGGCGGACATCTGCATCCATCGGCAAAAAAGCTCTGGCGTGGGGTGACCGAGGAAGCCGCCTGTGTCTGAGCCCGCAAAGGAGATACCACTAGCACTGAGTCGCTGCACCTGCATGTTGGCCATTTTGAGATTGGTCCAGTCAGCTTCGTTATCACCAGTCCATGTGGCGGCGTAGCGTTGCAGTCCTGCAAATCCAGCGCGGCTCAGTACGAAGGGGCGGCGCTGCGGGGCGGCTTTTTGCATGCCTTGGCGTGACGCCATGGCCATGCATTGCCCATAGACGTTGTGCGCCTTGAGGTGGGAGCAGCTATAGCCGTCGTAGGCGTGGCGCGTGTCGTCAGGGAAGGTTTTGTCGGGGAAGATGGCTGGCTCATTCATATCAACCCAGATGCCACGCACGGCGTAGTCTCCTACCTGACGATAAAAGCGCTCCGACCACCATTCTCGTGTATGGGGGTTGGTGAAGTCGGGGAAGTTGCATTTACCCGGCCATACTTCACCCTCAAGCAGGGCTCCATCGTGGCGACGGCAATAGACATTTGCCTCAAATCCACTGCGCCAGATGAAGTTGTCGGGGTTGATTTTGATTCCAGGGTTGACGATACTGACGCATTTGAAGCCCTTCTTCTCTAGATCGCGAATCATTCCAGGAGGGTCTGGGAAGCGGATGCGATCCCAAGTGAGGGATTGATGTTGATTCATATGGTGGATGTCCATATGGATGGCATCGCAGGGGATGCACTTGCTGCGGAACTTGTCAGCGAGACGAGAGACCGCCTCCTGAGGGTAGTAACTCCACTTGCTCTGATGATAGCCTAGCGCCCAGAGTGGGGGCATGGGGGGGAGCCCTGTGAGGCGCGTGTAGCTCTTGACAACGTCAAGGGCACTCTTTGCGCTGATGAGGTAGTAGTCCATCGCGCCGCCGTTGGAGCCAAAGATCAGTCGCTCAGGGTTCTCCTTGCCAAAGTCGAAGTAGCTGCGCATGGTGTTATCAAAGTAGATACCATAGCTGCTTTTCTCATTGAGGCAGTAGAAGAAGGGGATGCTTTTGTAGAGTGGGTCGCTCTCGGGCTTGAATTTGTAGTGGTCTGACCCCCACATTTCAAAGCGTTTGCCGCGCATATTGAGGTTGCATGGCTTGTCACCGAGGCCGTAGAAGTGCGCTTCCTTGGGCATTTGCTTGTGTACCCAAACGAGATCATCGCCACTGTGCTCTTGGGCTTTGTTTCCCATGCCTTCAGCATCAATGGAGAGGGGGGTTCCCGTTGTTCGCTCGCGGAACTCGAGGCCTGCATCGCGCTTGCGGATGCGGAGGCTGATCTCAGTGGTGCTAATCTCGTAGCTATCCCACCACTCACGCTCGTTAATGACCACATCATGAGCTATGTAAGCGGAGTCAATGCCGTAGCTTGGGATGCGCTCTAGCACGCTAGCACTGCTGTAGTGACAGCGCACGATGCCGCTCTCAAGGAAGCTGATGCGTAGGACGCAGCTAGGCAAGCGTAGCTCCAGCATACGGGCATCGAGCCACTCGTAGCTTTTTATATAGTTATGGGTTTTCAGGAGAACTGACACTGCGCGCTAGTTGAGAAAATAAGGAGAAAAAGGAGTGAGATGCTGATGCTCTAATACTTAGCCTGGAGGCCACAGCAAGGGGCGACCAGCGAGGATGTGGATATGGAGGTGAGGGACGGTTTGAGCTCCATCTCTACCTGAGTTGATGACGCTGCGGAAGCCGCCATCAACGAGCCCTTCTTGTCTGGCAATATCTCCAACCTTGAGCATGAGATGGGCGAGAAGTTGCGCATCCTCTGGGCTAGCAGATTCGATACTAGGCAGGGGCTTGCGTGGGATGAGCAGGATATGCACGGGAGCAGCTGGTGCGATGTCGCGAAAGGCGATGCAATGTTCATCCTCATAGATGAGGGTAGCGGGTATCTCCTTGTCGGCGATTTTCTCAAAAAGTGTCTTTTCCATTCCTCTGATGTTGTAGCACAGGTGAGCCCCTGCTGGCAATAAGAATCTTCATTTCCTGGGCGAGTTTTAAAATAAATCCGCCCAGATCCTTTGCAGGAGTGGGCGGATGGAATTTATATCTCTCTAACTAAGGCTTAGGATGCAGTCTTCTTGGGGCGACCGCGGCGAGGCTTGGGCTCGGTAGCGGGCTCTGCGACTGGGAGAGCGGTTACTTTGCGCAGCTTGAAGCTAATGGTTTTTTTATCTTTTTTGTCGAGGATGGCTTGGGCTTTTACCCCATCAACGAGCTCTCCGCGCAGGATGGCCTCAGCAATAGGGTCCTCAAGCGAGCTCTCGATAGATCGGCGCATGGGACGCGCGCCATACTCGGGGTTGAATCCCTTGTCGACGAGCATGCTAATAACGGGCTGGCTGAGCTTGAGGCTGATGCCTTTCTTCTCAAGACGGCTAAGAAGTTTGTTGCACTCCAGCAGGACGATTTTTTCCAAATCCTCGCGCGCCAGCATGCGGAAGACGATGAGCTCGTCAAAGCGATTGATAAACTCAGGGCGGAACTGCTTGCGTGCAGCTTCGCTAATGCGCTCCTTCATCCCATCATAGTCAGCATTTTTCTTTGTGATGGCCGCAAAGCCCATGCTGTTTTGTGCTGCTGCGAGGCTAGCTCCTACATTAGATGTGAGGATGATGATGGTGTTGCGGAAGTTAATCTTGCGGCCCATCGAGTCGGTGACGATGCCTTCTTCTAGAATTTGAAGAAGGAGGTTCATGACGTCAGGATGCGCCTTCTCAACCTCATCAAAGAGGAGGACTGAGTAGGGCCGGCGACGCACCTGCTCGGTGAGCTGCCCACCATCATCATGACCGACATAGCCCGGAGGCGAGCCGATGAGACGACTGGTGCTGTGCTTCTCCATGTACTCACTCATGTCAACTTGGATAAGGGCATCAGCTGTGCCAAACATGATCTCTGCGAGGTTGCGCGCGAGGTAGGTCTTGCCAACACCTGTGGGACCCATGAAGAGGAAGGAGCCGATGGGACGACGGGGGTCTTTGATATCAGCGCGGCTGCGACGCAGGGCGCGCGAGATGGCTGAGCACGCTGTGTCTTGACCGATGACCTTGGCCTTGAGCTCGCTCTCCATGAGGAGGAGTCGTTGAGTCTCTTTTTGCTCCATGCGTGTGAGGGGTATACCTGTCCACTTGGAGATGGTGTGCATGATGTCCTCCTCATTAATATCAAGGTAATTACTCTCAATCGTTTCCTTCCATTTCAGGATCTTTCGGTCGAGCTTAGCGCGCATGCCTCGTGACTTGTCACGGAGCTTGGCGGCGAGCTCAAAGTTATCACTGCTGATGGCTTCTTGCTTGGCCTTCTCGCTCTCTTGGTACTGTGCCTCAATGTTCTTGAATGCCGTAGGCCGAGTCATAGAGGCGACACGCTTACGTGCGCCTGCTTCGTCCATGATATCGATGGCTTTGTCAGGCAGGAATCGGCCTGTGAGGTAGCGCTCGGAGAGGGTGACTGCTGCCTTGAGGGCGGCCTCGCTGTAGCGCACCTTGTGGTGTTCCTCATAATGTGGGGCAATGCCCTTGAGGATGAGGATGGAGTCATTGCTAGATGGCTCACCTACTTGAATTTGCTGGAAGCGGCGCTCAAAGGCACCGTCCTTTTCGATGTGCTTGCGGTACTCATTGATGGTGGTGGCTCCGATGGCTTGGAGTTCACCGCGTGAGAGTGCTGGCTTGATGATGTTGGAGGCATCCATGGTGCCCTCTGCTGAGCCTGCTCCTATGAGGGTATGCATCTCATCAATAAACAAGATGATGTTTTTCTCCTTGAGTATCTCATCCATGACGGCTTTGAGGCGCTCCTCAAACTGGCCGCGGTACTTGGTGCCTGCGACCATGAGGGCGAGGTCAAGTGTGATGATGCGGCGCTTGAGCAGCGTCTCGGGGACATCGCCCGCGATGATGAGCTGGGCGAGGCCCTCAACAATGGCTGTCTTGCCCACACCTGCTTCGCCGACGAGGACTGGATTGTTCTTGCTGCGGCGGCAGAGAATCTGGATAGCGCGCTCAATCTCGGCACGACGTCCTATCACGGGGTCGAGGAGTCCATCGCGAGCGCGAGCTGTGAGATCGCGACCAAAGGCTTGGAGCGCTGGGGTGCGGCTCTTCTTGCCCTTGCTGTTGTTGCTGCGTGAGAGGTAGCTCTCATCCTCTTCTTCATCGTTGGATTGAAAGGGGGGCTCGAGGCGCTGGTTACCATCCTCAGAGTTGCCTACGTTGTTAGGGTTACTCTCTTCATCAGCACCATACTTGGGTTCGAGCTCATCAATGACGCCTTGGCGGCAGCGCTCGTAGTTGAGGCCTGCATTGTTGAGTGCATGGCTGGCGAGTCCGTCACCGTCGCGGAGGATAGCGAGCAAGATATGCTCAGTGCCCACATAGCTGTGACGCAGTCCCTTGGCCTCGACTCCAGCCATGCTGATGAGCTTCTTTGCGCGAGGGGTGAAAGGGAGGGTGCCATCCACAGGGCTGGCGGTGCCAACAACAAGGGATTGCTCAATCTGAGAGATGAACTCCTCAATATTGATGTCGGCACTCTCGATGACGCTCACAGCGACACCTTGTCCGATTTTAAGGAGACCGAGCAGGATGTGCTCAGCTCCGATGTAGTTGTGCTTGTAGAGGTCAGCCTCGCGTCGTGCGATGTTGAGGACTTGCTTAGCTCGTGGTGTAAATTGGTCCATGAGTGTTTTTCTTTCTTAAATGCAGAGGGGAGAGTTAGGGCTTGAGCTGGATGTTGAGCTCGCGAAGCAGCGCTTTTATCTGCTCTGCGCGTTCGCATGGTAATTGGGGCGAGCCTTGGCTACCAGTTACCTCAGCAAGATGGGCTGGGGCAAGGATGGTGAGCAGCTCGATAAGACGAGGTGTGATAGCTTTCTCTGAGGCATCGTAGCTGATGATGTTCAAGCTGATACCGAGGCGTATCATTGAGATAGAATCAGCCATTTCTTTGTAGCTGAGGCAGTTGGCGTAACTGAGTAGGCCAAGAGCACGGCCTACTTGGTCACGGACGGCCCAAGGGCGCAAGATGAAGAGCTTGCGGCGCACCTCGGCTTCTCTGTTGATGAGGGTCTGGATGACTCGCTCAAGGCTAGCGATGCTCTGCTGACTCTTGCCAAGTGGAGCTGGCTGCGTGTAGATGACAAAGATATTGCCCGTATCGCCATCATCATCGGAGTAGAAGGCGTGGATGCCTAAGCCTATTTTACCACAGGCTCTCTGAATCTGAACGCGCATGTCGGAGAGCACCATCGCTGGCAGGTGCAGCAGGACATAGAACTGCATGCCATCACCACACTCAGAGGGCTGGCTAAGGAGATAGCCCTGCTGCTCATTGCGGGCAAAGCCACCTTGGGGCAATTTCTGCTCGATATTCGCAGCAAAGCTCATGAGCTGATCCTGCATATTGCGGCATTCAAAGTCTTGGGAATATCTGTGAATGACAAGATGCTCTTCCTCGTTGAGCATGATGCTGATGTTTTGCTTCTTGGGGATGATGATCTCACAGCCTTCTTGGCGCGCGGCCATGCAGGGGGAGAGTAGCTTGCGCTCGAGAATGAGGCGGCGTGAGTGCAGGTCGAGATCTGACATCTCGACACGAAAGGCGGTCTTGTAGCCGCGCTGTGCTTGGACTGCAGGGCGTAGGATAGACAAGATCTCACGGCGTGACTCCAGACTGCTCCAGCCAGGGAAGCAATGCCCAGCAAGTGAGCGTGAGAGGCGCGCAATGCTACCCATGAGGATGTCTGCACCCGCTGAGCTCTGATGATGCCACGGGGAGATGTCTCGACCCTGTGTCCAGCTGTTGCGAGTCTCTAAGAGTTGAATGAATTTCATTGCGGTCCTTTCATTGAGTTGATTTCATCGCGCAGCTCAGCTGCTCGCTCGTAGTTTTCAGCCTCGATAGCTGCGCTCATCGCGAGCTCTAGCTTTTTAATTTTGAGCTCCTGGGATTCTTCTGAAACAAACGGGGCTTGAGGAGGACTCGCTGGATGTTCGAGCTGTTTGATCTGTTTGAGTTCTTGGGCGAAGATGCTGTAGCAATCAGGGCAACCGAGTCTCTCGCTGCGGCGCAGGTCCTCCAAGCCAAAGGAGCAGACAGGGCACTGTGTGAGCATATCAGCAGTAGGAGCAGCTGTAGCGCTTGCTGACTTTGTGTTAATGTTTTTTTCCAAATTTGAAGCGAGCTCCTTGACGAGGTCATTTACCTTGTCCGTGATGCTATCAGGGCAGAATTTCTCAGCAAAACTCAGGGACTGAGGATCAAAAAGCCCGCGTTTCTTGGCACAGCTTTCGCATAGCTCTAGCTCCGTTATTTGACCATCGATGATCTGGGTTAGGAACATGATGGCGGGTTTACCGCATATTTGGCACTTCTTCACGCTGTGAATAATATAATATCTAGTGATTCTCGACCAGCTTAACTCGTGTCAGTATAGAGTTAAAAAAACAGCCTGCCAACCTCTAGGGGCAAGCAGGCTGCTCGAAATAATGACGATGTATTTACTCAGCCCAAGTTAAGATAACCTTGCCTGAGTTGCCGGAGCCCATGATTTCAAAGCCCTTTTCGAACTCTGTGTAGTGCATACGATGGGTGATAATCTTGTCAACATTAAGTCCAGAGCGAAGCATGGAGGCCATCTTTTTCCATGTGCCATACATCTCGCGTCCGTAGATACCCTTCATCATGAGACCCTTCCAGACGAAGGTGTTCCAATCAATAGAGGCACCGCTAGGCTGGATTCCGAGTACAGATATCTTTGCACCGCAAATGGAGTGCTTGAGGATGTCGTTCATGCAGGAGGGGGCGCCACTCATCTCAAGGCAGACGTCAAAGCCCTCCTTGATGCCAAGAATTTTACGTGCGCTATCGAGGCTATCCTTGGTGACATTGATGGTCACATCAGCACCCATGGACTTGGCGAGCTCAAGCTTGAAGTCGCTAATATCGGTGATGGTGACGCTCTTTGCCCCTGCATGCCTACAGACGGCAGCTGCCATGCAGCCGATGAGACCAGCACCTGTGATGAGGACGTCCTCACCGACAAGATCCCAAGAGAGGGCGGTGTGTGTGGCGTTGCCAAGGGGGTCAAGGATGGCGGCTACATCCATACTCATATTCGGATGGATAGGGACGACATTGCTCTCAGGGATGGACAGGTATTCGGCAAAGCAACCTGCGCGGTTGACTCCGACGCCCTCTGTGTTGGGGCAGAGGTGGAAGCGACCGCGGCGGCAGTTGCTGCAATGACCGCAGACGATATGGCCCTCTCCAGAGACGACATCACCTGGTTTGAAGTGCTTTACAGCGCTACCGATGCTCTCAACAATACCGCAGAACTCATGTCCGACATGCATCCCGATGGGGATTGTCTTTTGAGCCCATTCATCCCAGTTCCAGATATGCATATCTGTACCACAGATGGCTGTTTTATAAATCTTTATTAATACGTCATTTACACCAACTTCAGGCATAGGGACGTCCATCAATTCGAGGCCTTTATCAGCCCTTGACTTTACCAAGGCTTTCATACTTGAGATATATTCTAACGCAAAGCTGCAAAGAATCAAGCCGATTCCCTGTCGTGGTGATAAAAAGACACGATTTCTTAGCGAAGTCTCTTATTATTCACCCCCATAATTCTAGCTCCCACGAGGGAAATTGCCACCCAGCAAGCCAAGTAGCTGTTAATGGGTATCCACCGTCCATCAGAGAGCAATCTCATCGTGACGTAGATAATGGAGGCGAGCAAGAGGATGTAAATCACGATACGAGCAGACTTGGGACAGCTGGGCAAAATTAGCAGGGTGAGCCCCAGCAGGCAGGGTAGCAGGTACGCCCACCGGGCAGAGTCCTGCCATCGAGCTTCGCGCAGGAGGAGGACTTGCTCCATCTTCATGCTCACATCAATATGTCGCGCTCCTACAGAGAGGAGGCTAGAGAGGCTGCGCGCCATGCAGTTGAGGCGTCGACTGCCTAGCGAGGGCTGCTGGGGGCTGTGCTCGACGATGACATGCGCAGGTATCGATGTTGGGTCATCTAGGACGCTGGCGAGCTGGAGGCTGCGCAGCTTACTCTTCATCACCGAGACGCGCCCATGATCATCAAGTGGTAGCTGGCGCGAGCCCAGTTTGATCCATGATCCGAGCTTGACGCGAATATTCTCAGGTCTCAGATTGAGGGTCTCCATGGCCATGCACAGGGGGAGGGTTGGGTAGATCTCGCCATTCCAGCGCAGCAGCAGGGGAAAGCCCTGATGTTGACCAGGCATGAGGATGAGCGGCTCATCCATCACCCAGTCGGGAGCCCAATTGAGCTTAGCTGATGAGGTGAGAATACTTGGCATGCACTTATTGGCTGAGGGAAGTCCGGAGATGTCGCCCTCAATCTGCTCCAGAGGGATGGCTATATGGCGGATATTCTCGGGGGTAAAGTCTGCCTGCGCTGCCAATTGAGCGCGCAGACCGATGGTGATGTGAGGGAGGGCGGCGAGGCTCATCTCTAAGGCTTGCAATCCCATGTCTTTCTTATTAAGCTTCCAGTCGAGAGTGGAGGAGAAACCTAGAGAGAGTAAATCGACCTTGGCGAGCTCATTGAGAATGACGGCTAGGTCTTGGGGGGCGTATTCATCGCGCGCCATAAAACTCTCATTGAGCGCATCCACATCCAGCAGCAGGGCTCCTACCTCGGGGTACTGCGTACGCACGGACTCCTTGGGCTGTGGGATGATATTGAGCTTGGCATCCACATCACCGAGACGTAGGGGCTTCTCCCCACGACTGGAGCTAGTGAGCGCATGATACATGCGCTCATCAAGGTTAAAGCTCCCCTGC
This sequence comes from uncultured Verrucomicrobiales bacterium, assembly GCA_947039485.1. GTDB lineage: Bacteria > Verrucomicrobiota > Verrucomicrobiia > Verrucomicrobiales > Akkermansiaceae > Akkermansia. The sequence continues at coordinate 2,861 of CAMQZC010000034.1, read as the reverse complement.
TCCACCCAAGAGCCTAGCATCCACAGCAGCGACAGCAGAAATAGAAGCCTACAGAGACGCAGCGAGAATCGCTTTAAAGGATGTTGGCGGCGTTCAAACATGATAATATTTTCTCTACAGGGCTCGATTTATCCTGATTGAGTTCGAGGAGCTCACGCAGGGAGCGCAAGCCAGGATGAATCATAGCAAGATACCAGTCACGCCCTTGATGATGACCGATGTTAGAGAATGCGCCTAGTGCCTGCATGATGCGCTGCGTTCCGCAGGCGGAGAGGATGCTGTAATCAAGAGGCTGCGCACTCTCCTGCTCCCATATCTGGAGCAGCTCAAGACGAGCTGCTGCTGGTAAATCCATGTAGGGATCATAGATGAGGGAGGCAATATCATATTCTGGACGCCCCATCCTCATGCCTTGGAAGTCAATGAGCCATGCCTCACCATCCCTCATCATGATATTCTGGCTCTGGCAGTCTCGATGCACAGGCACGCGTGGCAGCGCGGCGATCATCTCTGCAAGCTCGATAAAAGCTCGCTGCTCGATAATCTCCATAGCTGAGTCCAATTGGAGGTGGCAAGCTAAAAAATGCTCGGCAAAGTAGGCCTGCTCCCAGCGGTAGAGGCTCGCATCAAAGGGCGGCTGCAAGGGCCAATCAGGCTCGCAGTGATGTAGCGCAAGCAGCGAACGAAAAGCGGCGCGATAAATCTCACGGCATACATTCCAGCTAGCATCCTTAAAGCTATAAATATCAAGCTCGCCCAAATCCTCAACGAGGCAGACTCCACGTCCATCACCCAAATCCGATTGGGCAAAAATGCGAGGTACTGGCACCTGAGCAGCAGCTAGGCCGTGAGCCGCAGGCAAGAAAGAGGCGTTATCAGCTCGCTCATCAGTCCAATAGATCCCCAGTAAACCAGCTCCTCGATAAATACAGCGGCCAGATGCGCCAATACTCACAGCTCTGAGCTCCGCTGGACTCAGCGCGATGCCCACATACTCAGAGATGAGTTTGGATACGCAGCAGGATGAGGGAGAAGGCTTGGACATCAATCGACGCGGAAGAAGCTTAATGCGGCATCGTCCTGATCCTTTTGCGGGGCGGGGCTGGGAGAATCAATGACGGGCGCCAGTTGTGCAGGGCTTGGCATGTCAAGCTGTGCGTCACAAGTCGGCGTGGCGAGAGGAGAGAGTGGAATGGTTGACGCAACAGAGTGGAATTGATCGCTCCCATGAGGTCTACTCGTCATATCTAATGAGGGGGGGGCTACAGAGGGATTCGCAGCGCAGGGCTCTAGGGAGGGAATGCCTGCATAGGGGGAGCGATTAGCTGGCTGCGCAGGCTCTTTGTCAAAGCCTCCCACATGACTAGCAAACCCGACCTGAGGCTTGCTTGCAATCACCTTCTTTTTGCCTTCTTTTTTGATAGCTTTTTTGGGCGTATTAGCCGTGGACAAAGCCATGAGGATAGAGGGCATGTAGACGAGCGTAATCTTCTCCACAAAGAGAAGCATCTGTATTGCGACAAAAACAGCCAGCGCAATCAACAGATTCGTCGAGGCGGCGAGGAGTTGATTGATTAGGACAACAGGGCCTGCCGATTGCTCGATATTGACGATACATGCCTTGATATCCATCACGCCACCCAAGGTAAAAAGCCCGATGAGGACGTAGGCTATTATAATCGCAACTAGCATAAGGCTATTCTATCAATTTCAGACTCAGGGTCAAGCGGGAAGTCTCTAGACTAGATTATTCTGTAAGTTTTAGTAGGGTCTAATCTCAAAGGGAACCTTCTTGTAGCGCATCTCCCACTCAAAGTCGGAGCCCGTGCCATGTGCCACACCGCGATTCGCAGCCTTGAAATCGAGGACGATCTCATACTTCATCGGGCAGCCACCATCGCAAACCTCGGTCTGGTAGCGCAATAGCCCGCGACTCTCAGAAATTAGACTATAAGACCACTTAACTGGCTGAGAATTATCATCACGCAGCTCACGTGGGAAGAGTAAATGATGCTTCACCCATCGACCTTCACGCCAAGACGAGCTCTCATCATCGCGCAGACGATAGCTCATGCAACCCTCTTGGAAATCGAGCGTAACTTGCTTACTGTAAAGAAGCTCATCTGCTCTATGTTCAAGCACAATCGAAGGTGTGCAACTAGCTAATAGTAGGAGCGAAGACCCGAGCGAGATAGAGCTAATAAACTTCATATGGCTATGGTACAAAATTATACGCAATCTATCAAGAAGAAGATAGCTATTTGCCATAAAAAAGACAGATGAACGGGGCTTGCCATTTTAGCAAAAAGTGCTATAATCACCTTTCTCCTAAAAACAAATATATATGGCTGACAGAACTCCAATACGCAACCCGAACGAAATCAACAAACTGCGCAAAGCAGGCGAGGTTTCTGCACGCATCCTTATGGAGACTCAGGCCTTCATCAAGCCAGGTATCAGCACTAAGGATGTTGACAACTATGCCGCAGAGCTCTTTGCACGCGAAAAATGCGGCAATGCTTTCCTCGGCTACGCTGGCTACCCCGGTCATCTCTGTATCTCTGTGAATGAGGAGGTTGTCCACGGTATTGGCAGCAGCAAGCGTATCCTCAATGAGGGTGATATAGTCAGCCTCGATGTGGGCGCTATCGTTGATGGCTGGTATGGAGATAACGCCCTGACCATGTGTGTGGGCTCTCCTGATAAGTGCAGCGAGGAGGCGCGTCGCCTCATGGCTGTTACTGAGGAGTCCCTGTTCCGCGCTATCGCTGAGGCTAAGCAAGGGGCACCCCTCGTTGACGTCTGCGGAGCTGAGATCGGAAGAGCGTCGTGTAGGGAAAGAGTGTGTCAGTACGTGTAGA
>CAMQZC010000033.1 GCA_947039485.1 uncultured Verrucomicrobiales bacterium | reverse complement strand
CTGCTACAGGCTCCATCGTGACCAACGACACGGTTGATGCCGTAAGTGACATCACGCTGGATGCAGGTACAAGCATCGACATCAATGCCGCAACAACTGCGACACTCGGTAACATAAGCATGACTGCTCAGACTGGTGACATCAGCCTCAACGCGCAACTTCAAGCTAAAGACCTCGTGACCCTGACGGCAAGCGAAGGAGCTATTCTTGCGAGTGATCTGCCAACACCTACCCATCATATCAGCGTTGACAAGCTCATCATCCATGCGGCTGATGGCATCGCCTCCACTGGCGCAGCACTGCGCACCAATGTCAACTCCATCGAGCTGGCAAACACAGGTACTGGTGACATCAATATCGTCGAGCACGATGCCATCACGGTGACTAAGGTCAGCGCGGCTAATGGCTCTATCGATATCCAAGCTGGCGCGGACATCAATGTGGGTACAATCACAGCTGCCGCAGGCAATGTGATTCTTGAGAGCATGACTGGCTCTGTCGTCAAGATTGACGCAGACTCACTCATCACGGCTCAAGATCTGAATGTGACGGCTCAGATGGGCATTAACCTCAATAGCAAAGTCGACTCGGCAACACTCATTGCTCGTAGCGCAGGCATCCAGCTCGATGAGCAAGACAGCATTGATCTCAACAGCATTGTCTCTGACGCAGATGTAAACATCACGGCAGGTCAAGACATCCGCATCGACTCAATTATCGCTGATGGTGGCCGCGTGGAGCTAAGCTCCACGGCAGGTAACATCACCGAGTTGGGCGCGGATGTAGACACAGACATCACGGCTGATGACATCAAGTTGAGCGCCAAAGCTGGTAGCATCGGCGCCAAGGGCAACGCCATTGAGCTCAGCACCAACAGCCTTGAGGCAACAAGTGGTGGTCATATCACACTGAACGATCTGGGTGGAATCATCCTCAACGATATCAATGCCACAGGCGATGTGAGCATCACGGTGGAGGATGACATCAATGCAGCATCAGGCAGTACCATCACAGCAGGGGGTCTTGAGCTCATCGCTGGCAGTGGTATAGGCAACAGCAGCATAATCAATACGATTATCGACAGCCTCATCGCAGAGACGACAACTGGCGATATCAACATCAGCCAAACTGGAGACCTCAACATCGACTCAGCAAGCAGCGGTGATGGTAACATCATCATTAGTGCTAGTGGAGATCTTAATCTGGGACTGCTCAGCACGGGCAATGGTAGCATTGAGCTCAGCTCTGGCGGAGCCATCACAGATGGCAACGGCGATGATCTCAACATTGATGCGGATAGCATCATCCTCAAAGCTGATAAGGGTATCGGTGTCAACGATGCTCTTGAGCTCTCCACCAGCGAGCTCTCGGCAGCGAGTGCAAGCGGCGACATCAATCTGAGCAACTCAGGTCACGACCTCGTGCTGGGTGATATCAACACCTCGGGTGGCGATGTAACCATCGCACAAACAGATGACAAGGACATCACCATTAGCAAGGACATCATCTTGGATAGCGGCAATCTCGATATCAGCAGCGGTGGTGTGATTAATCAAGATGCCAATCTTTCCACAGGCGGAGATGGCAACATCACAATTGAGGCAGGGGAAGGCATCACCAGTACTGATGGAGTGCACACCAGTGTAGAGAATGGGAACATCACCTATGATGCACCTACAATCAAGCTGCCAAACATCAGCTCAGATACAGGTTGGGTAACCATCAAGGTAGATGACGCGAATGACTTAGCAAATGCGGGCATCATTAATGCGCCCTTTATCAAAGTTGAAACCTCGGACGATGCGCAAATCAGCGATGTTGAGCACATGTTTGCAAATAACGGCTACAACAGCTACGCGATCTGGCTCAATAATCGACTCATTGGTGGTCTCCTGACCAGGGACAGCACCTTTGTGCGCGAGTCCTCCAGCATCACATCTGCTCGCCATGACCTCGGCTATGGTTCTCTCTATGGCAACGGCCGATTTGACAGCCTCATCATTAATGATACGGCATGGAAGAATGAGCAATTCAGCTGGTCCCACGAAACACAAACATGGAACTTTGCTGAGATCGACTAAATCGCTAGAAACAGTAAATTATCATCAGCCCTGCCGCATTACACGCGCGGCAGGGCTGATTTTTTTCTCCATTCCTCAGAGTGGATAGCCCTCTGAGAGAGACCGCAAACTTGCGCTTTCATGATGAATCGCATGGCTGGGGAGTTTTGGCTTGAAAAATGGTTGATATCTGCTAGTATTATCTCTCGTATGAGTATGGTTCAAGCACAGCACCTGCATAAAGCATTCGGACGTTTTGTTGCCGTTAAGGATGCATCCTTTAATATTGAGAAGGGTGAGATTATCGGCTTCCTCGGCCCCAATGGCGCAGGTAAGACGACGACGCTGAAAATGCTCACGGGCTATTTACCCCCAAGTGCAGGGACGGCATCAATTGCTGGCTATGACATTACGGACAACCCTATTGAAGCTCGACGCCACATTGGCTACATGCCTGAGAATGTGCCACTCTATGATGATATGCGCGTGTATGAGTTTCTCGACTACCGTGCCCGTCTCAAGGGAATCTGCGGTCGATCCGTACGCCAGCAAGTCGTGCGCGCTATTGAGCGTTGTGGGCTTGAGGTAAAGAGGCGCAGCCTCATTCGCACGCTCTCGAAAGGCTATCGCCAGCGCGTTGGTCTCGCTGATGCGCTGCTTGGCGAGCCAGATTTACTGATTCTCGATGAGCCCACCAATGGGTTGGACCCCAATCAGATTCGCCAGATTCGCGAGTTGATTCACGAGCTCTCTGAGAATCACACAGTCATTCTCTCAACTCATATCCTGAGTGAAGTAGAGATGATCTGCAACAAGGTTATCATCATTGATCAGGGCGTCATCAAGGCGGCTGACACCCCAGAAAACCTCACGACAAGCCTGCGTGCCGCAGGACGCGTCACGGTGGAGTTCAAGGGAGCACTTGAACCGGCGATGGAGGCTCTAGCGAGCATTGAGGCTATTAAGAAGGTTATTCACGAAGCGAGCTTTGATGATGGATGGCACAGCTTAACGCTGCGTGCTGAGCCCGGTACAGATACCCGCGAGCGAGCGGCGACTATCATCGCAGAGTTGGGCTACCCACTCCGCCATATCTACCGCCATGTGCCAACACTCGAGGATGTCTTTGTTGAGATGACTCGCCGTGATTAATTTTTTCCCTAGCCCCCTTTCCGATTTAACTATTTTATTTATGGCTACTCCCAAGCTTTCCGATACGACCATCAATCATAGCACATCCTACCTGCGCACGGTCATGACTATTTTTGCGCGCGAGTTTCGCAGCTTTATCGCCACGCCCTTTGGCTGGGTGATTTTGGCCTGCGCAATGGGCTTACAGGGCTTCTCCCTCCAGACCTCTCTCAAGGTGATGAGTCAGGCTACGGGTGAAGGCCTGCTCTTTTACATGCTCAATGATATGACCTTCTGGTTCTTCTATATCTTCCTCTTCCCCCTCATTACGATGCGTCTGCTGGCGGAGGAAGAACGTATGGGCACGCTCGAAGGGCTGCTGACAGCACCTGTCACAACAGCGCAGATTGTCCTTGGCAAGTACTTGGCGGCCTATGCCTTTTACTTATTGCTCTGGCTGCCACTACTGACCTACCCCATGATGAGCGAGCTGGCAAACTACTACACCCTCCTACGCTATGATATCGTAGCGGATGGCACGATTGATTACCGTCTGGCTGATTGGATTGGGCCTTATAGTATTCTGGCATTTACGGGCGCCTTTTTCGTCGCGATGGGGCTCATGTGCTCAGCAATATCTGGGAGTCAGATTATATCTGGCATCATCTGCACAGGGCTGATGATTACTTATTACTTTGCCAGTCGAGTGACGGAGCTCTGGGGTGAATTCCCCGCGGCATCCATCTTTCACTACATTTCTTGCACCGATCAGATTTCATCATTCTCCCGCGGCTTGATTGATACACGCCCCTTGGTCCTCTATCTCTCGCTCACCTTGATGACCCTTGCCATTACCAAGCGTATTATCGATTACCGTCGCTGGCGTCGCTGATTGGAGGCGAGCTTTCGTGCAATTTTTCCATTTAATCATTTTTATCCATCATCCCCATGAATACAAATCCTTCTCCTAAGGCGCGTCGAGCTAAGAGCAACCCCCTTGCTTGGGTGAATCTCATCCTAGTCGCCCTGCTCGTCTTGGCTCTCAACTATATCTCCAGCCAGGAGTATATTCGCCATGACCTGACCTCAGATCAGCGCTACACGATCTCGGAGCGCAGCGTCAATGTACTGAGCAGCGATCGAGTTCAGAACCACAATGCACCGGTACGCGTCATTTTCGCCTTCCAACGTTCGACGCAGAACTACACCCGCATGCGCTCCCTGCTCCATGAGTATGAGCGCGTAAGCAAAGCTAAGGTTGAGGTAGAGTTCTTTGATCCGCTGCGCCAACCCCACCGCGCACGCGAGATTTCTCAGATTTATGGGATTGATTTCAATCAGAACATCTGTGTGGTGGATGCGCGTGATGATGCATCAATAGCGCTCAAGACCTTTGAGGATCGCGGCGAGCGCAAGCATGTGCGCATCCTTTCAGGTGCAGCCTTTATCAAGTACGACACCCTGCCCGATGAAAGCAAGCGAGCCGTTGCGCTGATGATGGACGAGGTCGTCTGCTCTGCGATCACGGAGGCTGTCGAGGGTGACATGCGCCAGATATATGTAGTTGAGGGCAAAGGCGGCATCTCTCGTGATGATGATACGCTGCTCTCCATGATGGCTGAAATCTCAGCATCGCTCAATGTACAGCTCTCTTGGCTTGATATCGCCAATGTGGATAAGGTACCAGCCAATGCTGAGGGTCTACTCATTATTGCCCCTCAGAGCGACTTTAACACTGATGAGATGAAGGTGATCCAAGAGTTTTGGGAGAGGGATGGCCGACATGCCTTCTTTGTCGCACTAGATCCACTCGCGGTCAAGTTACCCCACTTCTACCGCTTCCTGCGAGAGCAGGGACTGCGCCCCAACAGCGACCGCGTCCTGCTGCGCGAGCGCAAGCGTGCCTACTACGACATCTCCGCACTCTTCCCCAAATCACTCAACTGCACCAAAAGCTTCTGGAACGGCACCACTCGCATCGGAGGTCAGAGCATGTCCATCACCGTCGAGCATGGCGATGAGAATATTGCCAACCTACGCAAGCTCTCCACCTACCCCCTGCTGATGACTACCCCCGACTACTACGGAGAAACCAGCATGGATCTTGATCCCAAGTTTGACCCCAATGAGGACAAGGCTGGACCACTCTGCATTGGCGCTGCTGTGACGCGCGGCCATAGCAAGGACCCCAACAACCTCTCCACCCTGATGCTTATCGCTAACACACAGATGCTCTCCAAAGATGAAACACGCAGCGAGCAGCGCGACTACCTGCGCACCCTCTTTGCGTGGATGATCAACCGACCAGAATACGCTGGCAAGAGCGAGAATGAGGATCTGCGCATGAAGATTGACCTCAATCGTCACTCGGAATCAGCGCTAGAGCTCATCACGCTCATCCTGATGCCACTCTTTGCCATTTTCGTGATGCTCGTCATCTGGAACACCCGCCGCCACTAAGCCCCCATAGTAGCTCATGAGATATCTTGCAACAATCCTACTGACGCTGGCATGCCTCGCCGTGACCACGGCGGCTGTCTTCTTGGCCATTGACGGCAATCTCTCTGCACTCACGGGCTGGTATCGCTTTGAAAAAGGCGGCAGCCTCTTTGAGAGCCAAAGCTCTAATACGCTCAGCAAGGCAAACTGGATACGCATTGAGGACTTGCATGAGACCATCAAATGCGAGAAGGATGCCTACGGTGCATGGTGGATTACCGAGCCCTTCAAGGACCGCATGTCGCAACAGGCCTCATCCGCCATCCTTCAGTTCACTCAGGCGGCTCGTCTCGTTGATACCCTGCCCCTCAATAACACCACGCGCATCAGCCTGCGAGAGTTTGGCGTAGAGACAAGCCCACATCGCATCACACTCAAGATGCCACAGGGGGATGGACACACCACCCTTGCTCGCTACACCCTCGGCTCAGTAGCTCCATGGTTTACCGCATCTGAAGATGGGGAGACCATGCTGCCTACCACCTATATGCGCACTGATTTCTACGGTCGTGACAAGCGCATCCACGTTGTCACAGGCAATATCCTGCCTCTCTTCAAGGATGGTCTGCGCGGTCTTCGCGACCCCAAACCCCTCCAAATCCAGCCAGAGAATGTACTCGCGTTGAGCATCAAAAACGCCGATGATCAACTCCTTCTCAACCGTGTGAGTGCTGAGGCAAGCTGGAACATTACCTCTCCCATGCACTGCGCAGCTGACAATGAAGTAGTCAACAACCTCATCAAGAAGCTCTCCGAGCTCAAGTCACCGCGCGTACAAAACAAGCAAGACATCGAGCTACCCGATGAGAAGTTAGCTACCAGCATCAGGCTCCAATTAAACGACGGCGAAGAGGTAACACTCCATATCTACCCTGCGCATTACTCAGAAAAGGATGATATGATGGTACAGCTTGCCACTTGCTCCGATCGCAATGCGGTCTTTAGCCTGCAAGCAGAGCCCCGCGTGCAGCGCAGCGGACAATTTAGCAAACTGCTCAATGCAGCCTTTGAGCTACCTGTACTTCCCAGCTCCCTGATGGCCAAAATCAAGACTGGTGAGGCCCCTATCTATAGCCTAGATCTCCCTCTGAGCTTTAATGAATTGCGCTCACGCAAGTTTAGCAATATCCACCCCCGTGACATATCTCGCATCGCCCTGCGCTCACGCTACTCACCCGACAATCTCATCCTGCTGATGATTCCTGGTGACAAAAAGAGTCAGGTAGATGACCTCTGGCAGTTCTCCCTCGGAAATAAGCCCTACGCCGAGGCTGAATCCAGTGTCGTATCAGCGCTACTCAACGCCATTAGCGAGGTACCAGTCGATGGCTTTGTCGCCGACATACCATTCTATACAAATCCCGCCAAGATCATCAATCTCCATGGACTCGATCAGCCAGATTACACGCTCACTGTCTTGCCGCGCCCCTGCGCCTTCCGCTCCCTACTCTATGGGGTCGACATCCCCCTCATCAAAGACAGGGAGCCAGCCATCTACTACATTAAGCGCGTCAACGAGCCAACGGGGGATGGGAACTCGGGCTACTGGATTGGATGGCAACGAGGTAGCGCCAGCATCTACAAGATAAGCAGCAAGCTCACGCGCTACTTCTCCCAGCACGAAGCCAACTGGAAAAAACATCAGGTACTACGATTCTCTGCTGCATCACTCAGCAAGCTCACGCTTGACTACCAAAAGGCAAAGCTCATTCTCGACTACGACTACATCGACGAGAGCTGGACAGGCACACTCAATGGCAAGGACGTGAGTCCAAACATCAACCCTCACCGCGCCTCGCACTACCTGCAAACACTGCAAAAGCTTGAGGTGCAGCAGTGGCTTGATCGCCATGATGAGTCCGCCCTACGCGCCCTCAAGAAGCCCATCTTTAGCATCAAACTCGACATAAAGGTCAATAAAATCAACGAGCAGAGTGCGGTTATCCTCACCGATAGCAGCGCGTCTAATATCGAGCAACAGCTTGATTATCAGAGCAGCAAGCAGCGTGAGGAGAACTACCTAAGCGATCAAAACGATCAGACTTCCTCAGATATGCGCAACATCGCCATGGCGGACTATCATGTAATCAAGCGCAGCTACACCATCCAGATCGCCCCCATCAGCATGCGTGAGAACACGAGATTTTATGCACGTATCCTAGAGACAGGGGAGCTTTTCATCATCTCCAACCACGATGCGCTGAGTCTAAGCGCAAGCGTGCTGGACTAATCATCATTAAAAAATATATATGTGGCACTGGTACAAAAACATAGCTGTAGAAGAAGTAGAGAATTGGCAAGAACTGAGCCGTGATTTACCAAACACCGTCATCTCTGAGGGATTTCAAGCAACTAAAGCAATTATTGACATCTACTGGGAGCACGAGGCACAAGCCCTACTCTTTCAGGCCGCCCACGGCGGCAAGATTGAGCGCATGGATGAGACCGACTGGGTCGCTGCAACGGCACCAGAGAATCAACCCCCCCTACTCATCCGCCAGCAGCTCGTTATCTGCGCGAGTGATGATGCGGACATCCTCGCCAATCTTCGCGCCCAGTATCCCAAGCGCATCATTCTGAGCTTCCCTGCCGAGATGGCATTTGGCACGGGAGACCATGCGACCACATCCACCTGCCTGCGCCTGCTCTGCGACTATGCCAAGACACATCGTGACAAGAGCTGGCAGCTGAGTGATATTGGCTGCGGCACAGGTGTACTCGCGCTAGCTGGTATCAAACTTGGAGCCAAGCGCGCCATTAGCTTTGACTTCGACCCCAAGGCCGTAGAGATAGCCCAGCGCAACATCGAGCGCAACGGTGATGCCGAGAATATTGACCTCTTCCAAGCTGACGTATTTGAGTGGGTTGCCAAGGAAGAAGAGCGCTCTGAGCTCGTCCTAGCCAACCTCTTTTCCACAGTACTCCAGCAGGCCTTCCCCCATATCATTGAGACAATGAAACCCTGCGGCACGCTGATTATCTCGGGCATCCTGCGCAGTCAGGCCGATGAGACCATCGCGGCAGCACAGTCACACGGACTCATCCTTGAGAAGAGCATCACGCGCGGCAAATGGACCACAGCCCAGCTGCATCGCGCCAATTAATCACCCTGAAAGACCAATGATTCTTGCCATCGAATGCTCCCTGCCCGACGCCTCACTCTGCCTCGCAGATGAGAATGGGCGCATCATCTCTAGCCACAGCTGGCGAGCTGTGCGCAATCATGACAGCTTCCTCTTCCCTGCACTCGAGGCCGCACTGGAGCAACTTGCTGAGGACAAACTTGAAACGATACTCATCGGAGCAGGCCCAGGCAGCTACGGGGGGGTGCGCGTCGCACTAGCCGCAGGTGTAGGCATCTCCATGGTACGTGGAGCAACAATGGTAGCCATCGACTCATGGACACAGCTCGTGGAGGAGCCGCTCCACATCATCTCCGATGCCAAGCGTGGCGGATGGACACTGCGCCTCCCCGAGGGTGAAATCCAAGTACTAAGTACAGAGGAAATCATCCTTCATCAAGCGAACCAAGAAATACGATACGCTAGTGTTGAGACAAAGGAAAAACTCAACGCCGCAGGTATCCGAGCGGAAGCCTACGAACTCAAATCAACAGCGCAAGGACTTGTATCTAGCTGGATAGCACTCTCTGAGACAGAGCGCGAAAAATTGGCAGCAAAGCCCCCTGAGCCCATCTATGTGCGCCCCCCACACATCACAAAGGCAAAGAAAAAAGCTTGGGAACGCTAAATCCGGCATTTTTTTCACATCTGCTTTATTTGAGGTTGGCAGCGAGGCCCGAGATGTGCTATCATTAACTTAATAGAACACTAGTTATGAAGACCCCTTTCTCCCTCTTTATTGCAGCCGCACTCTGCCTCTCGACTCTCAGCTATGCGCAAGCTAAACCAGAAACTGCGACCCCAAATGCAGCAACTGAAGCAACTCCCACAGAGGGCGAAAAAATAGACAAAGAAACTAAAGTTGCCCTTGAGGAACTGCCAGCAGCAGCGACCCCAGCACCCGCGGGCCCAGCACAAGCTACAGACCGCAGCCTCATGCTGCGCGAACAAGTCAAGGACCTTGACAAGCTCTACGCCGAGCTTAAGGAGCCATCCCGCAGCCTCAGCAGCATGCTGCGCTCTGCAAAAAAACGCATCGCTAGGAGCACTGAGCGACTCGACGAAAGCTCCCTCAAAGCCAACGAATTGCAGCAAAGATACAACAGCTACAGTCAAGGTGACTACGAGTTCAAAAATGTCACCTTAGACCAGCGCATGAAGTACATGGATGATGCGAAAAAAGCCTACGAGGCTATGATCAATGACATCTCACAGAATAATATTCATCGTGTCACTATGGGACTCAACCGCTTTGAAATCATTGATGATCGCTACCGAGGCGTCCCTGAATACAAAGAAGCCTATCACAGCTATCTCAAGAAGGTCAAAATCTTCCACAATCGCATGACAAAATTCATCGAGAACGAGGAACGTAAGCGCCTCCGCCTCCGCGAGACGCAGATGAAAACTCTACTCAGGGCAGAGGCCAAAGACAACACCAAGATGGCAGCTCTCCTCAAGGAACAAGGCTATGACATACGCAACTGCTGGTATGCCCCCAACTATCGCAACCTTTCGCAGCTCGAAAACATGAAGCGTAAATCCAATGGCATCGCGGAGAACTATGACGAGCTAATTAGTAAGGATTTTGACGAGAATATTGGTACGATTGATGCGCTGCTCACAGAGTTCTGGCAAAAGATGGATGCAGCTCGAGAGCTCATGATTGCAGGCAATTTTGAAGAGGCTGACAAAGTCCACAATGACAACCAGGCTTTCCGTCGTATCCTCTCCCTCAACCGCAACCTTTTGCCTGAGGAATATCGTACCCCACTGCGCAAGGAATATCGAGATATGGATACAGAGATCAACAAGCGCAAGCGCGAGCTACGCAGCCTACAAAGCTCACTTGATCGTCAATTAAGCGTACTTGAGCGCAGCGCATCCGGCGTCGAATCTCAAATTTCCGCTATCAAGGAAGAAATCCAACGCGAAATCGAGATGCAAATAGAAGATAACGCAGCAAAGCTGACAGAAGCCGACCAACTCAAGGCCAGTCAAGAGGCTGATGAGGGTGCTACGAGTCAGGAAGAAAACTCAGCAGATGGCGAAGGCCAAGAGAAAACGTCCACAGACGAAGCTAAGCCAAGTGAACAAAGCACTGAGCCCAACGCCAAACAGTAAAAATAAATCAGCCTTTTGAACCATTTTCTACAGCAATCCCTCTAACTGCCACAAACAAGGCTTTGACAGAGCCAAGCAAGATGCTACAATAGGCTCATGCGCTACCAAGCATTCCTCCTATCAGCAGCACTCATCATGCCCTCGCTCTATGCTCAAGCAGAGAGCCCTAAGCTTGATGCTCAGTTGTTGGACTGCTTCACGCGCTACATCAGCCTCGCCGATGACCTGCATCAGATACTCTCATCAGTGCAGGACAAAGAGAGCGCAAGCAAAGCAACTGATGCGCTCATTAGAATCATGCCTCGTGTCTACAGCTGCCGCTGTGAGATGGAGGCGCTTTCCGAACTGAGCGAAGAACAGCAAGCCATCCTCCGTAAGACGCTAGAGATCAATCTACGTACATCATGGGGCAAGGCCTACGAAGAGATCTTCCGTCTCCATCGAGCTCAATGTTTCCTAAACATCCCCTTTGCACAGCAACTACAAGCCCTCTGCACCATGCTCAATGACTAAGCTCTGATTTATGAAAGCCATCCTCCTCAGCATCCTCCTGTGCTGCCCACTCATGGCAGAGAGCCCCAAGATCAATCAGAGTACGCCTGTCACGCAAGCGATCTCTACCCAGCCTCTGACATCAGTCCTTGCTACGCCCCAGATTTCTAATTTGGAGCTACATATCCGCGCTGGTGTCATCTTGCTCGCGCAGCTCCACCAGTCGATGGCCTCCATCAACTCGGAAGAGAGTGCAAAAGCAGCACTAGCTACACTCATCAAACTACAAAGCTCACTTCAAGAATGGGGCTTAGCATTCAACACGATGCAAGACATCGATGATGCCCTCCTCATTCGCTACCAAGAAGCCTATCTCCCAATCATCGAGAAGTTCAATAAAAGCATTTCCATCCAAGCAGACCGTCTTCACTCAGCTGAATACTATGGGTCGCAGGACTTGCTAGCGGCACTCGTCTCATTAGTAGATAAGCTTAAGTGATATCTGAAATATAATTTAATTAATGAAAAATGACAATAGTCTGGAAAGCGCCGTTTTAGCGCACCTTCAGGACAAAAATTACAGCCCGCAGGATGCTGCGGGTATCGCGCGCGGTATGGGACTTGATTCCCCCCAGCGCCCCATCTTACGCAACCTTTTACGCGAGTGGGAGAAATCAGGCAAACTTGTCCGACTCCAACAGTCGCGCTACATCCTCCGCGAGCCTAAGTCGCAGCATGAAGACGCCCCACTTGAGGGTCGCATCCGCGTCTTGCGCAGCGGTAAAATCCTCTTCATCCCCAATGCAGCAGGTCAAGAAGCCCTACGTGAACCCCTCGGTATCAAAGAGGGCCCTGTTGAGCTTAAAATTGCTGACTACCGTAGCGCCCAAGCCATGGATGGCGACCACGTACGCGTCAAGGTCAACTTTAACGCCCCCAAGAATTTCAACCGTCACCAAAAGCGCGGGTCTAATCAATCTGACATGAAGATTGAGGCGAGCGTTGAGGAGATTATCCAACGCCGCCAAGGCTCATGGGTGGGTTACTACCGCCCAGGTGGTAACTACGGCAGCATGAAGGGCGATGGCATAACCAGCCCCGTCTATGTAGAGCTCACTGAGCCAGCCCCCCCCGATGCACTCATCGGCATGCTCATCGTCGTTGATGTACTACGCTACCCCATCGCAAACGTAGAGGCGCAAGGGCGTGTCAACCAAGTACTTGGCTGGCCCGAAGATGAAGGTGTTGATATGAAGGCTCTCATCGCCCGATACAACATCCGTGACAGCTTTGATCAAGATGTCCTGCGCGAGACCCTCGCTATCCCAAGTAAGGTGAGCGAGCAAGAAGCTGCCAAACGCGACGACTGGCGTCAGAAATGCGTCATCACCGTTGACCCATCAACAGCTCGTGACTTTGATGATGCCATCGCCGTGAACGAGCTCAAGACTGGTGGCTGGGAGCTTGCCGTGCATATTGCTGATGTGAGTCACTATGTGACCCCCGGCTCAGCACTGGACAAGGAAGCACGCCAGCGTGGCAACTCCACCTACCTGCCTGACCGCGTGCTGCCAATGCTCCCCCCTCGTCTCTGTGATGATATCTGCTCTCTCAAGGAGGGCGTAGATCGCCTCACTGAGCTCTGCTTGATGCAGATTAATGAGGCAGGCGTCGTCGTCAAAGCCGACTTCCGACTCTCAGTCATCTGCTCACGCAAGCGTCTGACTTACCAACAAGCTCTCGATCAAATGGAGGGTCGCAGCCGCATCGGCGACAAGGAAGTAGACACAATGCTTGGCGTTGCTCGCCAGCTCGCTACCCTGCTCCGCAAGAAACGCTTTGCCGAAGGAGCTCTTGACCTTGAGATGACCCAACTCAATGTTGTGCTCGATGATGAGGGACACCCCACAGGTGTCGAACTGGAACAAAGTGATGAGGCTCACACCATGATTGAAGAATTCATGCTCGCAGCTAATGAGAGCGTAGCTAAATGCCTGCGTGAGCGTATGCTCCCAGCCGTTTACCGCGTCCACGAAGACCCCAATCCAGCCAAACTCCAAGAGTTTGCGATGTTGGTGCGTCGCTATGGCATCAAATGCGGTCTCCTCAACTCCCGTGAAGAGCTCAGCTATGTCACAACACAAATCAAGGGCATGCCCGATGAGCAGCAAATCAAGGTCTCCCTGCTGCGCTCCCTGATGCGCGCACGCTACTCACCAAGTCCACTGGGTCACTTTGGTCTTTCCAAGGGTGACTACTGCCACTTCACAAGCCCCATCCGCCGCTACGCTGACCTCATCGTCCACCGCGCCCTGCGACGTGTCTGCGGAGACAACAACATCAAGCTGCTCACACCCAGCAAGCTCGAAGCCATCTCTGAGCACATCTCAGAGACAGAACGTCAGTCCTCAGGCGCAGAAAACGAAGCTCGTCAGCTCAAGCTCATGGAATACATGTGGATGGAGACACAAACAGGTTCACCCCGTGTCTGGACAGCCACAATCAGCGACAGCTGGCCTATGGGTATGAATCTTGAAATCTCCGAGCTCAAGCTTCGCGGACTAATCTCATGCAAGGACCTCGGTGGCTCAGCCCGCTGGTACTATGACCGTACAACCAAGCGATGGAGCTCCACAGATGGGCAGTGCTACTTGCCCGGTGACAAGATTGATGTCATCCCCGTCCGCGTTGACGTGGACAACAAGTTTGTCGACTTCATCCCCGCACCTAACGCTCTCAAGAGCAGAAACGCCGCCAAGTGCAAGGCAACGCCTCAACGAGAGCCTGCGATGAAGAAACAAGGCATGGGATATCAAGCGTCAGCTCCTAAACAAGCAACCTACAAAAAGCCCGAGCGAGAAAATCAAACACGATTTTCTAAGCAAAAGCCTGCTCCTAGCAACAGGTCTGAGAACGAATATAACGCAAGCTCTTTCAATCAAAAATC
>CAMQZC010000032.1 GCA_947039485.1 uncultured Verrucomicrobiales bacterium | reverse complement strand
GCGGATTCCTAATCCGCTATACTTAGCATTGCTCTATCAGGAGCCTTTACTATACTACATGATTAAGCCATTAACCCTAACCAACCAAACCTATGATCAGCAACACCTACTGCAAACCCCATAGCAAGAAGGCCGTTTCCTTCAAATGCTCAAACTCCGTTACCAACAGCCTCAACCGCCTCATGGTAGAGCGAGCAATCGACCGAACATCCGTCATCAAACTAGCCCTCTATCTCTTCGATGGCTACATGCAGCGCAGCGACGTACAGCGACTCAATCTCTTTGAGCTCGTCCGCCATATTGAGCAAGAAGGCCCCGAAAACCGCCTCTCCTACGGAGACTTTAGCGAGAGATAAAATCCCTATATGATACCGAACCACCGAGGGGCTAGGAGCATCTAAGAGCAAACGACTCCCTAGTCCCCCGATGATTCAACCCGCCCTCATCAGCCATAGCACGCCTCACGGCTCCATTACCGCGAGGCTCTACCGCAGCCTCGCGAAGAGCCCCGATATCACCCCTAGATGCTGGGTGAAGCACAGTAACAATAGCAGGGAGGAGAAGATCGGTGGACTCCACCCCCACATTGGGGAGATGTTTCAGCGAGCGGCCAGCAAGCTACTTGGGCGTGGCGAGAGCGAGCTGAGCTTCCCCCTCGCATGGCACACACGAATGATCCACAAGACCAGAGACTGCGACATCCTCCACCTCCAACGCCTCCGAGGGCACAGCCTCTCCATGCGCGACATCGCCTACAGTCCACTGCCCGTCGTCTGCGAGCTAAGCGACCTCTACCCCATCTCCGCCATCTGCGCAGGTCAAGAGCCCTGCGAGCAACTCAGCGAAGGCTGCCGCAACTGCCCCAAATGCCGCATCCCCGCCCTCTCTCGATCTATCTTTGAGCTCAAGCAGCGACTCCTCTCAAGCATCCCAAAGCTAATCTTTGTAAGTAAGAACCGCTGGATGACCAAGCTCTGTGAGCAGAGCCCCATCATGCAGGGCATCGAGCATCGTCAAATAGGCATCCCCATCGACAGCCAGAGTTTGCAGCCGAGCAACCGAGCACGCGCCAAGCAGCAAATTGGCATCCATCCCCACACACGAGTCATCGGCTACGCCTGCCCCAACCTAGAGCACACCCACCCCCGCAGCCAGCAAGAAATGCAGGACCTCCTGCTCATCCAAAGACTGCTCTCAGAGCTAAAGTCCGAGGGAACAAATCGGATCATGCTCCTACTCATCGGCGGCAGGAGCATCCCCCCCAGCATGAGCTATGCCAGCGTCAAAGTCGCCTGCCTCCAAGGACCCCAGCAGACAGCTGAACTCTACAACGCCTGTGACATCCTCATCGTGCCCAGCCATCAGGGCGAGAGCGAGTGCGTCATGCTCGAGGCCATGTCCTGCGCCCTCCCCATCATCGCCATCAATGAGGGACCTGTTGAGGAGCACCTCGGAGGCGGCAAGCGAGGACGCTGCGTCCCCAAAGGCGACCTCGCAGGCCTACTCTGCGCCTGCCGAGAGCTCCTCCAAGCCCCCATTCTACGCCAGCACCTAGGCCTGTTAGGACGAGCCTACATCGAGCAGCAGCACAGCGAGAAATACGTTGGAGAACTCTACAAGCAACTCTACAGCGAGATGCTGCACCGCAACTAAGCGCGAGCCTCCCAGAGGCGCAGCATACGCAACAGAGCCTCATCAAAGAGAGAGCCCATCTCGCGAATCTGAGCCGCCGTCATCCAAGCCAACTCATCAGACTCATCAGAGCAAACAAAGTCCTCATGCGCCGCGCGCATCAAGTAGCGAATATCATAGTGCAGATGCTCAGGCTCCCCCGACTGAGGGCGCGCAGGAATCAGATGAATATCCACATCAAAAATCTCACTCTCCAGAGTAACAATCTCCTCAATACCACTCTCCTCACGCGCCTCACGTAGAGCGAGCGCAAGGGCATCACACTCACCATCAGCGTGACCGCCTGGCTGGAGCCAACGCTTGAGCTTGCGATGCAGCGTCAGCAGCGTCTTATCCCCACTGGGGTTGAGCAAGAGGCAAGACCCTGTAATGTGACCCGGCGCATGACTGCGGGAGAAGCAATCAGGAGAGGACTCAATAAAACGCAGAATCGCGCGAGCAGCCTCCAAGTTAGAATCAGTACGCAGGCAATAGCGACCAAGTGCATCCCAGAGTGCGCGGCGATGATCATCAGGTATAGGCATCGCCCTATTGTAGCGCAATCAGCACCCAAATCAAGCCTCATATAGAAGAAGAGAAATAGAAAAGAGCGACAATTCCATGCTTGACATAAGAGGCGTGGAGCCTATAATTAAAATAACATCTTTCCACACGTTCTGTCCCCTACCACGCAGCTATGCCAATTCGCATCAAAATCCCCAATGAATATAAAGACGGCTATAAAAAAATTCGAAATCGATTTATCGCCATAGCCTTCGTTATATCATTTTGCGCCATTTTATTTAGTGGCATCCTACTTTATGCGTTCAAGGTGTTCATCGAGAGCAATCCGCCTACCATCTACGGCATTAGCACCGCACAAGTCGAGGAGGTTATCCCACCCGTGCCCAAGGAGTCTATCTCAGGTGGCAAGTCTCCAGTAGCCCCCCCAATCGACATCATAATCTCTGCCGACATCCAAGAAGTTAACATCACCACCGTCGACTTCCCTAGCGACAACAATGGCAATGGCAATGGCAATGGCATAGGTGATGGCATAGGTGATGGCATAGGTCCAGGCGAGGGTCCAGGCGCAGGTATGGGTAGCGAAAAAAAATCCGACTCGGGCTTCCGCGGTCAATTTTGGGATCTCAAGCGACTGCGCAACGGCAAGCCCTCCCCCTTTGAGCTGCCCCGCGCCAACACAGCCACACTATCCATGCTTAGCCGCTTCTACAACAGCAACTGGGATACCAAGCAATTTGAGTCCTACTACAAATCGCCTCGCCAGCTCAATACCAGCTGCTTCTACATGCCCTTTAGTTTGGACAAGGAAGCAACCAATGCCTATGACCCCACAGGTCGATTCAAACTCAAGGAGGGTCGTTGGGTTGCCATCTACCGCGCCAAGGTACAGGCTCCCCAATCAGGCACCTTCCGCTTTGTTGGCATTGGTGACTCGGTACTCTCCGTGCGATTCAATGGCAAAAACGTCTTCACCAGCAGCATGCACACCATTACAGATGGCACATTCTTTGGGGCTGAGCGAGAAAGCTTCCGCAGGGACAAGACCTTCTACCCCTACTCCACCATCAAAGTCTGGAATGAAGAAGCTGGTCTCGGCGGCTTTATCGCTGGCGATGACTTCGAAGTACGCCAAGGAGACTGGTATGATATGGATGTGATGATCTCTGAGATTGGTGGTGGATTCTTCGGCTTCTGCCTCCTCATTGACGAGGTCAGCGACAAGAGCCCACGCCCCAAGACAAAATGTGGACAGCCCATCTTCCAACTCTTCCGCACAATGCTCGTAGCCCCCAGCTGCGAGGAGCTCTACAAGACCATGCGCTACCCCGATGATGGCAGCGACAATGTCGAGATGCCCTATGATCCTGACAGCAGCGTCTGGCCAGCACGCCCACGCTAAAAGCAACATCAATCAACTTACAAAAAAGCAGGCTGAATCAATCAGCCTGCTTTTTTATTAAAGAGATTCTGGCAAGATTAACAATTAATCAGGCACATTGCTCGACTGAAAGTAATAGCCCACCCCGCGCTCAGTCTCAATACAGACAGAGTAGGAGCCCAGCTTCTGACGCAAACGCTTGATATGAGTATCAAGAGCTCTCGACTGCGTCGTATCAGCATAGCCCAAGAGCACCTTTTGGAGCACATAGCGATCCTGTACCTTACCGTCGCGCTCAAGCATGTAGGAGAGCAACTTAAACTCAGCAGTTGTCAGATCGAGAGCCTCGCCATGCAGCAAAGCATTGAGCGTATTCTTATCCAGCACCAGCCCATGCCTACGCAGGATGAGAGAGCCAGCACCAGCATTGCTACGCGTGAGAATATTCTTCACCCGCAACACCAGCTCCTTGGGGGAGAAAGGCTTGGTCATATAATCATCCGCACCCAGCTGCAAGCCCGCGAGCCTGTCACTTAGCTGCGCCTTAGCCGAGAGGAAAAGCACGGGAATATTCTCAGTAAGACTACTCGCCTTCATCTCGCGAAAGATATCCAAGCCCTCCATACTGGGGAGCATAATATCTAAAATTGCTAAATCAGGACGCTCCGCCCGAATCATATCCAAGCCCTGCTGCCCATCATGAGCAAGCTTGACCGTGATACCCTCGCGCTCCAGACTAAAGGCTACCAAATCAGCGATATCCTCATCATCCTCCACCATTACGACACTCATAGACATATTTTATCAAAAACTAAGCTTAATACAAGCGACAAATAAAACCATATCAACGGACTCAGGCTCTGGGTGCGCGCAAGAAAATTGCGAGCATTGCATCCTAGCGAGCCTCGTCAAGCCAATCACCTTACGGCTCAGATCGGGGGATAAATCCACATCCAGTCCTAAATCATTCATTTCTAATTTCATCATACAAAATCACATCGCGCAGCAGAATAGCTGCAACAAAAAGATTAAGCCTCAAATCAACACAACTAGCAAGCCTAGCCGAGTGAACAATCCGACACACAATCACGATAGATTGTGAAGAAATTGGCTCTTTATTAAAATCCACATATGACTTCAATATCAAAAAAAATCAAAAGCGATGACCGCAGCGAGAGCATCAAGCGCAAGATAAAGCTAATTAAGCGCAGCGCGCATGGCTTTAGGAACGTCAAAACAAGCAGCTCCTTCTACTCATGTAACATGAAGGGGGCTAATGTTTTGAGATAGCAAGCACCAGCGACAAAATAAACAATTCTCATCTCACTATTGATTTTATAGTTGACCCGATGAATTAGACAGATTACACTTAGCCATCACTCTGATTTTTATATAATAGCGACACATGGACACCATCTACTACGTCATCTATGGAGCCTTGATGATCCTTTCTATTTTTGGGCTCATCGTGGGAGTAAGCAACGATGCTTGCAACTTCCTCAACTCCTCCCTCGGCAGCAAGGTAGCCCCTCGCCACGTCATCATCAGCGTCGCTGCAGTCGGCGTCGTTCTCGGAGCTAGCTTCTCCAGCGGTATGATGGAGGTTGCGCGCTCGGGAGTCTTCGATCCGAGCATGTTTAACTTCCACCAAGTTATGATACTCTTTCTTGCAGTCATGATTACCAACGTCATCCTGCTCGACATCTTTAACACCCTCGGGTTGCCCACATCAACAACCGTGGCTCTCGTCTTTGCCCTGCTAGGCTCAGCCCTCGGGGTCGCCTACTACAACCTCGATATCATGCCCAGCGAGAGAATGCTTGATGACTACATCAACTTTGAGAGCGCAGGTAGCATCATCGTGGGCATCTTTGCCTCGGTTGGCATTGCCTTTGTGAGCGGTAGCATCATCATGTGGTTCACGCGCCTACTCTTCAGCTTCCGCTACGCGCAGGCTTACAAGAAGATAGGACCGCTCTGGTGCGCCTTTGCCTTCACCGCCATCAGCTACTTTGCCATCTTCAAAGGACTCAAGGACAGCTCCCTGATTGATGCAGACACCATGCAGTTACTTGATCAAAACCAAGAACTCATGCTACTCGGCGCCTTCATCGCTTGGATCTTCATCGCCTACTTGCTTGAGAATATCTGCAAAATCAACACCCTCAAACTAACCGTGCTCGCTGGCACAGGCTCACTGGCCCTCGCTTTTGCAGGCAATGACCTCGTCAACTTCATTGGTGTCTTCATGGCCGCGCAAAACTCGATGGAGCTCACCGAGCAGTTCATCAGCGCAGGCGGCAACATTGACAACATGATGATGGAGGGACTCCTCGTCCCTGTCGAGGCCAACGTCTACTACCTCGTCGGTGCTGGTCTCGTCATGGTGCTCGTCCTCTTCTTCTCAAAGAAGGCTCGTCGCGTCACCGACACAGAAATCAAGCTCGCCAAATCAGGCGCCGCTAAGGAGCGATTTGGCAGCTGTCAGGCCGCTCGAGTCATCGTCCGATACAGCCTCAAAACCAAGAAAGCACTTGAGAAAATCGCCCCTGATTCAGTCAATCGTCTGGTAACCAACCGCTTCAACGCACTGAGTGCAGCAGAGCGCGGAGACAGCTCCTTTGACCTCATCCGCGCCTCAGTCAACCTCACCGTGGCAGCCATCCTCATCTCCATTGCCACATCCTTCAAACTGCCCCTCTCCACCACCTACGTCACCTTCATGGTCGCCATGGGTAGCTCCCTCTCCGACCAAGCTTGGGGACGAGAATCCGCAGTCTATCGCATCACAGGCGTGCTCACCGTCATCGGTGGCTGGCTCGTTACCGCGCTGGCAGCAGGACTTGCCGCCTTTGTCATCGCCCTCATTATGAGCTATGGTGGCTATGCTGGCATCGTCGCCATGATTATCTTTGCTGGCGCCATCCTCATCAAGAGCACCTTCTTCGCCTACACACAAAAAGAAGAAGACCGCATCCTGGAGCTCGACAAGCAAGCAGCGGTCATCGACTTTGGCATCAACTCTGCCGATCGCCTCGTCCGCATGATCGAGCTCAACAGCTCCTGCATCAACGCCCTTGAGCAAGAGGACCTCAGCAGCCTCCGCAGCCTCAAGAAAAAGGCACGCAAACTCCATAAAAAACTCGTCGACATCCGTGAGAATGAGATTGAACCCACGCTGCAATTCCTCCCCCGAGAACTTGCCGATCGAGGTCAGCTTGTCTTCCACATCAGTGAGCTATCACTGCAAGCCTGTGAGAAGCTGCAGGTCATCATCAAAACCGCTCATCTCCACATCGACAACAACCATGTCGCCATCAGCGAGAGCCAAAGCCACGAACTACTCGATCACGTCCAGCTGCTGAGCCGCTTCTACCCCAGCATCGTTGACATGCTCAACCGAGAGGACTTCAGCGAACTCAAGGAGAAAATGGCCAGTGCAGAGGAACTGCGCGGTGACTTTAGCGAGCGCATGACACGCCACCTCACCCTGAGTCAAGATGACCTGAGCTGCGCCCGCAACAACCTGCTCTTCCTCACCCTGCTCAATGAGACTCGTGGATTCGTGAGTATCTCTAACAACCTCATCGCTTGCATCAGCGAGCTGCATGAGAACTAAGAGCGCAGAGCCACAACCCTTAGCTTTACAGCCACAAAAAACCCGTAGTTCCAATGGAACTACGGGTTTTTTGTAATATTCACTACCCCGGCCGCGACTCGAACGCGGGACCTAGAGTTTAGAAGGCTCTTGCTCTATCCAGCTGAGCTACCGAGGCGAATGTGTGCGGTAAGTGTAGCAGCAGCCAGTAATTTTTGCAAGCTATTTCAGCAACTACAAGGGTAGAATTGAGCAACCAGAGGCTCCTGCACGGCAAAGAGTCCCTCACGCTGCTCAGGCAGAGCATCTAAATACCCATGTAAATGCACAAGCCCATGCACCAAATAGCGGAATAATTCCTCGCGAGGATCCAATCCGTACTCAGCCGCATAGCGAGCCGCAGTATCGCAGCTCACCAAAATCTCGCCATGGTGAAAGGTAATCACATCTGTCGCTGTAGGATCATCGAGAAACTCAGCATGCACACAAGCAATCTGCTCATCATCCACGATACTCAGCTCAATCATATCCAGAGTTGAGAGCACATGGTCAGGCCCCTTGGGCTGCACAAGCAGCTCCAGCAGCAAGGCGCTCAAAGCTTGCTCATAACTAGCGCAAAGCTCCGCATCAAGCCAGGCATGAGCATCAGGCTCCACATGCAAGAAGAGCTCTAAACGAGGGATCATAATGATGCCTCCTCCCCAGCCACTGCCAGCTCTAGCGCCGCAGCGCGAGTTGCTAGCTTGCGTCTCTTAGACTCAGCACGAGCCTCGCGAAAAAAACCTTGAAATTGCTCCAGACAAAGTGACTCCAGCACCCCACCCAACACCTCACAGCGGTGATTGAGCGGCGGATTTGAGTCCAGCAGATGAATCCATCCACCGCAAGCGCCACCCTTGGGATCCTTGATACCAAAGACAACGCGGTCGGGTCGGCAGTGCACCATCGCCCCTGCACACATTGGGCAGGGTTCTTTGGTCACATAGACCGTGCAGCCCTCCAATCGCCAGTCACCCACGGCAGACTCCGCCGCAGTCAATGCCAGCATCTCAGCATGAGCCGTGGCATCCTTGAGGCTCTCAACCTGATTCCAGCCACGCGCAATGATGCGCCCATCCTTCACAATCACACAGCCACAAGGCACCTCCTGCACAGCGAGAGCCTTCTCAGCCTCACGCATCGCCATGAGCATGAAATGCTCATCGAGATTAGGCACTAGAGAATTGATAAGAGTAGAATCCATATTAATGTAAAAAAACAGACGCTGAGCCAATCGGGCGCAGCGTCTGTCTGGTAAAAAGCTACTGAGCTACTTATTCTGCCGTAAGGGAGAATCGAGGCTCGGCATCAAGAATTGTTTGGAGCTCTGACCAGCCTTCAGGAGTCTGGTTTTGGAACATTTGGAGGTAGACAGATACCACGCCAGCGGGGTTCTTATCAAAGAGAGCAGTCACAGCAGGACCCAACTTCTCAGCATCAAGGGAATCAGGGAGATCACCATCAACCATACCGTGGCCATTGTGCTCAATACCCAGAGTGTCGAGGAAATCTACCAGCATACCCTCTTGCTTGCGCACGAGCCATACTTGGAGGAGATGATCACCAATTGTCTCTGATGGCTTCCAAGAGAGCATCTTTTTAAGCCACTCAAACTGTTGAGCAACTGGCTTTTGCTTCACGAACTGAGGGCGAAGCTTCTTGAGCCCGGAGAGTTCATTGATAGCAGCGCGGTAGAGACCACGCTCTTGGTTACGAAGCCAGTCGAGAATCTGAGCGACAGTCTCTGTGTCGGCTCGTTGGAAAATGTTGTATGAAGTCATCATAAGCTTATAAAAATAAATGTGACAGTAGTTAACCACAAAGCAACAGTCATGTCCAGCTTAAAGAGCAGATAAGCGCATTTTCGACACGACAACACAGCGATCAACCACGACTGATGAGATCATCTCACTTGCCATCATATCCCCCTCAATCTATATAGAAAAGACAAGCCGATAAAGAAACAATTCCCCACACTAGAACATCCAGCCTCGACGAATTACTAGCTTGACATCCCCGTGCTATATGCTAACGTACAGAACATCCTATGAAAAAACACATCATCATTCCCCTGACACTCCTCGCTCTGAGCCTGAGCGCCAGTGCCGCCAAGCCAGGCGAAAGCGATAAAGACGAGTATGCCAAAGGCGTCAAAACCCACCAGAGCATCTTCTATAGCGGCATGAAAAAGGGCGTGGCCGGCTACCGCATCCCCGCCATCATCACCGCAAAGAATGGAGCCCTTGTCACCGCCATTGATGAGCGAGTCCCCAATATCAGCGACCTCATGCACAGCAAGGACATCAACATTGCCGTGCGCGTCAGCAAAAATGGTGGCCGCCGCTGGAGCAAGGCAAAGGTCATCGTCGACTTCCCCTACGGGCAATCCGCCTCAGACCCCTCCCTCATCCTCGATGAGAAAACAGGCTACATCTACTGCTTCTACAACTTCATGGATTTGGTCAAGGAGAAAGACGTCTACTACTTCCACTACGTTGTGAGCAAGAACAACGGCATGTCATGGAGCAAGCCCGTGGACATCACCAAGCAAATCAGCAAGCCTGAGCGACAAGGCCACTTCCAATTCATCCCCTCTGGGCGCGGCATCTACAGCAGTGACGACAAAATGCTCCACACCCTCTTGGATCTCAAGTCAGGTCTGCGTATCTTTGGCAGCGATGACCACGGCAAGAGCTGGTACGTCATCGAAACACCCATCAAACCAGCTAACGAATCCAAAATCATTGAGCTCTCCGATGGCCGATGGATGGTCAACAGCCGCGTAGGCAAAGGCCACCGCCACATCCATATCTCCGATGACAAGGGCAAGAGCTGGTCATCCTACTCCGACAGCCAACTCCCCGACCCGAGCTGCAACGGCAGCATCGTCCGCTACAGCGCCAAGCGCGATGGAGCAGACAAGGATCGTCTCATCTTCTCCAACTGTAACAGCAGCAAAGGTCGTGTCAATCTCGCCCTGCGCATCAGCTATGACGAAGGCAAGACATGGAGCAAGGGCAAAACCCTCTACGCAGGCAGCAGCGCCTACTCCGACCTAAGCGTCCTCGAGAATGGAGATATCGCCGTCTTCTTTGAGAAAGACGGACACAAAAACAACGATGTTGCCATCGTAAGCCTCAAGTGGCTCACCGATGGTGAGGACACGTACAAGCCACGCGACAACAAAAAGAGCAAAGCAAAAAAGAAACGCTAAACCCTAAATTGCAAGGGTGTGCAATCCTCGCAAAAATAGACAACTAAACAGATGCACAGTATCCTGACTTGGGGATACTGTGCATTCTCGTTGCAGCCATCCGCCAGCTCTAAGGCAACGAGCACAGCCCATGCGAAACTCAAAACATCAAAGTCACCCCCCCCAATCCGCATACACGCTGCAAACTTGACATCTCAATCCTTGATGGCATAATGAGCGCTTATTTTACATGAAAATAATCTTTACTCCCCTGACCATGATTTCGCTCGCCCTGAGCGCTACCGCCACTACAGATAACAGCATCTCAAGCGGCTACCCCGAAGGAATCAAATCCAGCGCCAACATCTTCTATAGCGGGATGAAAGACGGCGTTGCCGGCTACCGCATCCCCTCCATCGTCACCGCCAAAGATGGCAGCCTCATCGCCACCATTGACGAGCGCGTCCCCCATCTGGGCGACCTCAAGTTTAGCCGCAACATCAACATCGTTGTGCGCCGCAGCGAGGACAACGGCAAGAGCTGGGGTGAGGAAATCACCGCCATCGACTTCCCCGACGGCAAGTCCGCCTCCGACCCATCTATGGTCGTTGACGAGAAGACAGGCTACATCTACTGCTTCTACAACTACATGGATCTGGACAAAGAAAAAGACGTCTACTACTTCCACTACGTCC
This sequence comes from uncultured Verrucomicrobiales bacterium, assembly GCA_947039485.1. GTDB lineage: Bacteria > Verrucomicrobiota > Verrucomicrobiia > Verrucomicrobiales > Akkermansiaceae > Akkermansia. The sequence continues at coordinate 5,098 of CAMQZC010000032.1, read as the reverse complement.
TCAGCAAGGACAACGGCAAGACTTGGAGCAAGCCCGTCGACATCACCGAGCAAATCACCAAGCCCGAGTGGAAAAACGCCTTTAAGTTCATCTCATCAGGTCGTGCAATCTACACCTCTGACGGCAAGATCCTGCACAACATCGTCGACGTAGGCAAACGCTGCGTCTACATCTTTGGCAGCGACAACAACGGCAAAAGCTGGTACGTCATCGACACCCCCGTGAGCCCCGCAGACGAATCAAAAGTCATGGAGCTCAGCGACGGTCGTTGGATGATCAACAGCCGCGTCAACGGCGCAGGTCAGCGCCATATCCACATCTCCGATGACAAGGGCAAAACATGGACATCCTACGCCGACCATCAACTCCCTGACCCCAGTTGCAACGGCAGCATCATCCGCTACAGCAGCAAAAAAGCAGGAGCCGACAAGGATCGACTCATCTTCTCCAACGCTGCCAGCAAAAATGGCCGTCAAAACCTCGCCCTGCGCATCAGCTACGACGAAGGCAAGAGCTGGAGCGCTAGCAAAACCATCTACAAAGGCGCCAGCGCCTACTCCGACATGAGCGTCCTGCCCAACGGAGACATCGCCATCTTCTTTGAGAAAGACGGATACAAAAAGAACGAAGTCGTCGTCGTGAGCCTCGCGTGGCTCACCAATGGAAAGGACACATACAAGCCAGCAGCTAAAAAATAAGCCCTAGCACACAATCAATCAATCAAAAAGCCTGAGCTGCCACGCAGCTCAGGCTTTTTTTGCCATTATTCCATCTCAAGCCCCAGCCAGAGCAGAGAAAACAAGCAGAGAGTAATAACTTTACCCTTTACAATTAAAAACAAATACTCTACTCTCATATAGATGAAGAGAATTGCAATTACTGGATCCGCAGGTAATCTCGGCAGCCTGCTGGCGCGTCATATGATCATGGACAATGTCAAGCTGCACCTCCTCATTCACAAAAAAGATGTGGAAGAGAATCTGAAGGCAGCCCCCAATGCGCAGGTCTTTCGCATTAACTTAAACGACCCCAGCACCGTAATCGAGTCCCTGAGAGGAGTAGACACGGTGATTCACTTTGCAGGCGTACTCTTCCAATCCTCACCTGAGAAATTCCTCCCAAAGACAAATATCGGCTATTTTGAGAACCTACTCACAGCAGCGAGCACAGCTGGGGTGAAGCGCGTCATCTTAATCAGCTTCCCCCATGTGGAAGGAGAGAGCAGCCCCGAGAACCCCGCCATCGGGCGCCTCGATGGCAAGCCTGATTCCGTGCACGCCGCAACGCGACTTGAGGAGGAGAAACTACTGCTCTCCCATCCCAGCATCCAAGGAGTCTCCCTGCGCTGTGGCATGGTCTATGGCAAGGGCATCCTCATGATTGAGGGAGCTCGCATCTTTTCCAAACTCGGCATCCTAGGCATTTGGAAACAACCCACACACATCCACCTCATCTCACGCGAGGACTTCGTCGCCGCCACAGCTGCCGCAGCCTACAATGATGAGGTGCGCGGCATCTACCACCTCGGAGACGAGGGCGTGCAGAGCCTGCAAGAGTTTTTACAAAAAGCCACAGAACACTGGGGCACACGCGCAGCCATCACTATGCCGATATGGATGATCAACACAGCCGCATGGGGCTTTGAATGCGCCTCTGCCATCACAGGCTGCAAGAGCCCTCTGACCCGCGATTTTGTCAAGATTGGACAAGCCTCCTACTACGGCGACTGCTCACGCATGCGCGCGGAGCTACTAGCTGAGCTACGCTACCGCACAATTAGCGAAGGCATCCACACCTTGTCCTAAAAAAGCAAAAACAACGATCAGCGCAATCACAAAAACTCAGCCTTGCGCTGCTCAAAGAAATCATAGTAATCACGCACCGTAGCTAACTCCGTCCAAGGGCGAAGCTGGACAGGTACCGCGTCAAAATCATAGATACGCGCAGCCTGCAAGCCGAGAAAGAAAGGAGAGTGACTGGCAATGATGAACTGGCAATCAAAAAAGCGCACACTATTCTCAATGAATTCAATGAGCTCAATTTGGCGTCTAGGAGAAAGACTATTCTCTGGCTCATCAAGAAGGTAAATCCCGCCATCTTGGAACTTTTGCGCAAAATAACGAAAGGCACTCTCACCATTAGAATGCGCGCGAATAGTATTTGCGCTACGCTCGCTAACAAAGCTGGTACGCGTGCTTCTCTTAGCCGCGTTATTCTCCTTAAGAGTCTCATAATCCTCCAGCGATTGCAATCTAAAGCTCTTATCTTGAGACCGCATTCTATACTCATCCTCCAAGCTACGGCGATTACGATGGACACCATCATTGAGACAGCGTAGATTCATCACATAGTCAAAAACATCATCACTGGTGATAATCTCACCCTGATAAAACTCAGTAGAGGCATAGTCCTCTTGGCAAAGAGCAACGTAGTCCTTAAAGAACGCAGTTTTATTGTAGGGAGCGCTGCGTTTGAGCTTCAGCAACTCCGCAATAATGTTGAGAGCCGTCGTCTTACCACTTCCATTACCACCACAAAAAATCGTGATAGGCGCAAAGTTAATCCTATCCAAGCCCTTCACTGGAAAAATATGAAAGGGGTAAGTCGTATCCCTATAAGGATATTTCGAAGAGAAAAGAAAATTCTCCTCATCTTCCTGACTAGCAAATTTAACTTGATTGAGATATAACATAGGGCACATGAAAAGCAATCTACACAGGCTAACATAGAGCACTCCCTTGCGCAAGAAAACAGCTTGACATCAGGAGAGTCAGTTAGTATACTTCAAAATTATGAAGACGACCCATTTACTCGCCTTAGCTCTTGTGGTAGCTAGCTGTACTCTCGCAGCAACCGCAAGCACAAGCCCGCTTTACCCAGCCAATGGAGCAAACTACAAACGCTTCAGCATAGAGCGTCCACCCCTCCTCCCCAAGCCCCAAAAATGCCAATGGGCAGACAAAAGCATCCAGCTGAACAAAGTGAGCATCAGCCTTGGGAAAATTGACGACAAGGAAAAGCTCTACCACATCAAGGATCAGCTCACAAAATACCTCGACCAACACGGAGTCGAAGTCGTCAAAGCCGGAGAAGATAACGCCCTACCCATTATCTTCAAATGCAACAAGTCGATGAATATCCCTGGAGCCAAAGAAGCATGGCAGAAAGATGAATCCTACAAAATCAAAGTAGGAGAAAAAAGCATCATCATCCTTGCCAGCAGCGCCAAAGGCTACTACTACGGCATGCAAACACTCATGCAGCTCATCCTCAGACGCGATGACAAGACCAGCGCCGCAGCCTGCATCATAGCAGACTGGCCAGACTTCGAAGTACGCGGATTCATGAACGACGTAGGCCGCAACTTCATGCCAATCAAGGACATCATGCAAGAACTCGATGCCATGGCTAAGCTCAAGTTTAACGTCTACCACTTCCACTTCACCGAAAACGACGCATGGAGACTTGAGAGCAAACTCTACCCTGAGCTCAATGCCGCGCGCCACCACACACGTTGGGCAGGCAAAGTCTACTCACAAAAAGATTTTCAAAAACTCGTCAGAGCCTGCGAACTGCGCAACATCCAACTCATCCCCGAGATGGACATGCCAGGGCACAGCGCCGCCTTCCGCCGTGCGCTTGGTCTCAAGAACATGGAAAACGAAAAAGCCACAAAAGCACTCACTGAACTAATTGCTGAGATGTGTGAGCTCGTCCCAGTCGAGAAAATGCCCTACATCCACATCGGCACCGATGAAGTCAAAGGACACGAGCGAGTCAACGCCGGCACCATCAAGCAATACTACGACGCCGTTGAGAAAGCAGGACGCCAAGTCATCCGCTGGCAACACGGACTACACACCCCCAAAGGAGCCAAAAGACCCATTGAGCAAATCTGGACAGGACGATTACTACGCAAATCACACCCCAGCAACGGAGCGCGCTACATCGACTCTCACGAGACCTACCTCAATCACCTTGACCCCTTTGAGACAGCCGCCACCTTCTACTTCCGTCGGCCCTGCCCCTTCCTCAACGCCCAAGGAATGGGAATGGTTCTCTGCTCTTGGCCCGACCTCCCCATGGCAGATACCAGCAACCACACATTGCAAACCCCCGTCTACCCAAGCCTAGCCTTTGCCAGTGAGCCACTGTGGAACACACCACATGAACCACATACAGGCAACGTCTTTAACGACCCCCAATTCATCTACTTCTCCAACCTTCCCCCCCAAGGCAGTGAGCTGCTGAAAGGCTTTGAAGAATATGAGAACCGCGTACTGGCATTTAGAGACCGCTTCATGAAAAAGCATAATTTTGCTTACGTCAGACAAGCCAACAAGCCTTGGAAAATTATTGGTCCCTTCCCTCATGGAGGTAAATACAACACAGTATTCCCACCAGAGACGGAACTGCTCAAAGGCAAGAAACCCAGCACAAGCTACAAGTATGAAGGTGAAAACTTCAAATGGCACGATGAAGAATACACAGGTAACACCATCATGTTTAAGCACTATTGTGACTACCCCACCACATTTAACAATAGCAAAGGATTCCCACATCCAAACCACACATACTACGCACTGCAATACATCTACTCACCCAAAGCGCAAAAAGTGTCCTTCTGGATTGGTGCACAGACCTGGGCTACATCAGACCGCCGTCATGGGACATCAGGTGTACCTGGAGAATGGTTCTATACCAAACCACAATTCTATGTGAATGGAAAAACAATCGCTCCACCAAAATGGGAGAATCCACATGCGAGGAAAATTGAGTACCACGATGAAAACTACTTCTATCGTAAGCCAACAACAATCGCACTTAAGAAAGGCTGGAACCAAGTACTGGTGAAGAGCCCAAGCGACCCTAAAATGCGACGTTGGATGTTTACATTTACGCCAATCTCTTGGGAAGGCAAGGAGCTGAGCCAAGACGTAAAGGAAGCTGCTGGACTTAAGTTTAGCACTGAGCCTTGGTCCAGCAAATAAAAGAATCTAATCGGTCAGTGGTAACCCACTGACCGATTTTTTTGCGTAAATGGCGCCGCCCTACAATGGGGTTTGGGGAGTGAGCTCCCCAAGCCTGTCTGGCAAGA
>CAMQZC010000031.1 GCA_947039485.1 uncultured Verrucomicrobiales bacterium | reverse complement strand
ACAGAAAAAAGGACCCAAGGTCAAGAGGCTTTTTAATGTTTTTTGCATTTTTATTGAGGGGGTTCCATAAGACACTATTGTTAAGCGAGAAACAAATTTAGCTATTACTACACCATTGCGCATTGCTGCTTTAAATGGAATTGAAAGCTTGCTTGAACTTAGATTTGAGCGACTGTATGTTGCAAGGTGAATTGCATTGCGCAAGAAGTATCCTATTATCTACCCTTAGCTCACTAGGTGTATTAATCATTTATTATTAACTTGTTGGCTGCCTATAATACGACTCGTAATTATGAGCAGGTTGTATTGGATCAATAAACAACAGCTGATTTGGTATGCGTGATGGTGTTTTATGAATTTGATGGATGATCGACGTCTTTTCCCTGGATTGGAGGGAGACAGATTGCGATTTGAACGAAACTCATTCATTATCATAATTTCTTTACTTGTATATTGGTTTTTCTATTCAATATAGATGCTATTCAATATAAATATGGCTGTTCTTTCTTTAGTTCTTTTCGAATGCTCTGCATTGGGATTTGTGAATCTTGCACCTAGTAGTTTGCGCAATGGAAAGATTTCATATGGACGAGTCTCTTCCAGCGCATCTTAGTCAAGGATATCATTGATGCGAAGTGACTGATCAAATCAAGAAACTATCTATTTCCTTAAACAACCGAGCAAATCAGCTTTAAGAGCTACGTCATTTTTCTCTAATGAGATCAAACGACGCATTTTTGTTCTGACATCTGGCTTGTACGGAATAAAAAAGGGCAGCCTTTGTGGGGCTGCCCTTGTTATCTTGAGTGTTTTTTTACGATTAACTCAATGAATGTGTGTTAGTGATCTGATGAGATTTTGTTCATCTGCTCGGTGAAATACTTCAGGTCCTCTCTATACTTTGCGTGGCGAGTCTTACTAGCCTCAAAGCGGGGGAGGAGTTCTTTTTGTAGGTTTTCCATTTTTTCCTTGAGCTTGGGGTTGCTTTGAGCTTTCTTGCGCAGGATGTTGTATTTTTCAAACTCTTCGTATCCATCGCGCATTTTTTCCCAGCGAAGCGAGCTGAGGTTGCCGGGGTAGACGAGGAAGCAGTCGCCGCTTTTCCAGCTGCCAAAATCTGTATTCTCGAAGGGGTTGCGACCCCATGAGTTGTAAGCCCAGCGTAGGTATCCATCATAGTCATGTACCGCGGCATAGAGTCCCAACCAGACGCTCTCTGCGAGTGGTGATGCAGTGAATGTATTGGGGCTAACTGGGTTGCAGCAGGTGTAGAATGTCGTTTTCTGTCCTACCGCTCGTCGTTTTGCTCTCATTTCAGGGGTGAATGGGGCGGTGTACTCGAGACCCACACTAACGCTGTAGACAAGGTCATTTGCACTCGATGGGTGACTGATGGCGGAGGCTATTTCAAATTGAGGGGCGTATTTCTTGACGATTCCTAAGGCTGGACGCAGGAGGTAATCTGGGCGTTCATCAATGGCAATGGTCGTGATTTCTTCCCAGCCTTTAGCTTTAACGTGCTTGACAAAATCAGTCAGGAATGGACCCCATGATTTTTCATAGCTTGCAGCTCTTGGATTATTATCCAAGTATTCATATTCGCCTGTGGCCTCATTGAGGACGCGCAACTTCATCGACCATGGTATCATGGTGTAGCAGGATATTTGCTCTTTGATGCCTACTTCGTTAATCATGAAATCAACCCATTTGTCAAAGTTGGTGTAATCCCAACGCATGCTGCCATCAGCTTGCTTAATCCATTCAATCATGGAGCCAAACTTATCAAATGTTTGCCCATTCCATGCTTCATCGATGAGAGAGGCTGTGATGACTTTTTGCCCTGAGTCAGCTAGGCGCTTCATCATGGGTTTCATGATGGCGAAGTGTTCATCGCTCCATGGAGCAACATCGTGCCAGCGAGCAATGCTATCAGGTTGCTGCCAGATATCTAGAAGGATGTTCCAGTCCTTAGCCGCGGGAAGCGTCTGGGGCTGTACCTTGATTTCTACGGGGATGCTGATATCCTTTTCGCCTTGCGCACTAACGATAATTTCACCCTTATAAAGGGTAGGCATAGCGTTACTAGGAATGTCGATGCTAACCCAAACACTGCGGTTGATACCTGCGGCATCATCCATACGCTCTTTGCTATCGTTGCTAATGATGTCTGCAACCGGGGTGCCATGGGATTGCGTAAATTTGATAAAATTAGCTGCGATTTGGAAACTTCTCACGGATCTTTTCTTGACAAGCTGCTTCTGGGACAGTCTTGCGCTGACTTGTCCACTTTTGAGGCGAAGTTGCTTGAGACCTTGCGCTGATTGAATGAGTATTTGAGCATTGACGCGCTCCCCTCTCCAACCTGTGAGGCTAATGCTATTATCCTTGGCAGGGGTAGCGCTGATTTGCCCTGTCCATGGTAGGCGATCTAAGTCACTGTAGACTGTAGCCATCATGCTACCATTATTTTGTTTCTCAAAACCTTGAATTTCCACGACATGTCCACCAGTTTTTGCACCGCGGCTGTTGCTGGTAATGGTTGTGCGGATGAAACGTACTTCCCGCGGCTCAAAGTTGAAGCTGAGTCCATCAGGGGTGAATGCTATAGAATTGCTGCTTTGATCAACGAGCGTATTCCAATTATTGCCATCTAACGAGCCTTCTACCTTATATTGATAAATGGGTGAACCCGTCCATAAGAGCCAGAGCTTAATTGATTCGATACGGCGAGCTTTAGGGAGCTCTACTTGATGCCAAATGGGGAGGTTTTCGCAGCCCCAGTATTTTGATCCGTCGATCAGGCCATCTGTCGCATACTGAGCAATATCAGTTCCATATTGACCAGAGACGCTAACTTTAGCTCCCTTAAAGATATTATTAGCCTGATTTATTGCTTGGGGGGTCTTGCCCCAGATACCGCGTTCATCGCTAACTTTACGATCGAGGGATACGTGTTGTGCTTCTGCTGAGATTCCAACGAATAGTGGGATACTCAGCAGGCTAGCCAAAAGCCCTTTATTATTGAAGATATGGTTCATACTCGTTCTCATTGGAATTATTGAGAGTGAGTCTATCAAATAAGTTTGATAAATCAAGTTATAAATATCGCATCGCTTATAAGTTGCATCGCTGCTCTGAGGCTTCTTCTTTGAGCTAGTGTATGAAATAGCTAGCATCAACCAAAGCTTATAACCAATATGATATGCATATGATGAGTTTGCTTTTTTCTCAGACGGCGCGATAATGACCTTGATGAAGTACTCATCATCACCCTAGTTAATATGTCGTTGTGGTTTAATGGTTCCTATTTTCTCTTGTTAGGCATTGACTCTGAGTTCTATGCTTGCATTTCATCAAGGATTCATCATCAGCTCTTCACTCTTGATTCATCTTGGTGATGATGCCTTTAGTTTGTTGATATTATGATGCGATGAATGATGCGACTTTTGATATTTTAATCGCGATGACATAGAGATGAAGCTGCGTGATGAAGCTGTTGGTATTGACTTGAATTTTGTTTCACTTTTGTTTACTATAGCCCTGCCCTATGTTATTTGAAGGAATAAAGCTCACTTCTGATAAATGCCGTGAGATTCTCTCACGTGCATTCATTACCGCAGCTACAAATGTGAAGGGTAATAAAGAGCTGGGCGCTATCCCAATTCCCGTCCTAGAAGCACATGGTCAGCTCTCGCGTCGTATACGCTTCCTCTGTGAGGCAGCTCACAAGAATGAGCATGCTAATCGTGCACGGACTGCGCGGATTCGTAAAATTGAGCGTTTCCTCAATATCTTACCGCAGCTAACGATGGAGGCTCTCCATACCTCTGCTGCAGAGGACTGGATGAGCTACTATCGCAAGCTACTCCAACTCCACGAGTGGATGGTGGCGGCAGAGCTTTGTGATGAAGCTGGTGAATACGAAGCCATTATTGAGCTACTCATCTACCTAGCCCAGCAGGTCGCCACGGAATCACGCGTTAAGATTGACCCTGCCTCCATGTTTAGCCTCCTGCTCATGCAGGTGCATCTGCAAGGTCAAACGCCCAACCCTCAGCGCAAGCCACGCGCAAAGAGACGCGTCAAAAAAACAATAAGCAGCAATCCATCATGAGCATCAAACGAGCAAAGCAAGCCACGGGCATCTTTAGCAAGAACAAGAGGGGTGCCCTTTGGACTCCCTTCAACGTCATTCTCATGATCCTTGCCACAATCTATCTGCTCTTCCCCATTGACGCTATCCCAGACGCTCTACCCATACTGGGACTGCTGGATGATCTGGGCGTCATCACCATCATCATCTGCTGGGTGAGCTCAAGGGTAAGCAAGGTAATAAAGCGAGCAGAGAGCGAGGAAAAGACTAGCGACTAAGCGCGCGAATTGCCCCAGCATGCCCCTGATTGGCTGCACGCTGCCACCAGACGCGAGCGGCAGCCTTATCCGGCTTGATACCCTGCCCCACAAAAAGGCTATTGCCGTAGGTGAACTGTGCATCAGCCTCTCCTGCATCAGCCCGTAGTCTCATCGCCTCCATGTAGAGCACGAGGGCATGCACCTTGTCTACAGCCGTCTTGGACGCAATCTTGCTGTTTACCACGCCAGTTGTACTCTCAATAAGATTTGCAATGAGGGGCAATATCAGCGAGAGCCAAATAAAAGCAATCACCCAGCCTCTCCAGCGGCCTAGTTTTGGTACTGGCATCATCAAAAAACGCCTAGGTCGCCTCGTCGCTTTGCTCTGGTGCAGAGCACGACGTCGCACATGCACTCGCACACATCGAGGCATGCTTGATAGCTCATCAAAGCCACTGACCCGTGTCTTGATGCGAGCATCAGGCTGGATCAGGCAACGGTAAGCCTCTACTATCTCGCGAAATTTTTCTGCAGCAGCCTCATCCCCGGGATTACGATCGGGGTGATATTGCTTTGCTAGGCTCCGAAAGGCACGCTTTGTATCTTGAGCATCGCAATTTTCTGAGAGACCGAGGGTGCGATAGGGATTCTTCTTCATCGCGAGATAAGCTCTTTTATTGAGCGTTGTGGGTTCCAACCCAGAGTTCGCAAGGCATCGCTATTGAGCTCGCAATTGCTCACGATGCGGCAGCTCACTCGTGCCTCGCCCTGCGGTATTGGCAGTGCCGACCAGTCGGAGAGCAGCTGGAGTATCTCCCCCTTGCGCCAACTCTCAGCCACCACAGAATAGATCGCAGAGGGAGCATCAGCAAGAAGTATCAACGCTGCGGCAGCGTCATCCACGTGCGAGTAATGAATCCAGCGCGCATCATCACCATGCAGAGGGGCCTGCCCTGCAAGAAAGCGACTGACCAGAGCACAGCGGTGCTCGCTATAGAGAGGAGCTAGGCGCGCGACGCAGCCACCGCGACTAAGCACAATCTGCTCAGCCTCACGCATAATTGCAGCTCGTGGGCTCTCGGATCCATCAGCGCATAGTGAGCTTGAGGAGCAAAAAACGAGCTTGGCATCAGGAAGGCTATTGAGCAAATCAAGGTAACAATGGCGGTACGCTTCCGCATCACCACCTCGGGTAGAGGTCGCAATAAAAATCAGCTCAGGATAGCCTTCTTGCTCGATGATACGCGCCAGCATTGTGCTATCACAGGCATCGGCTTGGTAGTCGCAAGGCTCTTGCAGGTCTATGCTCAGACCGGGCAATCGCTGACCCAGCAGCCCTGCTCCACCGATGACCCAACTACGACTCATGACATCATCTGCGACCAGATACACTCTGCAAGAGCAAGGTCATCAGGGAGCGTTATCTTCATATTTACGCCACCAGCAACGAGGCTCGTAGCATGGCCGAGAAACTCCATCGCAGAGACATCATCGGTAACAGCAGCACCCTGTGCGCGCAGGCTGTCATATGCCTGAATGAGCAGAGCCTTGTCAAAGCACTGCGGTGTCTCCATCGCCCAGAGCCCCTCGCGGCTCACCACCTCAGGGAGGGACTTGCCAGATGCATCAGCGCGCTTGAGCGTGTCTACGATGGGATGAGCGCAGACGGCAGCACCTGTCTCTTGGGCAGCTTGCACGCAGGCTCGTATATCCGCAGGGCTAATCAGGGGACGCGCCCCATCATGCACAGCGACGATCGTGCTGCTATCGCTGAGCATCTGCAAGCCTGCATAGACAGAATCTTGGCGCTCAGCACCTCCATCCACGCGGCGGAGAATCTCGCCGTATTGCCCTAGATCGAGCGCAAGCCAGCGCTGCAGAGGACAGACGACAATAATCTCACTTGCAGCAGCTGCCACAAAGGCATCAATACTGCGGCAAAGCACAGCCCGCCCGCAAAGGGGGGCTGCAAGCTTATCAAAGCCCGCGCGGCGCGAGCTACCAGCAGCAACGATAACAGCGGCAAACATAGCAGAGGAGCTTGTCAAATTAGCTAAGGCGTGCACCCACGAGCTTGGAGAGCGTCTTGCCTGGAGCACGACCCTCACTGCGAGCCTGCATTTCCTTCATCACGCGACCCATGTCCTTCTTGCAGCTTGCTCCAAGATCAATGATCACAGCTTCAAGCATTGTCTTAATTTCTTCCTCCTTCATCTCGGAAGGCAGGAGTGCGGCAAGCACTTGGATTTCGGCTTTTTCCTTCTCGGCGAGTTCGGTGCGGCCAGCAGTCTCATACATGGCAATAGCGTCTTCGCGCTGCTTAATTTGCTTGCGCACGAGGGATTGTTCCTCTGAGGCATCGAGCACAGTGGTCGTGCTACCCTTAGCAATCTGAGCTGTTTGGATAGCCGTTTTGAGGGCGCGCAGCGCAGCGAGGGCAATGCGGTCCTTCGCCCTCATGGCTGTTTTCATTCCTTCGGTAATTTGTGTATTCAGTTCACTCATGTTGGGGCTATTAAAGCAGGTTGTGCCCAAAAAACCAAGCTCTAAATATGGCAGGCACGTCAGATGCTTGACAGGGAGGCTGGAGCGGTGTAGTATTTCTCCGTCCTAGTGCTGCTAGAAAAGCAGCGTTGACGGCATAAGAACATGAATATTGACACACAATCCGCCATCGCACAGGGCGGCATCAGTCGCGAGGAGGCAACAAAGCTCATCAGTATGCCCGAAGAAGAACTCTTTGCCTCGGCAACAGGCATCCGCGAGCACTTCTTTGCAAAGCAAGTTGAGGCCTGCTACATTATTAATGCAAAGAGCGGCAACTGCAACATGAACTGCAAGTTCTGCTCCCAAAGCGGAGCGAATAATACCGAGATTGAGCACTACCCCTTCATGGAGGCCGAGCAGATTGATGAGATTGTTAGCCACTGGGCACAGTACCCTGTAGGTCGCTGCGGCATCGTCACAGCAGGTGGTGCACTCACCGATGATGATGTTGAGAAGCTCGCGCAGTACATCGAGCAACGCATGGCATCAGGCCAGAAAACCCCTCAAATCTGTGGCTCCCTAGGCCGACTCAAGCACAGTGCCCTAGTACGCCTCAAGGCAGCAGGCATGACACGACTGCATCACAACCTTGAGACCAGCGAGAATTACTACCCCGAGGTCTGCACGACCCAAACTTGGCGTGACCGCCTCGACACCGTGCATCAGGCCATCGAGCATGACCTCTCAGTCTGCACGGGCGGGCTCTTCGGCCTCGGCGAGAGCTGGGAGGATCGCTTGGACTTCGCCTTCTTCCTCAAGGAGGAGGGAATCATCAACATCCCCATCAACTTCCTCTACCCTCACGCTGGCACACCTATGGCAAATCAAGCCGTGATGACCCCCGATGAGGCACTGCGCATTATTGCCATCTTCCGCCACATCAACCCAACTGCAACACTACGCATCTGCGGTGGTCGAGTCTCAGTACTCAAGTCAAGGCAGTATGAGATGTTTGCGGCTGGTGCCAATGCCTTCATGACGGGCAACTACCTGACCATCTCAGGCTCGGGAGTAGAGAGCGACATGGACAAGCTCAAGGAGCTTGGTCTTGAGCTCGTCGAGGAGCTCAGCCCACGGCAATAAGCCCGCGTTTTTTACACACAAATGCCCCACTGCCAAGAGCAAGTGGGGCATTTTTTATTTTAAAATAACGTACTGACAATCAAGCAAGCGCCAGCACCTCAAGCAAGCGCGTGATGGGGAGACCAATCACATTGTCACGGTCACCCTCAAAGCGCTCAACAATCAGCTCGCTATGCTCCTGCATGGCGTAGGAACCAGCCTTATCCAGCACATGAACCACGCTGATATACTCCTTGAGTTGCTCGTGAGTCATCGGCTTAAAGGTCACATAACTCATCTCATGAAAGTCGCGCCTCTCGCCACCGGGCATACAGATAGCCACGGCCGTGCAGACACAGTGCGTGCGCCCCTGAAGCTGGCTGAGCATCATGAGCGCATCGGCTTCATCAGCAGGCTTGCCCAAAGGCTCATCATCGATGAATACGAGAGTATCAGCCCCAATGACAATATCATCGGGGTACTCCGTAGCCACGGCCAGAGCCTTAGCTGCGGCATTGTAAGCACAGAGCGCCTCGGGCATCATGCTGGCATCATGCAGCTCCTGCGTCTCACGAATGACGACCTTAAAATCAACACCTGCCTCACGCAGCAAATCGCTGCGCCGGGGTGATTGCGATGCTAAGATCAACATAAATCGCTCTCCTCTATTGACATGGCACCCAGCACGCGACGGCGCACGGTATCGGGCAGCTCATGCAGACCCTGAATCGTTGTCCCAATCATCTTGGCGGCAAGTTCACGGCACTTCTCCCTATCCTCAACCGTCTCAAACTCAAAGCCCACCAGCGCGCGGCCGACATTCTCACCCGAGTACTCGTAGTTGAAGTAGCAGAGATGCGCATACTCGCCCATTACATGCATGAACTCCGTAAAGGCGCCCGAACGCTCGGGGAACTCAATAACAAAGAAAACAGGATGGCGCAAGTGAGCGCGGTCGTAGGAAATCAGGCGAAATCGCACATCCGCATCATGCGTCACATCCTCAGCCTTGAGCCCGCGTATCGCGAGACGCTCAGCAATCTGCGCAAATTGGTCATCAGTACCCAACATCCCAAAGACAGGGTACTGGATAGACGCATTGGTGCGGCCAAACTGCACATCGCGCAGCTCAATCCCATCAGGGATGCCCTGCAGATAGCGAGATACCTGACCACGCTTGGTCTTCATAGGAAGGCGCAGGTAGCGGAGGCTGCGATTTGCCTCACGGATACCCGCACGGCTAGCAACCCTCGCGAGCTGGGCAAAGTCCATATTAGCACCCGAGATCACAATGAGACATTTCTCACCCTTCTTGATGCGACCAGCATCCCAGTCCTGCACCAGACCCGCGAGACCCATAGCACCCGAAGGCTCAGGTATCACGCGCAGGGCGTTCCAAAGCATGCGCATCGACTGGCACACCTCAACATTGCTCACCGTCATCACCTCATCGAGCAACTCATTGCAGAGCTGATAGGTCAGCTCACCAGCAAGGCGCACAGCCGTGCCATCACAAAAGACATCTACGTAATCCAGCGACTTGCGCTCTTGGGAGTCAATCGCGAGCTTCATCGAAGCTTGATCCTTGCCCTCCACGCCAAAAATTTTGCAATCAGGCCAGAAGTGGCGGAACCAGCAAGCGGAAGACGCCGCAAGACCACCACCTCCAATCTGGAGGTAAACGCGATCAAAGGGACCCTTCCCACTCATCAGCACCTCATCAGCCAGCGTACCTTGACCACCCATCGTACCAAGATCATCGTAGGGATGCACAAAGCTAAGGTTCTTCTCCTTGGCAAACGCCTTGGCCGCCATAGAAGCAGCATCATAGGAATCACCGATGAGCTCAACGGTCACAAACTCGCCGCCATGATTACGCACAGCCTGCTGCTTAACCTCAGGAGTCGAGCGAGGCATAAAGATATAGGCCTTGCAGCCCAGCTTGCTAGCAGCCAGAGCAACACCCTGACCATGATTACCTGCACTGGCAGCAACCACACCCTTCGCCAAGAGCTCAGGGCTAAGCTTTGCCATACAGTTATAAGCACCACGCCACTTATAAGCCTTGATAGGGCCTACATCCTCGCGCTTCGCATAAATAACCGCATCAATATCTGGCAACTCAAGCGCATCAAGAGGAGTGGGGGAACCCACAGCATAGACCCTCTGGCGAGCACTAAGAATCTCTTCAAACACTGCATCTACTAACTGACTCATGGAGCTATTCTATCCGTTTGTTGATATAATTCAAGCCTTGAATTTGGCATAAAACATATCAGGGCCTAGGCAAATCTGCCAGCCAGAGAGCCGAGCAAGCATCGCTAGGCATACGCCAGTCCCCTCGTGGAGAGAGAGCGATGCTGCCAACCTTAGGTCCATCAGGGATGCAGCTGCGCTTGAACTGCATCGCAAAGAAACGTCGCAAGAAAATATGTAACGAGCGATCAATAAGAGCCTCATCATACTCGCCTGCAAAGGCGCGAATCGCTAGAGCGCGCAACTTCTTAGGCTCCGCTGCGTACTTGATAAAGTGGTAGAGGTAGAAATCATGCAAATCATAGGGCCCGAGCACCTCCTCTGTCTTTTGCTCAATGGTACCATCATCTGAGGGTGGCAGCAGCTCAGGACTCACAGGAGTAGCATTCACATCAAGCAGCACATCGCGCAGCTCAGGGCTACTCTGGCGTGCCACATTCTCAATCAAACAACGAATCAGCGTCTTGGGGATGGAGCAATTCACCGCATACATACTCATGTGGTCGCCATTGTAGGTCGACCACCCCAGCGCAATCTCCGAGAGATCGCCCGTACCAACTACGAGACCACCAGTCTTGTTGGCAAGATTCATCAGCATCTTGGTACGCTCACGCGCCTGCACATTCTCGTAGGTCGTCGTACGCAGCGCTGGATCAAAATCCAAATCCTTAAAGTGAAGCAGACAGGCCGCTTTTATATCCACCTCCATGAGACTAGCGCCCACCAGCCTAATCATGGAGAGTGCATTTTGATAGGTACGCCCCGTCGTGCCAAAGCCTGGCATCGTCACCGCCTCAATCACCGAGCATGGCAAGCCCAGCAGCGCACAGGCACGAGCGCAGACGAGCAAAGCAAGCGTACTATCGAGACCTCCAGAGATACCAATCACCATCGTCTTGGCGCTACTGTGCTCCAGACGCTTGGCAAGCCCTGCGGCCTGAATCTGTAAAATCTCCTCGCACCTCTCAGCCGATTGAGACGGAGAGGGCAAGAAGGGACGCGCGGCAACCTGCGCATAACGCAAATCGCAGATGGAATCAAACGGCGTAAACTCAACCAAGCGCGCCGCGCCCAAACCGGGCATCACAGCATCAGCAAAAGAACTCTCCGAGAGACGAGCACTGCCAAGGCGTGCCAAATCCACATCCGCATAAATAGTCGTTGATTCGCGAGCGAAGCGCGCACCCTCTGCCACAATGCGACCATTCTCAGCAATCAAGCAATGCCCACCATAGACCACATCCTGAGTACTCTCATGCACACCAGCCGAGGCATAGGCGTAGGCTGCTAGGCAGCGAGCACTCTGTTGGGAGACCAGCTGGCGGCGATAGCTAGCCTTGCCAGCCAACTCATTGCTCGCGCTAGGATTCACAATCAAGCGAGCACCCTGCAACGCCAAGGAGGAGCTAGGAGGAACAACCGACCATAAATCCTCGCAAATCTCAATGCCCATCTTCAAATCCGAGTTGTCAGAGAAAATTAGATCCGTACCAATAGGCACAATATCCGAGCCAATACGCAGCTCTGGCACCCTCAAATCCGAAGCAGGGCGGAACTGGCGACGCTCATAAAACTCGCGGTAATTGGGCAGTACCGACTTGGGCACCAAGCCGAGTATACGCCCCGAGCGCACCGCAGCCGCCACATTGTAGAGCGCATCGTGAATCAAGATTGGCAGTGACACAATCGAGAGAACATCCCAATCTGCCGTCCTTGCAGCCCAGTCTTGCAGAGCCTTGAGACAAGCTCGCTGCAAATGGGGTTGAAAGAACAAATCGCTACAGCTATAGCCAGAGAAGCAAAACTCCGGATAAAGCAAGACCTGCGCCTGCTGCTGCTCAGCCTCCTTGCCAGCGGCAAGCATCTGCTCAAGATTATACTCCACATCAGCGATACGCAGACGTGGCACCACAGCAGCAATACGATAATAACCCAAATGACTCATGCGGAGCTATTTTGACAGAATAAGCAAAAAAAGTCAATCCTCAAGCCAAGCTGAGCAATCCATCACTCGCGGGTTCCAGCACGCAAAACAATCATAGTGATAAGCATTTGCCCACCCTGCTCATACAACTGCACGCGGTAAAACACATCCCATTCACCACGCCTGGAAGGCGCAGCGCTATACTCTAGATGCTCCTTGCTAGCATAAATATAGTTGAGCGGCGCCATCGCATCATCGACCAACGAGCGCTCCCCCACGATTAGAACCCCATCCTCACGATCCTGTGCGACGAAGCGATCAATCCAAGCCTTGTCAGCTTTACAGACAATCGACACGGCTAAATCACAGCGACCAAAGGAATCTACAGCAGCCTAAGGTACCAGCCCCGAGGCAGCGCCCCCCAGCTCCTCATAGGCCCTACTCTGATAAGCCGCATCCCCATCATAGAGCTTTGGCTCATCATAACCGCCAAAAGTGAGAAGATAGAAGAAATAGAGAAGCTTCGCCACAACGAACAAGCCAACGCAAGCAAAGAGAAACAAGAGGACTTTTAACAATAAATTAACAGAAAAATTCATAGATATTAAAATAACAAATGACAGATGATTACCACCTAGCGCTTAATATAGCAGATG
The DNA here is from genome assembly GCA_947039485.1 of uncultured Verrucomicrobiales bacterium. GTDB lineage: Bacteria > Verrucomicrobiota > Verrucomicrobiia > Verrucomicrobiales > Akkermansiaceae > Akkermansia. Next base: position 5,690 of record CAMQZC010000031.1, on the reverse strand, counting down.
ATATACGCTTAGGCGACCTTCATTAGCCCCAAAGAAAAACGGCACCAAGTCCGAAGACTTGATACCGTGAAAAAATTCTACATCCTCGCTCGCGGGGAAGTATGGCCTGAGCACGCAGCTTAGGACTTGTAACGCAAACGCTTCTTATGGCGATTCTGGCGCATGCGCTTACTGCGCTTGTGCTTGTTGATTTTAGCCTTACGTCTCTTTTTAAGCGATCCCATAATGCAGGTTTATCTTTATTTTGTTTAATGAATTCTCGTAATGAGAATAGGGGTTATGACTCAATAAACTAGTTTATTGAGGGGGTACTCGAGAATACCCTCTGCGCCCAAAGTTTTGAGCTGAGGAATGATTTCACGAGCAACGGATTCGTCGATGACAGTTTCGACAGCAACCCAGCCCTTTTCCGTGAGGGGCGACACCGTGGGGCGACGCAGGGATGGGAGGCTTTCCACGAGGATGGAAAGTTTTTCTTCGGGCAGGTTCATCTTGAGACCAACCTTGCCGCGTGCTTCTTGAGCACCCTTGAGCATCATGACGATTTGCTCAAGTTTTTCGCGCTTCCACTGATCCTCCATAGCAACCTTATTGGCGACAAATTGGGGATAGGAAGTGAGCAGCGTATCAACGATGCGGAGCTTATTAGCGCGGATAGAAGAGCCAGTCTCCGTAATATCAACGATAGCGTCAACAAGGTCAGGTACCTTTACCTCAGTAGCGCCCCATGAGAACTCTACCTGAGCATTCACGCCTTGTTCAAGCAACCAGCGTTCTGTGATACCGACACCCTCAGTGGCGATGCGCTTGCCCTCCATGTCAGCCACCGTCTTAATGGGGCTATCCTCAGGGACAATGAGCACCCAGCGAGTAGGCAAACTTGTGGCCTTGGAGTACTGGAGATCTGTGAGCACGTCGACATCGGCGCGATTTTCATAGATCCAGTCGCGTCCTGTGATACCTGCATCAATGAAACCTTGATGCACATAGCGACCAATTTCTTGGGCGCGGATCAGATAAAGTTCCAATGAATCATCATCACAAGTAGGCTTATAGCTGCGGCTGGAAACAACCACGTTAAAGCCCGCCTTGCGGAAAAGATCGACAGTAGCATCTTGGAGACTACCCTTTGGCAGTGCGATTTTGAGCTTTTTAGACATGCGGATTGCTATGTAACTATTTTTTGACCTTTTTGTCAAGCCAAAAGATGGAGCTTCTCCCAATTTCGAGCATAAAAGAAGCATCACGCTAGCTCGCAGTCACCCACTTACTCCGTAATGAGGGTATTGTGCAATTAGCGGCGCCGATTCCCATTTTTTGGCGCGAGCTTATCCACCATCGGGTGTAGGCGGATACCTGCACCCAGACCGCCAATCTCCTCAAGAAGCTCATTACAGCGCGTATAAAGGCGCTCGTAATTGATCGGGCCAGACTCCACCTCACGCGTCCCGGGAAAGACGAGATAAGAAGCCTGCAAGTCCGATATCGGGCGAGAATACACAGTTGCGCGTGGATTAATCTCCTGACTCAAGCGCAGCGAGGCCTCACCCGTCTTAAAGTTCGGACCGTAGTCACCCACAATGGCAGGATACACCTTCTTGCCCACAATCACCACCGCGTAATCACCAGGGGCAGGCTTATAGAGACTGCGACCCTCCCTAAATGTCAGAGGAATGACAATAAAGGGATCATAATCCGCCAGCAGGAAGCTGTGCTTCTTCAAATCAAAAATTGTACGCTCAGCAAAGTCAATTGCCGAGGCTGACCCCCTGTTCTTGCGCAACTTGGCAAGGCGCCCCTCCCAATAAGGCAGCAGTGGATTAGGCGTTGCACTGCGTTTGAGCCAGCGGTACGATGTCGTAGGCTGATAATAATCACTCTCCAAGATATCCTTGCGCATCGTAGGCATGCGATCACCATCAGAGCCATCAGAGACCACATCCATATCGGATTGGAACCAGAGCAAACGGCGCTTGCTATCCGGGTCCTTAATCTCCAAGATCGTATCTGTGTCAAAGAAATTGTGCCTATCAAGCAGGCGCGAGAGCGTCGAGGCATTCTTGCGCACACGATTCTGCTTATGCAGATAAAGGGAGTGATACCACTTAGAGACAGCCGAGTCCTTCATCAGGCACTCATACTTGGGCAGCACCTTTGCGAGCGCAGGATTCACCTCCAGCAGCCCCTTGCCATCGGCAGCCTTGGGCAGAGAGATATCCAGCGACACACGTACAACAAAGGAGCGTGGGTTCTTGCGTGCAACGCTCGCCTTACCCGCTGGGCGGAAGTTCACATTACTCTTAATATTCACACCGCGCGACATCGTTGCTAGGTGCTCGTAATTACCAGCCTCGGTACGCTCAGGCAGAGCTGGGGGGAATGGGGGCAGAGCTATAGCAGGCATCACAAACGCCCCCTCAGGCGACCATGGATGACTCGGCAAAATCGCGTGTTGAGACTTGAGCTCAGGAGGAGCGACTGGCGCGGGCTTCGCTAGCGCAATTGGACAGGGTTTCTTAATGTTATGTTTCGCCTTGACTCTCTTTTTGAGCTTAACCTTTTGAGAATTACCAAGTCCATCCCACGCACGAAGCAATTGCGCAGGATAAGGAGTGCAAAGTGACACAGCCACAAGCAACACAGATAGCGATAGCGTTATCTTTACAAATGAGGGGGATTGTCGACGTTTCATCACACACAAAAAATTAGACGCTATCACTCTGCACGCGGCGAGGGCGAAAAGCGAGAACAAAGCGCAGCAAGCCAAGCGGCAAATTACGCAGCAGCAAAGCTAACACGCGAATCTTGAGGCTAGGGTAGTAGCGACTCTTTCCTGCAGCCAGCGCGCGCAGCGACCCCTCCACCACCGTGGTGACAGAGCTATCAAAGGCATCCTTGCCCGGTGTCATGTTACCGGTAAAGCCCTCTCGCCTCGCCACCTGACCAAACTCCGTATGCACAGGTCCTGGGCATACAGCAAGAACACCCACACCCTGCTCCTTGAGCTCAATGTGCAGCGCCTCAGAGAACGAAGCAACATAGGACTTTGAGGCCGCATAAATTGCAAAATCGGGAATAAATACATCCGCGGCCAGAGAGGCCACATTCATCACCGCCCCCCCCTTTGCAAGCATAGGAGGGAGCAACGCACGCGTCAAATGCGTCAACGCCGTCATATTAACCTCCATCATCAAGTGATTGCGCGCAGGATCGCTATCGGCAAATGCACCATAGTCACCCATCCCCGCATTATTGATCAAGAGCGTGCACATCGGGGGCAGGCAGCTAAGGCGCCCCAGCAGCAACTCACGCGCAGCCGCGTCAGACAAATCACAGCAAATTGGCAGCACAGACAAGCCCCTGTGCTGCGCCTCCAGCTCATCCTTAAGAGCCTCCAAGCGATCTACTCGTCGAGCGATGAGTACCATCTCCTTACAGCCATCAGCCAAGCGGCGAGCATAAGCCTCGCCAAATCCGGACGAAGCCCCTGTGATAATTATACGATCAAAACTCAACAACATAGCAATCAATCCTTAGGCGAGGTGGAGCAACAATAACAAATCATATGCAGACATAACAAAATACTACAGATTTCACCTACTTATAGCAAGCACATTTTCCCCTACCGACACGGGCGCTCCCCATTGCCGCTCGCATGAGTCCCCCTGCTTGATAGACTACATAGGCATGAAATTCACATTCCTTAGCATACGCCTCCTCACAGGGAGGAGTAACACCACCCCCGAAATTAGCTCCATCGCTTGGCGGGTAAAAAACTGCCAGCGTCAAACTCAGCGAGCCCGCCGCCCGACTAGAAGCGACATAAGCTGATTTAGGATCATAGACACCAACCTCAGTGAGGACCAGCCAGCGACCGTGAGCATCAAGGCGACGTCCACCAATAACAAGCTCTTAAAGTCGGCGAGCGCCACATCGTTTATGCCATGAGCATCAACCGATACCAAAATTCTAAAACACACATAAATGAGCCCAATTTCATACAAAAATAAGCTAAAAAAAAACTTGCGACATCTAAAAAAAATGATAGTATTAAGACTTAATTCTTACTCAACTCTTGCTGGCCTTAATTGTTTCAACATTGACTCTCGAATATAAACACCACATCAAAGCACAATAGCATCCACAATCATCTCCGACTCAAACAAAGCAACGACATAAACTTTGTCACTCACAACAATACAAAAACAAACGCGAAAATTTCCACAAAAATATCGAGCACAACTTATCATTAACCAACGACACACACCAATCCTATAGCATATGAAAATACACATCAATCTCCGACTCCGCAAGGCACTCATCGCAGCCATACTCGCAGTATCTTTCACCTCCTACAACGCTCAGGCTGCCTCCATCAGCAACGTCAATAACACGCAAATTAACGGATACGACATAAAAGGAGACCTTATCCCGAATGAGGCAACGGTCAGCTACAGCGATGGTCTACACTTCAGCGCAGGGTCTGACTCAGCTGGCACCACTGGCAGCTACACTAAGATTCCGAATATGAATGATATTGATACCAAGATGGTAGAACAACTTATAAAGTACGCGGAGGGTGAGGATGTAGAGGCTACATGGATCATCGATGTCGAAATCGATTTTAATACAGAGACAACCTACGAAAACATCATATCCACTTCAGCCGATTTCTTAACAACAACTACAGCGGGCGGGGAACCTGCTCCTACAACCGAAATCGATCTAACCCCTAGCACGGCCGTGAGCCAAGCCTACGGAAAGTCTGATGGAGGCATCACAGTCGCAGGCACAACTGTCAATTTTACAGGTACGGTTAGCGCTGATGGTTCTTTATCCATAGATGGAGGCAACCTCATCGACAAGGGAAACACAGGTACGGTCAATATTGATGGCGATATTATTCTGGAGAACAATTCCACGATTGACGCAAAAGACATCACTGCTAGCAGCATCAAGGCTCAAGATAGCACGATCACAGCAGATACCATCATCGTTAGCGCTGATAGCACACTCCAATCCTCCAAAGTTACTGGCTCAATTAGCTCTAAAGCCAGTAACAACCTTGAACTCACGGGTAACACCGAGCTCACAGAAAACGTCACGGACTTCGGCAACGTCACAATCGGCAGCGCCGCAGCTGATGAAATCATCGCTATCGGGGGTGACATGAGCAACATTGATAACATCATCATCACCAACGCAGAAAAGGTCACGATAGGTGGTATCCAAAGCGCGGGGACAATCACCGTCACTGACAGCAAACTTGACGTCGCAGGCGATCAAACAAGCACAGTAGGTAACATTGAAGCAACGGGCTCAATCGTCAACGTCGCAGGCAACCAAAGCAGCACCGCTGACATCATCATCACCAACTCCGATCTCACCATTGGTACAGCAGGCAATAATAACAGCCAAAGTGCTGAAAACATCACCATCAAGGACTCCGATCTCGTAGTCAATGGCGACCAAACAGCCACAACTGGTAAAATCGACATCGACGGCACCGGTACCGAGACCATCAAAATCACTGGTGATCAAATCGCGGCAACAACAATCGACATCAACAACGTAGATAATGTCGTAATTGACGGCTCACAAACAGCTGGTGGCAACATCACCCTGACCAACTCCAACACCTCAATTGGCGGCTCACAAACAGCCACTGCTGGTGACATCATCATCACCAA
>CAMQZC010000030.1 GCA_947039485.1 uncultured Verrucomicrobiales bacterium | reverse complement strand
GTACCAGCAGTAGCCGACGCAGTACCAGCAGTAGCCGACGCAGTACCAGCAGTAGCCGACGCAGTACCAGCAGTAGTTGAACTGACAGGCCTTGCAGGCTTCTTTGACAGCGTCTGCAACATCATTATAGCCTACTTGGACATCTTCTTCCACGGCATCGCGAAACTCGTCCATTTCACCCCTTGGGCCGCTGGCCTCATCGCCATCATTGCCATCATCCTCTGCTTCAAGAACGGTCTGCGCAACAAGCCCCTCAAGCCATTCAAGGGTCAAGCCCCAGGCAAGTGGGCATGGATTTGCGTCGGTGTACTCTGGGTCGTTGTGATGCTCAACTACTTTGACCGTCAACTCCTCTCCACGCTCAACACTTCTGTCACTAACCCAGAAACAGGTATTGCGATGAATCAGGAGCAGTTTGGTCTCATTACCTCTGTCTTCCTCATCATCTACGCTGTCTTGAGCCCCGTGGGCGGTTACCTCGCTGACCGCTACAGCCGCAAGTTCATCATCCTTATCTCACTGGTCATCTGGTCGGTTGTCACATGGATGACAGGTATGGCTGAGACCTTTGGTGAGCTCATGTTTGCACGTGCAGCCATGGGTATCTCTGAGGCCTTCTACATCCCCACAGCTCTTGCTCTCATTTCTGACTACCACCGCGGTCGCACACGCTCCATGGCTACAGGTCTACACATGAGTGGTATCTACGCTGGCTCCGCCCTTGCGGGTGCTGGTGCCCTCGTTGCCAATGACCCCATCGGTCTGACATGGCAGGTGACCTTCGAGTCATTCGGCTTCATCGGCGTCATCTACGCCCTCGTCGTCGTTATCTTCCTGCGTGAGCCTGAGACAGCCTCCAAGGAGGAGCTCGCTGAGGCAGCAGCCAACAACGACACAAGCGCCAACACCAACTTCACAATCTTTGAAGCACTCCGCAACCTATTCAGCAACAAGGCCATGTACCTCCTGCTCACCATTGTAGCAGGTGTTGGTTTCGCCAACTGGTTCATCCTCAACTGGTACCCACGCCTCCTGCAGGACATGTTCGGCATGACTGAGTCTGAGGCTGGCCCTGCCGCTACAGGCCCCATCAACATCGTCAAGTACGTTGCTGTGCTCGTCGCCGCAGCCATTGCAGATGCTTGGACTCGCAGCAACCCACGCGCCCGTCAGCTCGTACCGGGTATTGCCTTCCTCGTCGCTGGTCCCTGCGTTCTCTACGCAATGCTGCCTAGCTTTGGTATCGCTATCCCCATGACCGTCACACTCGCTATCGCGCTGGTAGCTACTCAGGGTGTCGCCCAAGGTGCGCTTGACGCAAACCTCATGCCTGTGCTTCGCTCCCAAATTGATGAGCGATTCTCCGCAACAGGTTACGGTATGCTCAACCTCACATCCGTGGCAGCAGGCGCATGCGTCTCCTACCTCGGTGGTCTCCTGCTCGACAAGGGCATCCCTCTGGGTATCATGCTCGGCGTCGGCGGTGGTATGATGTGCCTCACAGGTCTGCTGCTCTTCTGCATCGGCAAGCCTAAGAACGCCTAATTCCCATCCAATCAATCAACAAAAGCGCGACTCAGTACGAGTCGCGCTTTTTTATTGTGCTCGCTAGAGGCATCTCTGAGAGCACTAGCGGTTAATCCCTCGGCGAGTCAAGCACAGCTAGCTTGCTCACCTGCCATGCAAGGACATAAGAACTAGCGAGAGATAGCAGCAAAAAGAGAGCCCTGAGGTGACTCAGGGCTCTCTCTATTCACTCTAGCACATTTTGCCAGATGGACTTGGGGGTAGCCCCCCAAGTCAAAATAAATCACAGGGGCTTTGCGTCCTGTTGATAGTCTAGTTTCTCCATAATGGGCATATTAACGATATCCATAATTGGCTTACCAGGGCCCTCACTCTTGGGCAGGGGACTAAGCTTCTTGTCCGTGAAAACGGGGAAGTTAGGATCCATCTTAGCCGAGCCACCAGTCGCCAGAGAGTAGAAGCCGCGCTGCTTGTTGAGGCTGCAATTAATCTCCATGTTGGGATTGCCATCCTTGGTGAATTTGAATTGATCGGACTGAATCCAGCGATCGCCTACCAAGGCATAGTTCGGGCCAAATGTAGCGCGACGCTCATGCAGCTTACTATCAACATCACGCTTGAAGTCCTCGACAAAGCCACTGCCAGCACCCAAGCCCGTGGTGAGAGCCTGCACGCGCCAGCAACTCAGCAGCTCCCAGGTCTTTGTCTTTGCATCAAAGATATAGCCCGATATCTGCCTAAAGCTCTTACCATCGGGTTTCTCCACGACGAGCGTGCGAATGACCTCACCTTCCTTCCAATCAAAAATCCGCATCGAGTTACCCCCAGTACCCTCACCACCAAAGCGGCGCGTGGTCACATGAGCACCCTTCTGGATGAGCTGAGCACGATCAGCCTCAGATGCCGCATTGGGGTTATCGCCAGTATCCTGAGCATCCCAGACGGAGAAAATAGCAACGCGCACCACCTTACCACCACGCACAGCCTCTTGGACGCCGATGTAGCCATTGCTAAAGTTATTGCTCGCAAAGTAGGTACCTGGGGCAGATTTTTCGACCACGATCTCAGTGTAGCATGCGCGGATATCTTTCATGGTGGGAGCATAGCGCAAATGTACTGAAGTACATTGGCGTGCGGCCATGTTCTCAGGTTTCCAATAATCCGAATAGCGATCACCCAACGCTATGGGCGCAGCTAGCACAGACAACATCAATACGCCAAAACAGGCAGGTGTTATAAGCTTCATATCCACTATATTACTATCTCCCTCCCCTTATTCCAAGCTTGAAATAAGGCATCGCAAAGTACATCGCAAAACGTGTACGCAGAAAAGCCAAATTCCATAGACCATGCTGATTATAGAGTCGACATGTGCGGTAAAAAGTGTAAACTAGTTATGGATTTCTACCAACATATCCAAGTCTGCAACTTAGAGACCATATCAACATATGAACAACACATTCACCCAGTGGCTCCAACGCTGCGTCATCACAGCAGCCACAGCGACCGTAGCAATTAGCTGCACTAGTCCCTGCCAAGCATTGCCCGACTACAACGCCATTGGTAACAAATTTTCCGTCCTCATTCAAAATGGTCACTTTGACCGCAAGGGCTTTAACTCTGAGCTCTACAAGGATTTCCTCAAGAACTACCTCAAGGAGGTGGACCCCAACCACCTCTACCTCACGCAGAAGGATGTGGACTATCTCTATGATCGATACGTGAGCACCTTCGGTGACTACCTCCTTGCAAAAGACAGCGTCATCCTCGCCGAGCAGCTCTACACCTACTACAGCGAGCGCGCCCTCACACGCATCGCTCAGGCAGAGGAGCTCATCAAGTCCTACGACGACAAGGCACCCACCTTTGAGAGCAACCGAGAGATCCCCCGCAGTCGCCGCAAGCTGGACTGGGCCAAGGACGACGCTGAACTCACTCTGATCTGGAAGAATCAAATCGATGACATGGTTCTCAGCGAGACCCTGCGCCGCGAGAACATCGCTAAGCGCGCTAAGGAGAGCGGTAAGCCCGCCCCCACCATCAAAGACCTGCCCATTAATGAGAAGATTCTTGCACGCCTCAAGCGCCTGCGCAACACTATTCAAGAAGCCGACCGCGAGGATATGGTCTCCAAGCTGCTCACCTCGGTGGCAGGTGTCTATGACCCTCATAGCAGCTACATGGGAGCTCGCGAGCAAAAGCGATTCCTCGACATGATGAAGCTCTCGCTCATCGGCATCGGTGCCCAGCTCCAAGCTGATGATGACGGCTCGACCAAGATTACAGGCCTCGTCACAGGTGGTCCAGCCGACAAGAGCGGCCTGCTCAAGCTCGGTGACCACGTTGTCGCCGTCGACCGCAACACCACAGGTGAGTGGACAGACATCCTCTTCATGAGCATTGAGAAGGTCATCGACTACATCCGCGGTGAGGAGGGCAAAACCGTCAGCCTGCGCGTACAACGCCCCAGCAGCGGCGAGGAGATTATCATCAAGATCAAGCGCGCCAAGGTGCCCATGTCTGATGAGCTCGCTCAAGGCAAGGTTATCATCACCAAAGACAAGGACATGCAGGGCAATGAGCGTGAGTACCGCCTCGGCATCATCACCATCCCCTCCTTCTACGTTGACCTGCAAAAGGGCTCTAGCCACTGCGCATCAGACGTCAAAGCCATCCTGCAACGCATGACCGCGAACAATGTCAAGGGCATCGTCTTTGACCTCCGCGGCAATGGCGGTGGCTCCCTTGAGGAGGTGCGCAAGATTGTTGGCTTCTTCAGCGGCGCAGGTCCCACCGTACAGGTGAAAAACGCACGCGGCCACATCCAACGTCTCACCGTGAGCGGCAAGCCCATTTTTGATGGACAGCTCGTCGTACTCTGCAACAAACTCAGCGCATCCGCCTCCGAGATTTTTGCAGGAGCAATGGCCGACTACGGTCGCGCAATCATCGTTGGTGACACCACCACCTTTGGCAAAGGCACCGTGCAGGTACCCCGCGACATTGGCGACTTCATGCCCATTTTCTCCTCACGTGAGGGCAGCGGCATGCTCAAGATCACCACGCAGAAGTTCTACCGTATCGGTGGAGCCTCCACCCAGCTCAAGGGCGTAGAGAGCGACATCGTACTTCCATCCGTCACGGCTGGCTTTGACATCGGTGAGGCTCAGCTTGACTACGCAATGCCCTACGATGAGATTGCCCCAGCCCCTGGCTTTGTCAAGGCTAGTGATATCGCACGTGTCCTGCCCATGCTCAAGAAGCGCAGCGAAGACCGCGTCGCTAAGGACATGGACTTGCAATACATGAATGAGTCCATCCAGCGATTCCGCGAGCACCGCGAGAAGAACATCGTAAGCCTCAATAAGCAAGTACGCATCGCTGAGACCGACAAGCTTCTCCAACGCAAGAAGGAAATGGATGCAGAGCGCAAAATTCGCTATGCCGAGATGAGCAAGTCAGATGCCGCCAACAAGGCCATCTACAACATCACCATGGAGAATGTCGACAAGCCAGAGCTCGTCCTCGCCAGCGAGGAAAAGAAGACAGAGTACATGGCACGCGAAAAGGATCCCGATCAAGAGTTCGAAGAAAGCCCCGACGCCCCCTCCGACCTTGATGCCGAGCTGCGCGAATCCCTCCAGATTCTGCGTGACATGATTGATACCATCTAAATCACACACCAGCACATCAAAGTGAAACACATTTTTAGCATCATCGCCATCGCCTGCATCGCCTGCGGCGGCAACCTGCAAGCCGCCCCCAGCAACTGCAGCCAAGCCGCAACCTGCAAGATGGCCTCGCTCTGCAAGAAGGCAACACCTTGTAAAAAGAAGGCAACGCCTTGTAACAAGAAGGCAGCACCTTGTAAAAAGCACGCCAAGCTCCGCAGCGGCGCCTGCGCCTAAGCCCAAGCATTCTAACAAAAACCCTGTCCTCCATCAAGCGGCAGGGTTTTTTGTCATCTGCCTCTATAAACTTGCCTCTACCATTGCAACTATGCTAGCATCACATCTTAACCCCCACTTTACACCCACCACATGAAACTGCTCGCCCTCATCCTAGCCTTACTCTGCATCATCGCCACGGTACTGAGTTTCATCCCCATCATTGGGATAGTGATTATACTCATCAACATCCCTCTGTTGCTGCTCTGCCTCATCAGTGGTGTTATCTCGCGCTGCCGCTTTGCATGGATTAGCGCCATCCTCTGCACCATCGCCTGCGGCTTTGCCATCCCTAAACAAATGCACAGCCACGCCTCAGCCAGCCTGTCGAGCAGCGAGATTATGCTCGAGCGCGGTCACTACCGCAGCACCGACTACATCCTCAAGAGCGCCAACTTAATCCCCCTCAAGAGCGAGAAGCAACAGATGCAAATCCTGCGCCTCCAACAGCAACTCAATGCCGCCAATAGCGCAAGCAGCATGGCAATGCAACTCGGAGCCACCCCCGAGGAGGCTGCAGAACAAGCGCGCGCCAGTGTCAAGCTTACCCGCGAACGACAACAACATGGTCACCATGTTGGAGGATGTGGTCCCGAGTGTCAGGGTCACGACTAATCTGGCATTGACCATCGGCGATTGCCACGGTACAATAGCCCCACAATGTTAGACCGCCTCGACTCTCTCCTCAGCACCACATCCTCCCTCCTCTGGAGCTCCATCTTACTCATAGCCCTGCTGGGCTGCCATATTTACCTCACCATCTTACTGCGCTTTCCGCAGAGGCACATCTTTACCGCCCTGCGCTACTACTTCAAGAAGAACCCGCATCAAGACGACAATCAGATCTCCGCATTCTCCTCGCTCATGATCTCTCTGGCCGCTAACATCGGCACGGGCAACATCGTCGGCGTCGCTACCGCCCTACTCGTGGGCGGCCCTGGCGCCATCTTCTGGTGCTGGTTAACGGGCTTCCTCGGCATCGCAACTCGCTATGCCGAGGCGCTGCTCTCCACACGCTACCGCCGCATTGACTCGCAGGGCCATATCGTAGGCGGCCCCATGTACGTGCTTGAGCACGGATTGAAGATGAAAAAGATGGGGAAGCTCTTTGCAGTCCTCACCGCCGTGGCCGCCTTTGGTCTTGGCAACATCACACAGGGTAATGCCGCCGCTGGCGTACTCCAAGGATCCGCGCTCGCGATCCCCACATGGCTCACGGGTCTCATCCTGACCATCTTTGTCGCCTGCGTCCTCTTGGGTGGGCTTAAAAACATCGCGCGATTCTGCTCAGCCTGCGTACCCAGCATGGCCGTCATCTACATCATCGGCTGCCTTTTGCTCATCTTTTCGAATATGGAGAGCATCCCCACAGCTATCTGGCTCATTATAGAGAGCGCCTTCACCAGCAAGGCTGCCGCTGGCGGCTTTGTCGGTAGCTGCATCATGCTCGCCATGCAGACAGGCGTGCAGCGCGGTCTCTTTTCCAACGAGGCAGGTCTGGGCTCCGCCCCCATTGTCTCGGCTCCTGCTCGCTGCAAAAACGCCGTCGAGCAAGCCTTAGTCGCCTCCACAGGCCCCTTCTGGGATACAGTGGTGATTTGCAGCCTCACAGGTCTGGCGCTGACAATTACACAACTTAACCACCCCGAGATTGCGGATACCAATAGCAGCCTCTTCACCTTTCACGCCTTTGGGACCATGGGCTCCCTAGGCTCCATCTTCTTGAGCGTCAGCTTGGTAACATTTGTTATATCCACCCTACTGGGCTGGTCTTACTTTGGCGAGCGCGCCCTTCAATATCTGGGTGGTCACAAGCTCATCACCCCCTACCGTATGCTTTGGATCGCCCTTGTCTACGTCGGTTGCGTCATCCCAAAAAGCTCAATTGTCTGGAACTTTGCTGACATCGCCAATGGCCTCATGGCTCTACCAAATATCCTGAGCCTCTTCTTGCTTAGCCCTCTACTCATCTCGCAGACCCGCTACTACCTCTGGGAAAATCGCCTCGATGAAGAAGATGAAAGCATCCAATTTAAAAAAGATTCCAATCCATCACAAAAAAGCTGAACAAAGTACGCGTAAGGCGTGTCACTACTATATCGGAAGTATGAGCTTTGAGCGAAGGAGAGAGCGCAAGAAGCAACTTGAAAAAGAGCATACACGCCGTGTTTCATAGGTAATAAGTTGAGTCGGGCGCAAAGATGAGTCTTTGCGCCCGACTTCCTTTTCTAGAGATTTGCTTTTTGTGGTGCCCAGACACCACTGAATCTAGTAGAAACTTCAGCACTGGCAAGCATACAGCTTGCCTTAATGCCCCCTTTCCGCTAGTATATCTCTATCATGATTCGCACAGAATATCCACACGGCAACGATTTCCCCATCATCTGTGTAGACAACGAGCTCTGCACAGCTCGCATCTCCCTCTACGGAGCCCATCTGATGAGCTGGACTCCCAAGGGTGAGCGCGATGTTCTCTTCATGAGTCCCAAGTTACAGGTCAAGCAGGGCAGCGCTCTGCGTGGAGGCGTCCCCCTCTGCTGGCCATGGTTTGGTAAGCACCCAGAAGATGCCACCCAGCCCAGCCACGGCATTGCGCGCTGCGCACTCTGGACGCTAGCCTCAAGCGAGGAGGGCGAGGATGGACGCACACGCCTCATCCTCGCCCTACCAGCAACTGATGAGATGCAGCCCTCCGCAGCCTTTATTCTCGAGCTAGGCGCCGAGCTTGTCATGAGCCTCGTCACGCTGGATGTCCCTCATCAGATGGTCTTATCTGCAGCACATCACAGCTATTTTGCGGTGAGTGACTATGAGCAGATTGCCATCACGGGTCTTGAGGAGATCCCCTTTGTCGAGTATGCCCCCTCCCCCCAGCCTATCTGCGAGGATCCTCTGATTCCTGCTGGTAACATCGACCGCATCTACCATCCTGTCCCCGAGGAGACCGATATTACCATCCACGACCCTGCATGGTCGCGCAGTCTGCGCATCACACGCAAGGGATCCCACTCCTGCATCATCTGGAATCCGGGTGCCGAACAGGCAGCCGCCATGAGCGATTTAGGCGCAGGAAATGAGCGCGGCTTTATTGCGGTTGAGACAACAATCGCTCCTGCAGAGCAGATGAGCCTCGCCTATGGTGAGACGCATCAAATGGTGACTCGCGTCGAGGTCATCAAGATCGACTAAGCCACTAGCCCTTCCTTCTCTCTCCTCCTACGATGCTGCGTCTTCTTCTCAAAATGTGCCTACTTGGCATCAGCTCCCTGTTGCTACTCTTTGCCCTAACCGAAGGCTGGACGGCATGGAGCGCCTATGGCAAGCATAGCAGCGATCCCGCGGCCTGCCCTAGCCCTAGCGTGGGTCTTGTGCTAGGATGCAACCGCTGGGTGGGCACTGGGCGCGAGAACCTCTATTTCCGAGGACGCATCAACAAGGCCGCTGAGTTTTGGAAAACAGGGCGTGCAAGCCACATTATCGTCAGTGGCGACAATAGCTCCATCTACTACAATGAGCCTGAAATGATGCGCAAGCAGCTGGTCAAGCTGGGCGTACCCGATGAATACATCATTAGCGATTATGCAGGGCTGCGAACCTATGACTCCGTCCTGCGCGCAAACAAGATTTTTGGGGCAGATCGCCTGACCATCATCAGCCAGCCCTTCCACGTGCGCCGAGCTCTTGCTATTGCGCAATTCCATGGCATTGACGCCTATGGTCTTGAGGCTCCTCTGGGTCCTCTCAACTACCGTAGCCTCTTGCGATCCTTTATCAGAGAACGACTCGCACGCGTTGCGATGCTGCTTGATTTAGTCAGCAATGGCGAGCCTACTCACATGGGCGCCCCACAACCTATCGAGCATCAAGATGCTCCTTCAACAAAAAATTTATGAAAAATCTCCTTTCTGCCTGCGCAACAGCAGGTATCGCCGAGTGGGTCTGCTGCCCAAGCAGCCTCAATACCCCTCTCATGGAGCTGCTCGCTCAACTACCCGGCACGCATTGCTGGAGCATTGCTGATGAGCCTAGTGCCGCTGCATTTGCCCTCGGCCGCTGCCAAGCTAGCACACGCCCACTCGCCCTGCTCGGCAGCTCGACTGCCGCTGCAACATCCATGCTGCCAGCAGTCACAGAAGCCTTTTATCAGCGCCGCCCCCTGTTGGTCATCACTATAGACGAGCAGACGGATCTCGAGGGTGAAGCTATCTTTGGTAATTTCGCGAACTGCATTGACATCAAACTTCCCTGCTCAGGCTCCGATATCCCCCCTCTGCGCGAGCTGATGGCTGAGTGCCAACCCCTGCATCTGCGCCTCCTCGGTGAGATCAATCAGGAGACGGAGAGCGTGGGCCTCAGCGATATTTCTGTCGTTGATCCTGCTCCAGCTCCCCCCTTCCGCGGCTCACTGGTCGATCTCTCTCAAATGCTGCGATTTAACGCCTACGAGGGGCTTGTCCTGATGCTTGGTAGCCTTGAGCCCAACGAGCAGGAGCCTGCTCTCTGGATGGCTCGCGCCCTGCGCGTGCCCACGCTGGCTGATGCCTCTAGCGGCCTGCGCGAGGAACTCAGCGGCCTGCGTCTGCATCTGGGTGATAGCATCCTCAAGCAGCAGCCTCCGCGCAACATTCTCCGTCTGGGAGAGATGCCTCAGTCCGCCTTTTGGTCGGAGCTTGAGCAACTCCACGACTCGAACGTATTCTCCATTAGCCGCAGTGGTTTTTCGGGTCTGCGCCGCCCCACGGTGAACATCGAGGGTGACATTGAGCAGATTATGAAAGCCGTTGGTGATGTCCCTCATGTGGGACATCAATGGCCTCATGGCTCCATCTCGCAAGATTGCATCCAAGATTGAGGAGCTCATGATGAGCTTCCCCGAGTGCGTAGCTGCCATGCTTCGCTACTTCTCCCAGCAAGCCTGTATCGCTGATGTTATCAGCATCGGTGGCGCGCGCACGCGTCAGCTCTGGGATGACTACGCTCAGAGCATCATGCCCACCGTCTACCTGCGCAACCGCAGTCACACAGGCGCAGGCATCATCTCTACCTTCTTTGGCAATGCTGCCGATGCACAGTACGCCTGCTGCCTCGTCGACCGCCTCAGCTTGCTGCGCGACACCGCCGCTGGCAACATCGCTAGCAAACTGACTGCTGGCAAGCGCGTCATCGCCGTCATCAATGATGGCAGTGAGGAGCCCGAGACACTCTCCCTCCCCGAGCTTGCCCAGCTCTGGGGTGCACAGTATTACGCCATCTACTGCGAGTCCGATTTTGAGGTCCTCGAAAGCCTTGAAGAGAGCGCACTTGTCATCCTTGAGATCAAGCCCGACCTCGACCAGACACAAGATTTTGCGCGTTACCTCTAAGCCTGCCTAGAGCAGCTAGAATCTAGCAACCCTCCTCACTGGAGGCAAAAAAAACACCCAATGGCGTGAGCCACTGGGTGTTTCTTTTGTAAAATATAATAAAATCGCCTAGATTTGGCGCAGGCCTACCATGATCGCATCCTTGGATGTGTTGCCTACGATGGTCTCTACGAGCTCGCCCAGCTCTGGGCTGCACAGTACTACGCCATCTACTGCGAGTCCTATTTTGAGGCCCTCGCAAGCCTGAAGGAGAGCGCAGTTGTCATCCTTGAGATCAAGACCGCCCTCAATCAGACGCAAGATTTTGCGCGGCGCTTCTAAGCCTTCCTAGAGCCACTAGAATCTACCCCCCCTCACTAGAGACAAAAAAAACGCCCAATGGCAGGAGCCACAGGGTGTTTTTGAGAAATATAATAAATTCGCTTAGATTTGACGCAGGCGTGCCATGATAGCATCCTTGGATGTGGCTCCGACGATGGTGTCTACGATCTCGCCATTCTTAAAGAAGAGCAATGTAGGGATAGAGCGTACGTTGTAGCGTGATGCAATGGCAGAGCACTCATCAACGTCGACCTTGCCAACCTTGGCGGCGGCGCCCATCTCTGTGGCGATTTGATCAATGATAGGGGCTATCATCTTGCAAGGACCACACCATGGTGCCCAAAAATCGACAAGAACAGGAACAGTTGTTGATAAAACTTCGCTATCGAAATTTTCTTCAGTAATTTTCAGTGACATAAATTTTAAGACTAATACAGGGGACTAGTTGTTGAATAAAAAGAAGTATTGGGAGAATAAATTATTCTCCTTCTTCGTAGGCATCTTCCTCGCCGGACTCATATTCATCAGTGGACTCGTCATCGGAGGATGAGGAGCCTGCATCGCCAGCTACAGAGGGATCGCCAAAGAAGGCGGCGGAGCTAGTGAAGCGTTCAGGCGTCTGATCGACGCTATACTGTGCAGCGAGGAAGCCGAGGCAGAGTAAAAGGGCAATCACAGCGACACTAAGGACAACTAGATTCTCTTTCGGCTTTTCTTCTTCTTCGCTGTCATCATTCTTTTTAAAGCCACCTGTCTTGGCGCCAAAGCCAGCGGGCTTTGTGAAGCCAGAGGGCTTAGTGATAGCAGCAGTTGCCTTAGGCATGGCTATCGTAGGCTGGGGAGAGGTAGGACTAGGTGTCGCTACAGGAGCTACAGGAGCTACAGGAGCACCGGGAGCGCCGGGAGCCAGAGGGCGGGTCACACCAGAAGGCGACATACCAGATGGGGGTACAGGAGCACCGGGAGCCAGAGGGCGGGTCACACCAGAAGGCGCCATTGGACGGGGAGCCGAGGGAGGCATAGGAGCACCAGAAGCCATCGGACGGGGAGCCGAGGGAGGCATAGGAGCACCAGAAGCCATCGGACGGGGAGCCATGGGAGGCATAGGAGCACCAGGGGCCATCGGACGGGGAGCCGAGAGAGGCACTGGAGCACCAGGGGCTGCAGGGCGGGAAGTCGTGGGAGCTACTGGAGGCATAGGTGCCGCAGGGCGTGGAGCAGGAGGAGGAGGATTACTCATAGCGCAAAAAGTTGGAACCGCTACTAATGCGGATTTCATCTATATTGCCCAATTCGCCCCCTCAATGCAAGCTAAAAGAGGCGGGGATTTATTTTTTTTGCACTTTTAATTAATAACTCCTAAGAATAAAGCCCAAGAAGCACCCTATTGCGCGCGCTGAGCAGAGTCTGGGGCAAAGCGTGAATAGAGCGAGCGCTTACCTCCTTGGCGCATGGGCTCACGCCAAGAATCATCCTTGGGAATTTGGATTTCGCGCAGTAAATCTCGATTAATTCTAGCATCATCGAGCAGCCTTTGGATGCCAGGACGCTTATCCCAATGCATATCCATCCCCCTTGCTCCCTGCCATTGAGTATAGAGGTAAAGCGCACTATGTCTATGAATAGCGAGGGCGTAGTCAAGCATCGAGTAAGCTTCGGACAACTTACCTTCCTGCTTCTTTTGCAGACCCCAACGCAGCAGGTTGATACCGTAGTATGTAGGCCATCGATCCAACAGAACAGCCTCCAACCCATCTCCAGCATAGCTCTCCCGCAGCAGATACTCCGCCTCCTGCATCTTACCCTGATAGCCCAGCACATCTGAGAGCATGGTCACGGCAAAGAGATTGCGAGGATTGGCATCCACTGCCTTTTTGAGTAGTATCTCGAGCTTTTGGTAATAGGCAAGGTTGTACTCTAATGGCAACTTGGAGTACTCCGCCACCATACGAAAATCGGGATAGTCCTCAATCGCCTCCGTCAACAAAGCCTCTTTCTCCATCACAGGGGCGCCCACACGCGCCATAGAATCATAGCGCCACTGCATCATCCAGACATTGGCGTAGCGATAGCTCAGGAAAAGTGAGGAGGCAATAATAGACAGCGCAAGGAAGATGAGCAGGAGGCGCCCCACAAAGCGCTCAGCCTTGACAGGCCTGCGCTTTGCCTCACCTGCAGAACGCTCCTTCACACCCATCCACTGCAGTATCCCCATCTCGCCAGACATAGGCGAGGCGATCACGCCGCAGATAAAGGCGCTCATGCCGAGCAGCGCATGCTGATGCCAGAGCTTGTCGAGCAGCGCGAGCGCCATGAGGGAGAGCAGTAAAATCGCGCAGAGCCCAAGCTTGACGCGAGCCTGCTCTCCAAGCTCATCGGAGCTCAACAGCATATAAGCGCGTAGCAGATGGAGCAGCAAGATGAGCAGCAGCGCAGTCAGACCAAAGAAACCGTAATCAACCACGGCTTGTAAATACTCGTTATGCGCTGAGTTGGGCACCGACCACTCTTCAAACACGCCTACAATCTCCCACTGCGACGCGCCTGCCCCATAGCCCATTGAGGGCAGCTGCGGCAGCACTTGGAATAAGTCACCCCAGATCATGAAGCGCAGGTGGGTGTCAATACCCAGCACCGTCTCCGTAAGCCAATGACCATAGAGAAAGTCATAGATAGCGATGAAAAAAACAGAGATAAAGCTCATCCCTAAAAGGACATCCACCCAAGTAATGCGTCCCTTGTTAAAGACGCGGTGCCAGAGCCAAAGCAGCCAGCCCATCAGCAGCAGCAGGGGCAGCAGCAAGAACACGGCGCGCGTCTTGCAGTGAAAAGAGAGCCCGATGCAAAAGAGCGCGAGCAGCACCTGTAGGAATACCTCTAGACTAAATAGACGCAGGCAAAGCGCACGCCAGATGAGGACAACGCCCCCAATCAGGAGAAAGGAACCAGCAAAGTTCTTATACATCAGCAGTGCCGTGTTGCGCAGCTGAGCACCAGCGAGCCCCACATCGCTGCGACCCAAAAAATTAAGGCTCAGCTCCCCCGAGCCCATCAAGAAGAAGAATAGCACATTGAGCACCAGCGCAACAACAAGCAAACGAGTCATGCCGCTCGCCGCTGTCGTTGTCTGACCATAGTAGATGCCAGCTAGATAGAACACAGCCCCAGCCATCAGCAGCCCCAAATCAGTCAAGGCCTCAAGCCGAGAGTAACTCATCAGTGCGGCCACCACAAAGTACAAGCCTAGCGCCAACGTTATCCAGGAGAGCCCCGTGAGGCGTGGGGTCTTGAGCCCTGAGAAGTTGCCAACGAGTAGCAAGATAAGAGCCAACGAGCTACCTATCCAAACAGGGAGTTGATTGAACGCTCTCCCGTCGGTCATCGATATGGAGGCGAGCCATGTAAGCATTAAAATCCCTGCCGCGACACGACCCCAGATACTCTCAACTAAACGAACGGAACGCGCTGCCTCACTCATGGTCCACATCATAGCACAAAGACCCACAGTGCAGCAACAAATAAACTTGACCCATTACATCGCCTATGACACAATCTAAGGAGCATGAAAATCCTACTTGCCCTCACTGACCAAAGCTTTACTGCCACCAAGTCGCTTGGTATCTTCAACGTCTCCATAGGACTCGCCAAGGGACTCATGCAATGTGAGGGCATCAGCGAGCTGCACATCTTGGGCAATGAGGAGTGCGCACCCTACTTTGGGGAGCTCCCATCCCATGTGCATATCCACCTCTCGGAGAAACCCGTGCCCAAGCGATTTGCTCGACTCTACTGGGATCAGATTGGCATCCAGAGAGCCATCAATAGAGTCAAGCCCGACTGGGCCATCCTGCCCAAGGGTTTCCCCCCCTACTTCCCTCGTCTCGGCAAGACCAAGATTGCCAGCTACGTGCACGACATCATCTGGGAGTACTACAAGAACCTGCCAGCAGGCAACGAGAGTCCCTTCCCCCCGCATCAGCTCGCCTACTTCTCCAGCCTCGGAATCAGAGCTCTTGAGGTCTCGAATCTCGTGCTCACCTCCACCCTGTTCAACCGCGGACGCTTTGAGGCCTATCGCCCCGGCTGCCACTGCGCTGTGGTGGGAATAGGCTTTGATGGAGAGCCCTGCCCTGCTCTCAACGAGAAGCGAGGGCGTGACATCCTTAGCTTTGTCTCACCCTACCCTCATAAGCAAACGCCGCTCATCCTCGATTATCTTCAGCAATGGCTCGCACAGCGCGTGGATCGAGAGGGTATCCGTATCCACCTTGTAGGGCAGCTGCCCAGCAACTGCCAGCTCCCCGATACCGCGTGGATACCCCACCAGCGCATCCCCCAAGCTGAGCTCTCCGCCCTAATTAAGGCGAGCTGCCGCGTCACCACCTACGCCAGCGCCTATGAGGGCTACGGCATGCCCCCTGTCGAAAGCCTGCGCCTTGGCATCCCCTGTGTCGCCTCCGATATCGCCCCCATTCGAGAAAATATCCCCCCGAAGCTTCTTTTTGATAATGAGAGTGCGCAGGACTTCATCAGCAAGCTCAACCACGCCTACGATGAGGACAACACCACAGCCTACCCAAGCTACCCAAACTGGCAAGAAGTCGCAGAAAAGACGCTCCATGCCATGCGTGCCACTAAATAAGCTTGCCTAACAGCCTTATCCTCCACATAATATCCTCAGATTATGCCTCATATCGTCTCCATCTTCACCCATTTTTCAAACCAGCAAAATAGCCTGACCTGCATCCAGCGTCTGGCCGAGCAACTACGCCGCCCGGATAACATCCTCATCATCAACAACTGCACAGATGAGAATGATGACACGGCGCAGCGAGCCCACGAGCTCGCAACGCAGCTCATGGGCGAGGGAATCCTCCACATCATCCAGATGGAGAGCAATCTAGGTAATGCAGGCGGCTGCGCACGCGGTCTAGACTACGCGTTCCATCAACTCAAAGCTGACTTTGTCTGGGTGCTCGATGACGACTCATGGCCACGCGCCGAGAGCCTTGCCGCGCTCTGCGCACAAGAGGTTAATACCAACACCATCCGCATGAGTATGGTCATTGACCCGAGTCGAGGCGATGAGCTAAGCTGGCCGCTAAGCTGCCGCTCGACAGAGAGCGAGCCATGGCAACACATCGCCAAGCGCAAGCTCCTCCCATCAGGCAACATCATCTCCAGCCGCGGCGGATGGCTAGGTGCACTCTACCCACGCGCCGCATGGCAACGCGCAGGCCTGCCCACCGAAGAGCTCTTTATCCGAGGTGAGGATGAGGAGTACCCCTGGAAATTGCGCCATGCTGGATTCAATTTCATTACCCTGCGCAACAGCCCCCTAGAGCACCCATCAAGCAAGGGCGCCCTCATTGAGTACCGCCTCCCCAACGGACACAGCTTTTTCTATGAGCCTGGCCTCCACATCTCGCGCGTCTACTATAAGAATCGCAATTGGGCATGGTTGCAGCGCCTTGCGCAGCCACGCCTCATTCAGACACCTCTACGCCTCCTCGCCTGTGGCGCCTACATCGCCTGCTCATTGAGCGCCATGATCTACAGCAACGAGATGGGTATCAAGCGTATCTATCAGCTTTTTCGCGCACTGCACAATGGATTCTACGGCAAACTGCGGCCCTACTAATCCGCACAATAAAGCATTGCTAACAAGTATTTAACGTTAGTAAGCATTCTTTCATCTCAGCTCAGATGAAAATTGCATACAGCCTATGTGCTCTCATGATACCTGGCCTCAGTCTGCAGGCCCAGCAACAGCCCCGCAACAACACAAGCATTAGCGAAATGCCCGAGAGCCTCATCCAAGAGGCCAAGGCTGAGAGTCGCTCGCTCGCAGGTCCATGGGTTGCGCTCCCATCTAAACCGCAGAAATTGATGCCCTACCTTCAGGGGCTCTTTGTCCCAAGTAACAATTGCCTGCGTCCCAGCTGGATGATTGAGAATGATGCTCTATCACAATCCGCCCAGCAGATCAAGGAGCAGGCCGACTCCATCGGGTTGCGCTACGATCTCACGATGGCCTTCAACTACGCCTCAGCCCCCTCAGCCTCGCTAGGGCAAAAGGATTTTATCGCTTTCAACGGTTCGTTTAGCGGCAGCTGGTTCTTACTCAAGACCGCGGATGAGAGCTCGGGGCTCTTCATGAGCTTTGAGCTAGACTGGGGCCCGGGGCTCAACTTTAACGAGCGCAGCGAGGGTATTCAAGAAAGCATTGGCTCACTGAGCAACCCTCAGAGCAGTAATCGAGGCGGCAAGGATGTTTTCCTGCCTGAGTTAACGATGGGAATGTCGGCCTTTGAGGGCAAGTTTGTCATGCTTGCAGGCACGATTGATAGCAGCAACTACATGGATCAAAACGCCTACTCTGATTCATGGGCTGGCGACCTGATCAATGAGAGCTTCAACTACAACTCCGCCCTGCCGCTTCAGTGGGCAAATCTGGGTATTCTAACGGCCTACCAGCCCTGCAAGAGCTTCTATATGCTCCACCTCACGAGTAGTGTGGGCACAGATCTCAATCACAATCCCTTTAATAATCTCAACCACGATTACTGGTCACATGTCTCTGAGATGGGCTACATTCTCGATGATGCCTTTGGCTTGGGTAAGGGTACTTACCGCCTGCTGAGCAGCGTCTCCAAGAATGAGGGGCATACAGGCTTTGGCATCGCTTATAACGTCGAGCAAAAGCTGGGGAAAAACTCACCGCTGGGAGTCTTCTCTCGTGCGGCTTGGATGGATGAGGATGGTGCCTCCATCACGGGCGTCAAGAAGACACTCAGTGCGGGGCTCGTGCTGGATGCTCCCTTTCGCGCCTCGGGCTGGGGCAGCAAGGCAAATAACGAGCAAATCGCGCTCGGTATGCTCTGGGAGAGAGCGGCTCATTCTCAGCAACCTTATCAGCATAGAGATGAGTACGGATTAGAGCTCTCCTCAACCATACAAATTACGCCTACGATGTACATCCAGCCCGATATTCAGTATATCTTTAAGCCCGTGCATGGGAGCAGCAGCGAGCTCATCCTACAGCTTCAAACTGTCTTTTCCTTTTGATGTAAGGACAACAACAATCAGGCTCTAGCTGGGATGCAGCTAGAGCCTGATTGTTGTTTAGAGGGTTTGGGCTTTGGTAGCCTCGCTCACTATTATGCCTTTTTATAGGACTTGCGTAGACGCGCGATGTACTTCTCCATCTTGGGCATCTGGCTCTCAATACTTTTGGCAAGAGCAAATTGATTGCGCGCGCGGATGAGGTTATGCTCAGGCTTACTAGTGCGGAAGTACTTATCTCCGTCGAGGTAGTCGGTGAGGAAGCGGATGCCAATCTCCGTGGTGATCAACCAGCCAGAGAAGGAGAGATACTTGATTTCTTCATCGGTGAGGAATTCATGCGCTGCATCGAAATAGCCCTCAGCAAGGGACTCAAAAAAGGGCATCTGCATGGTGACGAGGCTCAGATCCTCCTCATCCTCAGGTGCCATACAGGTGGCTGTACGTACCATATCGCCAAAGTCATAGAGGACCAGTCCGGGCATGACGGTGTCGAGGTCGATGACGCAGACTGCCTCATCGGTGTCCTCATCGAGCATGACGTTGTTAATCTTGGTGTCGTTGTGGGTGATGCGAGTGGGTAGGATACCTTGCTCTTGGAGCTCAACGAGGGTTGACAGCTTGTGAGCGCAGCTACGCAGCTGCTCAATTTCTTCCTGACAGTTTGCCACGCGGCTCACGACATCAGCCTCAATACTGCGGCAGAGTGCTTCATAGCGGCTTGGAGTGTGGTGGAAGTTGGGGATGGATTCTTTGATGTCCTCGGGGTTCATGTCCGAGATAAGCTCTTGGAATGAGCCAAAGGCATGACCGGCTTGATAAGCCTGTCGCGTATTCTCGACAACGTCGTAAGTGTGGGTGCCATCAATGTTGTTGTAGCAACGCCACATACCGCCCTCCTCAGGCAGGATGATATAGTTGCGACCACCGCGAGCTGGGTAGAGTGTAAGGGGCTGACCCAAGGTACTGCGACGGCGCAGGGCCTTCCAGCGGATGTGGCGCGTGACTTTCTCGACGTTCTTCATCACGAGGACGGGGTCTGTAAAGACGTAATCATTGACGCGCTGGAGAATGTAGCGATCTTGATGACCGTCTTCGTTGAGGTAACAGGCGCGGTAGGTGGTGTTAATATGCCCGTTATTGAGCTCTTCTCCGCTGAGAAAATCACCACTGATGGCAAATTGATCACCGACGCGTGCGATGCGCGCAGCGAGTTCAGCGGTGAGAAGGGTGCTATTTGCATGACTTGTCATAATCTTTTTATCTTTCAGCGTGTAAGTATCGTGTTGGGTATCTAAAGGACTCTTGCATATTATCATGCTTAAGCCTTGTCCGACAAGCCCAAAAACCGTAGCCATGCATAAAATGACAGCTTCTCTTTCGATGAGTAATTTAAGGGCGTGCGGTATTGCACAGCCTAGTTATCAACGCGTGCATTTAGCGAGCCCTCGCTGTTTTTATACGCACGTGTATATTTAATTTAGCATTCCCAGACTTCGACAAGCTCCTTGGGAAGCCCTGTCAGGAAGCGTGATGGCGGGCAGTATTGTCCGTCGTAACCCCCGCTATAGCGGGGGTAGAGCAGGTAGAGTTGATCTTGTGCGCGAGTGACCGCGACATAAAACAGTCGAGTTTCTTCTTCTAGCCCTACGATATCGCCTTGCTCAAGGACGCGTCGATGGGGAAAGAGCCCATCTGAGAGGGAGAGGACAAAGACAACTTTCCATTCTAGACCCTTAGCTTGGTGGATGCTGCTCAGGGTGACGAGCTCGTCGTCATCTTGGACGTTTTGCTTGTCCATCTCCGAGAGCAGCGCCATGTCGGCGAGGAAGTCATCCAGTACAGCCCCGCTGGGGGAGGCCTCATGCAGGTGCTTGAGGTCTTCGACGCGCTCGGCGAGGTCTTCATAATTGCTCCTGAGGTAGGGCATGAGGTACTCAGTGATTTTAGCGACAAGTTCTGAGGGGTTATTTCTCTCACTCTCCTCAAGGTCAGGGGAGTCGAGTGAGTCCATGAGGGCGAGGAATTCCTGCCAGTGAGGTTTGAGCGCAGAGTTTTGTCCTTTGAGTGCTCCCATTTGCTCCACAAAGTGGCCTCTCAAGCTGCTGCTATTAAGGTTTTGCTCATCAAGTTGGGTGAGCCAATTATCCGCTAGTTTTTGGGCAGTGAGAGCGCCGACGCGAGGGTACATGACGATGATACGTCGCAGCGCAACTTGGTCGCGGGGGTTGACAAGCAGGCGCAGGAGGGCGACAACGTCCTTGACGTGGGCTTGCTCAAAGAAGCGTAGTCCACTGGTGATGCGGAAGGGGATGTGTGCGCGCGTGAGTGCCATCTGGATGTCCATGCTATGGAAGTGAGCGCGGTAGAGGATAGCTATATCCTTGCCTCGGAATTGCACACCATCCACGAGCTCATCGATACGCTGGGCGACAAAGAGAGCTTCCGTGCGCTTATCGGGCAGCGGAACGACGGCGGGAAGTAGGCTACCTTCCTCGCGTACGGAGTGTAGTTCCTTGGCATATTGACGGCTGTTGAGAGCGATAGCGGCGTTGGAGACTTGGAGGATGGCAGGGACGCTGCGGTAGTTGGTCTCGATTTTATAGATTTGCGCGCCGGGGTAGTTTTCCTCGAAGCGGAAGATGTGCTCAACGCTAGCTCCACGCCATGAATAGATACTTTGTGCATCGTCGCCAACGGCCATGAGAGAGCAGTTGGGCCCTCCTGCGAGAAGGGTGATGAGTTGCTCTTGGGGTTTATTGCTGTCTTGGTATTCATCGACGAGCACGTGGGCAAAGCGGCGTTGGTAGTCTTCGCGGACGCTAGGGTGCTCTTCAAGGAGACGCAGTGCGTTGAGCAGCAAGTCGTCGAAATCCATAGCATTGGAGCTCATCTTGCGCTTGGCATAGTTGTCGATAATAGCAGCTATCTCATCAATAAAGATGTCGAGTTGGGGGTAGCGCTCGTAGAGCACGTCCTGCCAAACTAGGCCTGCGTTA
The DNA here is from genome assembly GCA_947039485.1 of uncultured Verrucomicrobiales bacterium. Lineage (GTDB taxonomy): Bacteria > Verrucomicrobiota > Verrucomicrobiia > Verrucomicrobiales > Akkermansiaceae > Akkermansia. The sequence continues at coordinate 4,226 of CAMQZC010000030.1, read as the reverse complement.
TTGGCGTAACTGAGCAGGGAGCTGATGATGCTAGCTTTGGGGAAGAGTTTTTTCTTATCTTTCTGCAGGCTGGCGGGGGGGCCAAATTGCTTGACAAGGCTGCGCATCATGGCGGATTGATCATCGCTATCAAGGATGGTAAAGCCTGATTGGTAGCCGAGTAGTTCGGCATGGCGCCGCAGCATGCGGTTGGCTACGCTGTGGAAGGTACCTCCCCAGACTTGCGTGGCTTCATCCCCGGCGAGTTCCTTCACGCGCCCGAGCATTTCGCGCGAGGCTTTGTTGGTGAAAGTGAGTAGCAGGATACGCCAAGCGGGGACGCCTTGGTCGATGAGCCATGAGACGCGGTAGGTCAGGGTGCGGGTCTTCCCGCTGCCGGCGCCTGCGATGACGAGGGCGTGCTTAGCGATGCTGCTAACAGCCGCATACTGCTGGGCATTGAGCTCATCGGCGTAGTTGCTACGCCGATGAGTGACGCTTTGCTGCTGGGGCTCTCCGTTGAGTTGGTACTTCATTCGAAGTCAAGGTAGATTTCTGCGCGGCGGTTTTCCGCACGGATGGTCTCCTCGTCGAGTTCGACGTCGATATTGGCGTAGGCGCGGCGGGGTTGATTCATGCCCATGCCTTGGGTGGATATCTGCTCGGCTTTGACACCAAGTTCGATGAGCGCCATCTTGACGGCTCGCGCACGGTGGATGGAGAGTTTTTGGTTGTAGGAGACCGCGCCGATGTCATCGGTGTGACCTGTGATAGAGAGGTTGCGCTGGCTGCTCTTGAGCAGATTGGCGACGATGGAGAGTTGGCGCAGGGAGCGGGGGGTCAGGCCAAAGTCGTCAAAGTTGAAGAAGAGCGCAAGGGAGTCTCCTCCTTTGGGGTTTTTCACGATGGGGAAGTAACGTCCACCTTCTGCTCCTGCGCTGTGCTCGTAGTTACTGAGCAGGGAATCGAGGGCGACGGCGCGCAGTCTCCATTGCTTGTCGGGCATGCGTGCCATCTCCATACCTACGTGGGCTGGGCGCACGCGCTTGTCGCCCTTGAGGTAGACGAGGTAGCCTGCACGGTCGGCATTCTCAAAGCTGGCGCGGAGAGGGTTGTTGTCACGCAGGCTGTAGCCGCCCTCGGCAAAGACCATGCAGAGTCCTGCGACGGTAGCATCTGAGACACCGCGCCCTGTGGTAAGGCTGCGCGCTACCATCATATCTCCACGGCGCACGGCATTGATAAAGGATTCGGCAACAAGCATGGAGTCGTTGGAGATGAGGTTGGGCTTGACATCTTGGTCGACAGGCTTGATTTCTGCGACGCTCCAGTCTTTGCTAGCCTCAAGAGGCTCTTCTAGGTCAATGATCATGTCCTGACCTTTTTTACCGACGAGGCGGTAGCGCGTGTGCTTTTTGTCGCCCTTGAGCATGGTACCAACAGGCTCAATCTTGCTAAGTCCATTTTCTTTAACCCAAGCACTCAGCTGTGTGGCTTGTTCAGGCTTGAGCAAGCCCTTTTCTTCGAGAGCCTTGAGCACGGCGCCATCTTGGGATTCGAGGGCTTTGGTCAGGGATTCTACAAGATTCTTCGCTCCGCGGGCACCCTTGGTGATGGGGAGTTTGACTGGTGTAGGCTTGATGAGGACTGGTGAGGGCTTGACGACAGAGGGCTCAGGCGTTGCTACGGCTGGCTCGGGCTTAACGACGGCTGGCGTGAACTTGACGCTTTTTTCAGAATTGCTTCCAGGCAGGACAAACTCGTATTTATCAGCGAAGAAGTGGCTAAAGATTAGGTAGCCTCCAATCAGGAGAACTGCAAAGACAAGAACAAAAGAGATAGTCTTGGTTTTCATAAATAAATATTATTAGGTTAAATTAAAGATGTTAAAAATTGACTAGGGCTCAGCGGCATGTAGCCTGCTGGCATGGTTTTGCTATTGACTGGCTGCTTCCTCGCCTCCATCATGCGTATCTGACGCAGGGCGTTAAAGGAGTCGGGGATATTGGGCGCAGGATAGCGGGCCATGAGCTTGGCGGGGTCGAGGCGATTCATCAATCCCTTGGTGGCATAGCCGCGCTGATTAGCCTCAGCTACGCGAGATTCGATGAGCTCAAAGTGGAGGTGCGCGAGGTAGAGTCCATCAGCGTTGCCGAGGGTTCCGATAACATCGCCGCGTCCAACCATCCGCCCTACTCGGGCGAGGCGCTGCTGGAGATGGGCGTAAAGACTCTGTACGACTCGTCCATCGGGCAGGCGGTGCGCAAGTATCACGGTATTGCCCCAGCCAGAGGAGGGATTGCCACTGTAGATGACAAGACCGCGTGCAGCTGCGTGGATAGGCATACCTGCATCGGTATTTTGCCCTCCGACACCATTCCAATCTTGACCAATATGGCGGCTTGCACGTTTTTTATTCAGGCGAGCAAAAGACTGGGCATCATAGCAAAAAGCGCCCTGATTACTGCCGCAGGGATGAGAAAAACCATCAATTGAGGGCAAGGATGCGAGCTGCTCCGCTGTCATGAGTAGCAGATTTGCATCCCACGCCTTGGTGACAGGGCTCGTTGCCGCCACTGTTTCTTGAGGGGTTTCGGAATCCTTATCCCGTTGACTAACAAAAGCAAAATAAGCTACAGCCCCCACAAAAAGCAGGAGAACAAAGAGCCACCTCAGGAGGCTTATTTTAGGCTTGAGCACCACGTCTGTAATTATAATTGAAATTACGTCAGGCAGCAAGCAAATTTCTACAGCTATCAGCGGCATAAAGCAGCGTGATGGGGAATGGTGTAGAGAGGCTATTTAAGCCAGCTGCTATAATTTATGCTTGCAAAACGAGCAGTAATAGGCTAGGCTCATCTTGTTCCTACCGCATGGTGCCGTGGCACAGCATGGGGGCACAGCATGGAGCGTAGCAGTTTTGCCGCAGATAGCCAAACGCGCAAATCTCGATTTATCGCCCATTTTCGCCCCCTCTTCCCCAGCCTTAATTCATCGCAGTTTTGCGTTAAAAAAGGCAGCTTTCTAGCAGGTGTTGATCCAGCAACACGCCTCATCATCCGTCCGAGCAAATCATCTTTACAATCTCGATTGTAATCCCTCAAACCCAATAATTAACACATTTTAGCATACTGCCATGTCAGGTCACAACAAATGGTCTAAGATCAAATTCGCCAAAGCCGCAACCGACGCCAAAAAAGGCAAGGTTTTTGCACGTTTCTCCCAAGAAATCACCCTTGCCGCACGCCTAGGTGGTGGTGAGAGCGACACCAATCCACGACTGCGCGTTGCCATTGAGGGCGCCAAAGCAGCATCCATGCCCAAGGACAATATTGAGCGCGCCATCAAGAAGGGCACCGGCGATCTGCAGGGCAACACGATTCAAGAAATCACCTACGAGGGTTACGGCCCCGAGGGTACTGCTATGATTGTAGAGATGGCCACGGACAACACCAACCGCACATCCTCTGACCTGCGTACCATTTTCTCTAAGAACGGTGGCAATTTCGGAACTCCCGGCTCGGTATCCTTCCAATTTGACCGCAAGGGCGAGTGCCGATTCATCGACGCCAAGCTCGACGAGGATAGCGCCATGGAACTTGCAATGGACTGCAGCGCAGAGGAATTTGAGGCTGGCGACGAGGAATCCGAATGGGTCTTTATCTGCGGCCCTACTGAGCTGCCCGCCCTCTCCCACGCGCTGGCAGATGCTGGCAAGAATGTAACTGGGATGAAGCTCATCTATGTCCCTCAGACACCAGCTCATATCAACAACATTGATATCGCCCGCAAGGTCATCAAGCTCTACGAGATCCTCGATGACTACAACGACACAATGAATGTCTTCTCCAATTTTGAGATTGATGAGAGCATCATTGATCAACTCTAATCCCCTCTCACAACCTTGAGAGGCGCCAACAGGCGCCTCTCCCCCTCTCTATAATGAGTAGCACTGACCAGAACCAGTACCCCACTGACGAGGCTAGCAACAGGCCCGCCCGTCAAGGGCGATCTGCGCGCAGCGCGCAGGCGGACTCCTCCGCAAACTCTGATGACAAGCCACGCCACAGCCGACCCCGCAGGCAGCAGCCCCGTCAGCAAGATGAGACCAGCGTAAAGGAGCGCAGCCCCAGAGCAGACTCAGAGAGACAGCCCCAAAGGCAGAGGCAAAATCACAACAGACGAAACAACGACCAAGGCGAACGTAACAACCAAGGCGAACGTAACAACCAAGGCGAACGTAACAA
>CAMQZC010000029.1 GCA_947039485.1 uncultured Verrucomicrobiales bacterium | reverse complement strand
TTCCTGATCTTGTTTCTCTGCGCGCAATTATTTCGCAGGTGTCATTGGATTACCTTTCCTCTCGAGCGAAGCCCCAGATGCCGTTTTTTCTCATTCCTAGCCATACTTCTAGAGCGTGTTTTAGAACGCTGCCGCGACTACGGGCAAAGAAGTTAGTGCCCTTCGGGCAGTGTAGGGTGTCTCCGAGTAGCTGGACCTTGACCACGGGGTTTTCTCCAAGGCTGATATTCTTTACTTATTTTAAGGGCTACTCTGAGGGCAATCGCTGTGCGATTGCTTGACTGTGTCTCCGACGGGTCTTGCCAGACTGTCTTGGGGAGCTCACTCCCCAAACCCCATTGTAGGGCGGCGCTTATTGCTGGAATCACTGGTGATATGGCATGAGTGTTGGTTTTTCTAGGCACTTCACGCTCGTTGCTCCTCTCTCGCATCTTACGATTTATCCCTGCTCAAGAAGGAGCTTCTTTCCAGCGTTTCCTCTCTTGATGATTTGCTACCTCTGTATTATGATGCAGAGGTGATGGGCTATTTTATCAATCTCGCTGCCTCCTTTACGGAGTTGTTTATACTAGGTTGTCTGCTATGCTTGATTCTTTCGCTTGCGCTCTCTAATCCGGCCTGAATTGTGGCGTGTTTTAGTGCTGCTGGCTTGCCCGAGGATGTTATGTTGATTGATGGTTTGCTCCAGAGATGGCTAGGGATTTGTCCGATTTGCTGTGTTTTACTCGCAATGATGGGTGTGTTCTCTGTGATGGCTGCCGTTTTGTTACGCCTGCTTATTAAATGAAGAGAGCCAAGGGGGTTCCCCTTGGCTCTCGCTTGGCTTCGCGTGCGTAACAGTAAATTGTTTTAAAAGCGCGTTGAGTAGATGAGGACTTCAAAGGGCTCAAGCTCGAGCGTGATTTCTCCCTTGGCTGGCAGCTCAAGGGTTTTGCTGCGCTGGTCTGGGTAGCTGGCTTGCAGCTTGATGTCTCCCTGACGTGTTGGCTCAAAGATGTCGATGCTCAGTTTGATGCTTTTTTTGACGTCACTGGGGTTGCGCAGGGCAAGTGTAGCGCCTTTGTCTCCGCGCCATGATGCGTAGCCATAGATGGCGCTTTGCTCTGGGTCTCCTCCTACCCAGTGGGTGTCGGCGGTGATGTCAGCGTATTGGCGGCTCCAGCGGATGGCTTCTGCGATGTCGTCCCAGGCTTGCTTATTCATCATGTTGGTGGTGAGGTAGAGTTCCTGTTGATTGGCGCCTGCTCCCATGAGCATGCGTATGTCGCTTTTGAGGTCGTTGTTGACGGGGAAATTGACGGGGTTCTTGGTGGTGTCGCTGAGGAAGTCGCCATCGTTGGCGTCGGGTTCTTTGGCTGCTCCTTGCTCATAGATTCGCTTGTCACTGGTGCGCAGGCCTTGGAATTGTGTGCCGAGTACGATGCCGTGGTGCATCAGAGAGTTGAGGGGGAAGAGGGGGGCTCTCTTTACGATATGACTGTAGGCGCGTGCATCACGGTAGGTGATATATTGCTCGCGGTTGCTTCCTTTGCCTATCCAGTTGACATCACTGGTGCCGGTGCGCCAGATGCAGTCGATGTGGTTGAGCCAGAATGGGCTTGGCCATGTTCCTACTGTGGTGCTGAAGAAGACTTTGGGATTGATTTTGCGCAGATCTCCTGCTATGGCAAGCAGGTTCATAAAGTGGGGGGAGACTCCATCACCTGCGCGATCCCATTTAAAGAAGCTCACGCCGTCTTTTTCCATGAGTTCTTTGCAGCGCTCATAGTACCAGTTTCGGTAGCCTGGATGGGCAAGATTCATGCGGGGGGCACTCTCGGGCATGAGTTTCATGCGCTTGGCGTGGGCTACGCGTTGTTGCTCTCCTGAGTAGCCTCCAAGGGGGGATATCCAGATGCCAAAGTTGGAGTCGATGTCCCGGATGGCTTTGGAGAGTTTATCAAAGCCGTTGGGGAATTTCTTGGGATGGGGCTGCCACAGATCGAGGTTGTAGTCGTCCCAGCCGTCATCGAGGACGAAGGAGTCGAGTTTGATGCCGCGTTTCTGGACGAGTTCTTCTCCGTAGGCTTTGACTGTGGCTATCATGTTCTCCTCGGTGGGGGCGAGACCGTGGTCGTACCAGCAGTTGTATTGCAGGTGTAGGCTGTAGGGCAGTGCTCGCTCGCGTTCAAGGTAGCTCAGGAAGCCACGACGCATTTGCCCCTCGGGGTAGCGACCTTCTACGGCGTTGAACTCGACTTGCTCGCCTTTCTTGAGTGGGTATTGGCAATCAAAGCCGAGGGTAGCGCTTTTCTCTCCTATGTTGGCGAGGGCTACGGGGTTTTCAATGCCGTAGAATCGACGCTGCTTACTATCGATGAGTGGGGTGCCTGGGACTGTACCAGGGATGATGAACTCGTTTTCTCCGCTGATGGGGAGTTCGATAAATTGTAGTTTAGTGAGTTTGATGTCTTTGAGCGCTTTGATTGAGTAGCTTGTTTTGATGTAGCTATCTCCATCGGCGAGGCTTGCTTCCCAGAGGATGCTGAGTCCTGCATCGTTGTTGAGGTAGGTGATGCTCAGCGAGTAGGGTTTCTTCTTGGGTGTAGAGTCTGATTTTTGGATGACTTGGAAGCTTGATGCGGGGTAGATTCCTTGCTCGGTGCTGATGCTAAAGCTAGGCTGGCCATGCTTGTAGGATATGATGTTGTTGCTCAATATTCCTTTAGCTCGGTCGATTTTAGCGGCGCTGGGCTGCTTATTGTCGTCTGGGTAGGGCACTGTACTCGCGCTGAGTTGTGTCAGACTAACACATGCGAGTATGGCGGAAACGATTTTTTTCATATGCATGTATTGTTACATACATGGGAGGATGGAGTCAAGGTGTAAGTTTTGAATGTTCGTTGTCTTGGTGTTATGGTCTTTTGCGCTTGACTGTTTGTTGGGCTCTATGTTGCCATTGGATGGTGATGCGCGTTATTCTTTTGCTTCTTTTCTTTTTTTCCATCTTTTGCTAAGGTTCGCAGTCCTGATCGCCCTATTCCTCCCAATTTCACAATTAGTGCTCGTAAGGAGATTGTCATCAGTCGAGAATACATTGGGTTAAAAACCAGCAAGCATGGGCGTCAATTCTGGACTCGCGCTGAGCTTTCGGTCTACCGCAAGGGGCAGCAAGCTCAGCGAATTTTGCTTTGTAAGAGGGAGTTTGTGAAGGGTTTGGAACTGGATATTCAGTTGCTGATTCTCTATGATGAGCAGGGTAATGTGATTATCCGTTGTAAGGGTGATCATATGGTGCCTAAGGCTTGGCTGGATGAGTTGCCTTGATTGCCCTCTCTTGATCAGTTGCGTTTTAATTTGGCCTTCTAGCTGCTTTGCTCACTAGTTTTGCGCTAGGCGTTGCCTCTACTCTATGCTTTTTATTTGCTGGAAGACCCCGCCGGGTATGTAGTCGAGGCTGTAGTTGCTGATGATCTATCGCTTTCCGTTGCTCTGCCATTGTATGTGAAATGGGTAGAGTGCGTTAAGTAAAGCAAGGGCAAGATGATGTAGGCGTAGCTCTTGATGTATTGCTGTACTTGTAGGAATTGCTCTGAGCTAGCAGCTGCTCTAGGTGGAGTTCTTCTTTGACTAAGACGATGGCGCATAGGACGGCACATGAACCTAGCAGATGCTTGGTCCATGTCTTGCGCATGAGCTGGGGGTGGTAGGGTGTGCCCTGCCAGATGATTTGGTCATCTGGCTAGAGCTCGATGTTCTCTCTCTATTACTATTGGCGGCTATTATCTATGGTGTTTGCTGCTGTGATGGCTGTTATGGTGGGGTTTGCTGTTGTGATGGCCGTTGTGATGGCTGTTGTGGTGGCCGTTGTAATGGCCGTTGTGGTGTCCGTTGTGATGGCCGTTGTGATGGCCGTTGTGGTGTCCGTTGTGGTGTCCGTTGTGGTGTCCGTTGTGGTGTCCGTTGTAATGGCCGTTGTGGTGGCAGGAGCTGAGGATAACTAGAGCTGCGCTTAGGGCGATGAGGTGGAGGATTTTCATATGACGTTTTTAGATTGTGGTGTTTTTATTTGGATGATAGTGAGTTGTTATTGAGTTTGCTTCAGCCTCGATGGCTCTGCTCGATGATCTCTCTTAGCCATGCGCTTTGGGGCATGCTTGCGGCCGTGGCGGCGCTGAAGGGGATGCGTGGACGCCAGTTGGATCCGCCCTCGGTGCCTGGGCTATTGAGGCGTACGGGGTGGTCAAAGAGCTCTGTCCACATCATGCAGCTGTAGGCGGCGTTGCTCGCGTTGAGCGCGCTAAAGAGAGCGGTCTTGATGGGCTCGCCCCATGCTTGCACTTGCTGCTCAGGTAGGATGCTGGCGTAGTCACCCAGCCAGTTAAGGATGCGGCCGCAGTCTTTACCAACGCGGCGTCGCTCAAAGATTTCCTCATGGCTGAGGGTGCCTTCGCTCGCGGCTTTGCGTCCTCGCTCGGTGAGTTCATACCATGTATCCCAGTCTGCTGAGATGGGGGGGAAGTCATGCGTGGCGTAGGTGGCAAAGCTGCAGGGGTTGTAGCTATAGCCAGGGGCAATTTGGTTCTTGCTATCAATCTCCCAGTGCGGGATTTTAAAGCCTGCTATGCGCAACTGAGAGAGGTTGGGGCGTACGTAGGCGGGTACGCAGCCGAGGTCCTCGCCGATGACGATCATGCCTTGTGATATGCTCATGATGCGGCGCAGCAGATCATCTCCTTGCATGAGGTTGTGCTTGCGATCTTCCTCTGTCCAGTCGGGGCGAGATTGGAAGCTGGGACGACGTCCTTCGCAGCGCGCGGCGGCATCATCTTCACTGAGGGGGAGGAACTCCTCGTTGCGATCGGGCATCCATGGGAAGGCGTAGATGCGGTAGAAGCCCAAGATGTGGTCGATGCGATACATCTCAAAGATTTCAGCGGTCTTGCGGATGCGTCGGCTCCACCAGCCAAAGTTATCATGCTTCATGTGATCCCAGCGGTAGAGGGGGATGCCCCAGTTTTGCCCCCATTTGCCGGTGAAGGGGTCCTCTGCAAAGTTGCCTTCGGGGGGCGCACCGCCACTCCAGCTCATGTCGAATTGCTCACGTTGGAAGTAGACATCAGCACTGGCGACGGAGACTCCGATGGGGATATCGCCCATGAGTTTGACGCCTTGGGCGTCTGCGTGGGCGCGCAGGCTCTTCCACTGCTTGTAGCAGAGCCATTGCAGCCATTGCTGGTAGTGTTTGTGCTCACGGGCGGTCTCGTTCTGATTGCAGTAGTGGCGGATGGCATCAGGGGGGAGATTGGGCCATGTCCACCAGTCATTGCTGCCATACATGTTGCTGGCGACTTGGAAGCAGGAAAAATCATCGAGCCATGAGCCCTCGGCGATAACCCATTGCTGGAGCTCCTCGCGTTGCAGCTGGTAGCCGGACTCTTGCCTAAAGTGGCTCCATGCTTGGCGCAGGGCGTGGCTCTTGTAGCTGCGCACGCGGTTGTAGTCGACGAGCTCGTGGCTGGCTGGCTGGAGTTGGGCTGGCAGGTCTAAGGGGTAGGGGGGCTGCTCTGGCATGCCTGGGACATCGTCGAGTGCGAGGTAGAGCGGCTCCAGCGCAACGGAGCTGATGGCGGAGTAGGGTGAGGGTACATCACTGCGCCCGAGTGCATTGACGGGGAGCAATTGGATGAACCCGATCTTGCTGCTTGCGGCCCAGTCGATCCATTCTTTCAGGGCGTGGAGGTCGCCGATGCCTGCATCTGCCTCTTGGCGGCTAAGGGAGAATAAGGGCAGGAGGATGCCTGCCATGCGCTGAAGTTTTTTCATTGGTTACAGGTTATCATAGAGGGGGGGCTCGCGACAATAAAAAAGCTATTTGGCGTAGTTTTCTTGTTGTTTTTTATGAGAAATTCAGGGTTTCTCTGACTTCTCGCCCCTTTTTTCTTGATTCGCTTTCCAATCTATGGTAGTTAGCTCAGATGCTAGTTTGCCTTTGCTTGATTGAGGGAGGCAGACAGATATCTTTTCATTAAAATAACCGTTTACTTATTTTTCCATCTTAACTAAAAAATAGTCCTATGGCCACTCCAAAGAAGTCTGCAATGACATCAAAGGAAGCTCCCACATCAAAGGAAGCTCCCACAGCAAAGACCGCTCCTGTAGCAAAGACCGCTCCCGTAGCAAAGACCGCTCCCGTAGCAAAGAAAGCTCCTGTAGCAAAGAAAGCTCCTGTAGCAAAGAAAGCTCCTGTAGCAAAGACCGCTCCTGTAGCAAAGAAAGCTCCTGTAGCAAAGAAAGCTCCTACTAAAAAACCCTGTGCTAAGAAAACTAGCGCCCCCAAGCCGGAGGCCGCAAAGGCAGCACCAGCCAAGATGACCAGCGCACCCAAGGCTACCGAGGCAAAGGCAGCCGAGATGAAGCCCGCAATGAGCAAGGATAGTCTCACAGCTGACGAGAAGCTGCGCTTGGTGAAGTTGCAAGTGACCATGGAGAATCTGCAGGCCGACCCAGAGTGGACGTCCTTCCTCTCAGAGCAGCGCGATGCCCTGCTTGATCTGCGCGATGAGCTTGTGCCCAACATGCAGACGGTGACACGCGACCACCTGCGCTCAGGTGCATCCAACGTATCCTCTTCCTCGGGTCAGCACACGGGTGATGCCGGTAGTGAGGCTGAGCTGCGCGATTTGACGATTCGACTGCTGGATAAAGATCGTGAGCAAATGTATGAAATTGATGCCGCTCTGGATCGTATTTCTCGTGGTACTTATGGTATTTGCGAGACCTCTTTGGAGCCGATTCCTAAGGGCCGGTTGCGTGTTCGCCCCTTCTGCCGCCTGACCGTGGCATGCCAAGAAGAATTTGAGAAAAAATTCGGTAGCAGCAGCATTTATTGCTCCCCCAACTCCACTATTATTGGCTATGCTGGAGCAGAAAATGAGGGCAGAAGTGAGATTCCTCTTGACGAAGATGAATAATCGTGTAGAATATCTGTCCACAAGTTCAACATATAGCAAATTATGCCTAGAGATATCATCATTCTGGAATGCACGGAGGCAAAGGCCGAAGGCAAACAAGCTTCCCGCTACGTTACCACCCGCAACAAAAAGAGCCTGCGCACCCCCGGTCGTTTGGAAAAGGTTAAGTTCAACCATTTCATCAAACGCCGTACGCTTCACCGCGAACTGCGCTAATCTCTAATCACTTAAAATATTATGATTACTGAATTCAAGAGCGTCGCAAGTCGCATCCGCTTCCGTACAGCTAACAAGTGCATGCCTCATCGCCGCATCGACATCCCAGTCGCTTCCGTTGATATGTGCAACCCCGAGTTTCTCTCAAAGTTTACTTCTGAGACAGGTAAAATCCTTCCCCGCCGTGTGACTGGTATTTCTGCCAAGATGCACCGCAAAGTAACGCGCGAAATCCGCCGCGCTCGCGCCGTGAATCTTCTTCCATAATTTTGGAAGGACATCTCGACGGCTGCTAGTCGTTGATAAGGAGCTTGCACTGAAATAAAGTGCAAGCTCCTTTCCTTTTTTTGGCTAGCATTGCTCTCTTTACCCTGCTATTATTTGCCCCATGAAAGATCTCAAAGATACTCAAAATGAGCTTGATACTCGCCAGATTTCTATTGATCGCGTCGGCGTGCGAGGGATTAAGTTCCCCATCGTTGTGAGAGATAAGCAAAACTGCCCGCAGTCCACTGTTGCCACGGTGGCGCTGATGGTTGATCTGCCCAAGGAATTTAAAGGTACACATATGAGCCGCTTTGTAGAGGCTCTGCACGGCCATCGGCGATATCTGGACGTGCACTCTGCCATTCAGCTGCCCAAGACGCTGCTGAGACGCTTTGACGCTCAACGCGCCCGCATTGAGCTTGAGTTCCCATTCTTCCTGATGAAGAAAGCCCCCGTCACCGGTATTGAGGGTATCATGGACTACAATGTGCGCTTTGAGATTGATGCCAAGCGAGGCGAAGCTGGTGACTTCACCTTGACGCTCCAAGTTCCCGTCACTACGCTCTGCCCATGCTCCAAGGCGATGAGCGAGCGTGGAGCGCATAATCAGCGAGGTGTTGTCACCTATGCTGTGAAATTTGCTGGAGAGGCCATTTGGCTTGAGGACCTCATTTCCCTCATTGAGGGTTGCGCTAGCTGCGAGCTTTACAGTCTGCTCAAGCGTCCTGATGAAAAATACGTGACAGACGTCGCCTACGACCATCCCGTCTTTGTTGAGGACTTGGTGCGCAACGTGGCTGTCGCGACAGAGGGCTACAAGGCTTTCAAGTGGTATCGCGTTGAGGCCGAGAATTTTGAATCCATTCATAACCATAACGCCTACGCAATGATTGAACGCGATTTGGAAGGCACTGAAAAATAATCTTGCATTTCCTTAGGGTTTCTTTATTATTTTAATTACCTTTATGATGAAATTAGCAATTATTGGAACTGGATACGTTGGACTAACGACGGGTACATGCTTCGCGGAAGTGGGGCATCGTGTGATTTGCGTTGATAACAATGCCCAAAAGGTTGTCGCTCTACAGCAGGGAGAAATCCCCATTTTCGAGCCCGAGCTCGAGCAACTTATTGTCTCTAATGTCGCTGCTGGTAGACTCTCCTTTACCATGGATATTGCAGAGGCTGTACGTCTCTCGGATGTTATTTTCATTGCTGTTCCTACACCTCCCCTTGAGGATGGTTCGGTGGATCTCTCCTATATTGAGTCGGTATCTTGCACGGTTGCAGAGCTCATCACCCCTGAGATGGGCTATCGCGTAATCGTTGATAAGTCCACCGTCCCCGTCAGTACTGGTAGCAAGGTGCTGCAGGTGCTGCAGCGTTACTCCTCCTCTGGTGTGGATGTAGACGTGGTCTCTAACCCTGAGTTCCTCCGTGAGGGCTGTGCGGTAGATGACCTACTCAATCCTGACCGCATTGTTGTCGGCTCGGACTCTGCGCGCGCTTTGGATGTGATGAGGCGCATCTATCAGCCCTTTAGTGCCCCCATGGTCGAGACCGATTTAGCCTCTGCAGAGCTTATCAAGCATGCTGCTAACTCCTTCCTCGCGATGAAAATCTCCTACATCAATTCCGTAGCTGCTGTCTGTGAGGCCGCAGGCGCCGATGTGGAGCAGGTTGCTCTGGGTATAGGGATGGACAAGCGCATCCAGCGCCACTTTCTCAATGCTGGACTGGGCTACGGTGGCTCCTGCTTCCCCAAGGACGTCAAGGGCTTCATTCACGTTGCTGAGCAATTAGGCTCCCCTATGACAATTCTGCATGAGGTGGAAAATGTCAATGAGCGACAACTTGCCCGATTCTTAAATCGCATCCGTGAGAAGATGTGGATCTTGGGCCACAAGCGCATTGCTGTCTGGGGGCTCGCCTTCAAGCAAAATACGGATGATGTCCGAGAGTCAGTCTCCATCAAGCTTATCAAGCAACTTTGCGATGAGGGAGCCATTGTCTCCGCCTACGACCCTGCGGCTCGCATCACAGGTGCTGCTGCACTTGAGGGCTATGACGTTAATATCACCGAGGACATGTACAGCTGCCTTAAGGGTGCTGAGCTGCTCATCATTGGAACCGAGTGGAAGGAGTTTGCCCAAGCGAACTTCAGCCGCGTTAGCGAACTGCTGCACCTGCCCCTCGTCTATGACGGTCGTAACATCTTGCACGGCGAGAACGTCACCGCCGCAGGCCTAGAATACCACTCAATCGGCCGAAAGACCATGATGCCTAAGAGCTAATCAAGTCAGTAATTTATCACAAAAAATCCCCCTGTGTGCTAGCATGCAGGGGGATTTTTTATGATTAACAAACTCGCGTTAGCTGAGTGTAATCCGCTCGCGGGGTAAATCGCAGAGTGTAGAGAGCTCGCGGATGAGATAACGCATCACTGCAATAAGAGTAAGCATCAGCGGAATGCCAATGACCACATAGCCCTGCCAAGTCATGCTGCTCACCGCATAATTATACTCAGCGGCCTGCTTTGCCGCAGGATGGCTTAGTACAGGGAGTAAGTAATAGAGTGCCAGCGCAAGATTGGCCGCAGAGGATAGAATCAGGCTGCCAGCTGTGAGTTGGCTCGCGCGCATCAGTACGCGCTGATAGGAATCCCGACGCCCCAGCTCCTTGACGCGCGCCTCAATACTCGTGATATCAAAGAGGCTATCTGTGTAGATGAAAACGCGCAGCAGAGATCCCTCAGAGCGCGCGGTGATGAGAATCGCTGCCGCCATCAGGCAGGGGATGAGAGCCTCCTTGGCCGCAAACCAGTAGGGAGCATCAGGCCGAATAGCCTCCTGCTCACCCTGACTTGCATAGAGACTTACCAAAGCCGTGAGAATCACACCCGTAAGTCCTAATAAATTAATTGGATCAGCCTTGCGCGACTCAATAAAACTATAAAGCCCATAGCTCAGAGGCAGCGCAAGCGCAATAGCCAGTGCCCAGTTGCTACCCACGTGCCAGAGGCTGGGTCCTGACTCGGAGCAGTGCTCAAGAATCATCACAGGCGCAAGAACGCTAAGGATGATATTGAGCAGACTTTTATTGGTCGCGTTCATCGGTCTGGAGTAGGGAGGAAGGGTAAATTACTTCATGCTCGCAATCGCAGCAGCCATATCGGGCGCGCAGAAAGTCGAGGAACCCGCCACAAGGCAATCAGCTCCAGCCTCACGGCAGAGAGGAGCCTGAGGCGTACCAATGCCGCCATCCATCTGAATGATGAACTTGTAGCCATGTTGCTTGCGCTGCTCATCGAGGAATCGCACCTTGTTGAGCATGTCATGCATGAAGCTTTGCCCACCAAATCCAGGAACAACACTCATCACAAGAATCATATCTAGCTCGCTCAGGTAAGGAAGCAAGCGCTCCACAGGCGTAGCAGGGTTGAGAGCAAGAGCAGCCTGTGCTCCACCCTCACGAATTGCAGCGAGCGTCGCGTGGAGATCCACCGCGCCCTCTCGCTCGACGTGAACACTAATCATATCCATCCCAGCCTTGAGGAAGCGTGGGAGATAGTGCAGAGGCTCATCAATCATCAAATGCGCATCAAGGAAGGCACCAGCAGGTGCAGCCTTGCGAATCACGCCGCAGATATCAGGGCCAAAAGAAATATTATCGACAAAGGAGCCATCCATCACATCGAGGTGGAGCCAATCAGCGCCAGCATTGATGGCGCGGTTAGCTTCGTATCCGATCTGACTAAAGTCACAGGCAAGCATGGAGGGTGCGATGAGCATGCGCGTATTGTAGCATAGGGGGCTGCCGGACAAAATAAAAAAGATTGGCATCAATACGTATAGAAACCCCCTACCTACACAGCCAAGCCCGACAAGCGGGTTAAATGAAAATTGGACATAGAGAGCAAAAGTCCTACGATGCCCTCTATGTTTTTAAGAAGGTTCCTGATAGGTCCTCTAGAGGGGAGACTTGTTTGGTCATTTGCTATCACGAAAAACAGCAACAGCTCAACAAGCTTTATTGCCCGAAATACAAGGGTCAAGAGCTACGTTCTAATGGGTATGATAGCAGATTACTCTCTTTGGGAGCTCGTGGAGTGTGGCGGCTTTAAATATTGCCGCCAAAATGAACAGGGTTCAACCAAAAACCGATTTGGGTGTTGACCCCTTATTTCGTAAGAGGGAGAAACAAAAAAAAGAGTAAAAGTAGCTAAAAAGCTTACTTTTACTCTTTTTTGTCCTTAAGCCGGTTGTCGGGATTGAACCGACGACCGTTCGATTACAAATCGAGTGCTCTACCACTGAGCTAAACCGGCGAGGTGCGAGTAATATACACAAAGAGCCTTGCAAAGACAAGTCTTTTTTATCAAAAAATGAAAAAAACAGGTTCTGAGCTCTGCGTTTGAAATAGAGAAATAGAAAATACCAAGGCCAGCGAGATACGAAGAGAAAATCAAAAAAGGCATCAATGCAGATGTGTATGGCGTGCGCAACCCTTAGCATCATTGATATGATTGCAAGACGAAAGCCCGCATCGAAGGGCAGGATGATGAGATTACATGACTCCTTATCATGCGTATATGATGCCAATGATAAGGATGCTCTGATGCATTTGCTCCGAATATCTCTGGCTGATCCCTGTTGGATGTGTGGTGATAAGTGGATCAATGATTAAATTGATCAAGATTTGAAAAATCAGGGGCTTTGTGACTTTGTTGAAGGCGGGTGTTTTCTTGCCGAGAACCCCCGTTGCTCAATTTTTAGTGTAGTGCCTCAATTTTAAACAGTAAGAAGCGCGATAGCCTAGGCTATCGCGCTTCTTATACTCGAAGGGGGACTCGAACCCCCACAGATTGCTCCACTAGATCCTTAGTCTAGCGCGTCTACCAATTCCGCCATCCGAGCTTGTATGGTTTGCATTGTGTGCGCAGTGAGTTTAGCGGACTTTGGTTCTCGATGCAAGTCATTTTTTAGAGTTTTTCTGCATGGAGCTGTTTTAAGTTGCCTAGCAGTGCTGCTTATGCCCAGATTTAGCTAAATTGATAGGGCCTAGCATTGATTGCTTGACGCGCGCGTTTAAATCCGTTATGATGCAGCTGCAATGGAAAATAGACCAACTATATATACGATTTCAGTTCTTGTGGAAAACAGGTTTGGTGTGCTTTCCCGCGTGGCTAACCTTTTTTCTGGTCGTGGATATAACATTCATTCGCTTAATGTAGCTCCCTGTGAGGATGAGAGATTCTCCCGCATGACTATTGATGTGAATGAGCATGCCGATAAGCTTGATCAGGTGATTAAGCAGCTCAGCAAGCTTGTGAGTGTTGTTGAGGTGACTGACTTCCGCTCCGTTGCTACTATTTATCGCGAGGTCGTGCTCATGCATGTGCGCTTTGGTGGCAAGAAGCAGGAGATTATGGATCTTTGCAGTATTTTCGATGCCAAGATTCTTGATGCTACACGTGAGAGGCTCACTATTGAGATCTGCGGTGGTCAATTCCGTATTGCTCGATTCCTCAATCTCATGGCCGATTATGAAATCGACATGATCACGCGTTCTGGCAAGATTGCCGTCGTGACTCCTGAGATGGTTTAATCCCCCCTCCTTTTCTTTTATTAAATATAAAAAGCGCAGTCCTTTTGGATTGCGCTTTTGTGTGTTTATATTCTGGGGGAGACCGTAGTAGCCGCTGTGGCGAGTTCTCCTTTAATTCTGCGGATGAGCTGCTTGCTTGGTCTCAGGAGCAGGAGCCTCGCTGTCAGAAGCAGGGATGTCGATGATATTGACCTCAGGAGGGCAGAAGAAGCGCATGCCGAGGATGCTCCCCAAGCCCTGGCTAACAAATATATAGCGATTATCCCATGGGTAGAGGCCCGCAGGCATGTCGCTGCGCATGCAGATGTTCTCACCTGTGGCCGGGTTGGCTAGTTGCCCACCGTGTGTGTGACCGCTGAGCATGAGATCCCAGTCGTAGCCCTCGACGAGATGGCGGCTCTCCGGGTCATGAGAGAGGAGCAGGACGCTGCCTTTCTCTTCTCCGCGTGGTAACATGCAGAGTTGAGGGGATTCATCGCCTTCGTTGCAATCACCGAGGCCAACGATGCTGAAGCTGGCACCCGAGGCGCTGGTCCAGTCGACGCGCTGATTGCGCAGGATTTGGAAGCCTGATTTCTCAAGGATGCGCGAGATTTCATTGATGCATTCCATATCCTGATTGCCAAGGATAGCGTAGCTGGGTGCGAGGGCGCTGATTTCTTTCAGGGTTGTGATGAGCTCGCGCGTGCGGGTTAATCTGGTTCCGCTCATGTAGAGGTCACCCGCAAAGATGATGAGATCGGGCTGGCTCTGCTTGATATGCTCAAGGGCTTGTAGGAGTCCATTACGGTTGTCATGGATGTCAGCGATGAGCGCGATGCGCAGGGGCACCTTGACGGGTAGAGCCTCTGCTGGTAGCGTGATCTGCTGGCAGATGACGGTTGAGGCGCCATGTTGACCATAGAGCTTGATGGCATAGGTGGAAGCTACTCCAAGTAGGACGAGAATCCAGAAGGATTTGCGCCACTTGCTGCCTAGTAAAATTGCCCAGACGCTCGGACAGCTGGTGTTGCTCTTTGGTGGAGTCACGCTCTCGCTGGTTGGTTGGTCAGGTAATGCCGCTGGCTTACTCATGGGGTTTTGGGGTTGAGGAGGGCGAATTCAGGGTCGATAAAGACCCCGTCCTTGCGGATGAGTACATCATCAAAGTACATTTCGCCACCGCCGCAGTCGGCGCGCTGGATGCAGACGAGATCCCAGTGCACCTGTGATCGGTTGTCATTGTCACAGTTCTCATAGGCTTGACCTGGGGTGAAGTGGAAGGAGCCGACAATCTTCTCATCAAAGAGTGTGTCACGCATGGGCTGGGTAATTTCGGGGTTCACACCCAGTGCGAACTCGCCGATGTAGCGTGCGCCCTCATCGCTGTCGAGAATCTTGTTGAGCGCCTCGCTGTTGCCATTGCTGCTAGCCTTGATAATTTTGCCGTTTTCAAACTCGAGCACGATGCCATCAAAGCCAATGCCTTGGTATAGGGCAGGGCAGTTGTAGCTGAGCTTGCCGTTGACGGAGTTCTTCACTGGTGCGGTAAAGACCTCGCCATCGGGGATGTTGTACTCTCCTGCGCAGACGATAGCAGGCATGCCCTTGATGGAGAAGCTCAGGTCGGTGCCTGGGCCCGTGATGCGGACGCTCTGCGTCTTTTCCATAAGCAGGGCGAGCTTGTCCATGACTGTTTTGAGCGCGGCGTAGTTGGTGAGGCAGCAGTCAAAGTAGAATTTCTCAAAGTCCTCTGTGCTCATGTTAGCAGACTGAGCCATGGAGGGGCTAGGCCAGCGCAGGACAACCCATTTGGTCTTGCCAACGCGCTGGTCAAACATGGGGCGCAGATGCTTCATCGCGCACTGCATGTTAGCGGCAGGGACGCGAGAGCTCTCAAAGCTGTTGTGGCTGCCGCGGATGGCGATAAAGGCGCTCATCTTCTCCATCTCATAGAGCGCGATATTGCCAACGGCTTCGTACTGCTCGTCTGTAGCTCCGTAGAGCATTTCGCTGCTCAGTCGGCTGTGCCCGACTCGCAGGTGGGGGTTGCCGCCTGCGGCACGAACGGCGCGGATGAGCTCGATGCCCATCTCATCGGGGCAGTCGACGATGTCAATGAGGACATGCTCTCCTGCTTGGATGCGGCAGGAGTAGCTAACGAGGCTTTCAGCGAGTTTGCTGTAGAGTACTGGGGTCATGGTTCTTCTAGAGGGTTGGTAGGTGTGAGTTGGTTAGGCGCAGGGTTCTGTCAGATCGCTAATGGCATCGCGTAGATCCTCCTTAGTGAGGCTACCGACGAGCTCGGGCTGGCCAAGAGCTCGCAAGAGGACAAAGCGGATAGCGCCGGCCTTGAATTTCTTGTCTGAGGCACAGCGCGCGAGTGCTAGCTCAGGGTTGACAAAGTCGGGCAGTTGCAGGGGTAGTTGGATGGAGCGCAGGCAGTCGATGATAGCCGCTTCATCAGCCGCGCTCATGTCGCTATGCTTGCGTGAGAGGTAGAGGGCTGCTCGTAGGCCGAGCGCGACAGCGGCACCATGCATGATACTGCCAAAGGGTACAGAGGCTTCAATCCCATGACCGATGGTGTGCCCGAGATTGAGGAAAGCGCGCAGCCCGAGGGTCTCACGCTCATCCTTCTCGACAAAGTAGGCTTTGATTGCAATATTATCAGCGAGGAGCTGGGGGAGTTCTGGTAGGTAGGATATCTGGAATCCTGCGTCCTCATTGATAGCCACTCCCATGGCGCTTAGGCGGCGGAGCATGGAGGGGTCACGCAGGGCCGCGTGCTTGACCATCTCTGCCATGCCCTCGCGGATGAGTGCGGCGGGGAGGCTTTGGAGGCAGTCGGGGTCAATGATGACAAGCTGGGGCTGGTGGAAGATACCAATGAGGTTTTTGCCAGCAGCGAGATCGACCGCTGTCTTGCCACCCACGGAGCTGTCTACCTGAGAGACGATGGTTGTCGGGATTTGGACAAAGGGGATGCCGCGGTAGTAAATCGAGGCGATAAAACCCGCCATATCACCCACGACGCCGCCACCCAGTGCGATGACAAAGCTGCTACGGTCGTGTCCGTTCTCCACCATCTGGTTGGCGATGTCCTCGACGCTGCTCAGGTTCTTGCTCTTTTCCCCAGCCTCAAAGATATGGAGGCTGGAGCTGTAGCCTGCTGATTCGAGACTGCTGATGAGCTGCTGGCTGTAGAGGGGGGCTGTATTGCTGTCGCTAATAATGGCAATCTTGCCTGTGAGGCTGCGCTTTTGGATGAGCTGGCCGCTGAGGCTGAGACTGCCCTGCTCAACGATGACGTCGTAGCTGCGTTCAGCGAGGGATATAGAGAGGTTAGGCATGGCTAATTATACGGTGGAGGAATTGTTAGGATAAGTATTTATTGCTATTTTCGCTGATCGATGAGCTCTCGGATGGGGAAGCTTAGAGCAGGGGTGATAAAGAGAGCTTGGCGATGGTCTTGCCCGAAAAATCGGAGTTCAGCCTGAGATGGGAGACCCTCACGTAGCTCCTGAGAGCCCGAGTATCCAAATACCGCGCCTGGGCTGAGGATGGGGTGCTGGTTAAAGATCTGCTCCGCCTCAATGATATAGCTGCGGCCAGCCTTGTCTCGTAGGATCCACTTGCGCCCCAGTAGTTTGATGCTTTGAGAACTCTTATTTCTCAGATGCAGGCGGAAGGCGATGCGGCAGCGGGCTTGCTGCGGGTCGATGCGCTGCAGACCGATGATAGAGATACCCATATCGAGGTAATCTCTCTGAACTAGCGGCGTTGCGCCCTCAGTGTTCATAGCCCTTGCCTGCAGCAAGCGTAGAGAGGAGCTTGCCAATTTCGAGAATCTTTTGGATGCTCTCCTGTTGTGGCTTTTCGCCCTGCTTGAGGCTCATGATCTGAGCCAGTTGCTCAAGCAGCTGGCTCATCTCCTCACGGGGGAGATGTTTGGCTGTCTGGGGGGCGATGCCTGCGAGTACCTCATTAAAGTAGGCTGGCGCATCGGGATAAAAAATCACCTCAGCTTGATTGGCTGAGAATTGGCTATCAATTGCAGCGGCCGCCGCTGTCATCGCGCGCACCCAGCCGCCCAGAGCGATGAGATGTGAGAGGTCTGGGTCTCTCAGCTCGATGAGCTCAGCATTCACATCGTTCTGTGTTGCTGTAAGCGTCTCCTTAAACTGCTCGAGTAGTCCCTTTTCGGCCTGCTCTAGCAGGCTGGCTGAGTGGGTGTTCATGCGCTCGCCTACACCCAGTGCCTTGCCGTAGCGAGAGAGGTCGAGTGCGATAGGCTTAATGTCATTCATTCGTCCACTGCGTACCGCGATGAATCCATCTGCGAGCAGGAAGCCCATCTTGAGCGCGAGGCTGCCAGCCTGAGTAGGCAGCTGCTCTGGGCGCGTGCGCAGAACGTACTCATCAGGGATTGTTGGTAGCCCGTCGAGCTGGCTGAAAATCTTGCTAATCGAGGGAGCTGTGTAGATGTTAATTGCCAGTTCCTGATTAATATGGGACTCGTCGAGCTGAGAGTCATCGCGGAACATCGCAGGAACCTCGCCCGGTGAGCGATCCTCCTCCCAATTATCGCCCTCAACACCGGGGAAATCGCCCTGCGCCTCGATGACTTCCATCTCGTCGCTCATGGCGCTGGGTTGGGCTGGCTCTGCTGCGGAAATCGCGGTGCAGGGGAGGATGCTAAGGCTAAAAAGAAATAAGCTACGGAGCGGATGAAAAGTGTGCGTGTTCATGTGCCTATGAGGGTGAGGGGTTGGGCGCAGAAGTGGAATTAGGGCTTGACTCAAGAGTTATTTTACATTACCATTGGCGCACGTCAAGGATATCCTCATCACTGACGTGAAAAAGCTCCCTTCTTTGAGGTCTTTGAGGCAAAATATGCATCACTAATCCTCCTACAACAAACGCTTTACTGCTTACCTATAGATAATTTTATGGAATATTACTGGTTTAATTTCTTTTGGCTGATCGCTTACTTTTTAGTACTCATTTGCATGTCTGGCTATGGTTTTCATCGCTTGATGATTGTTGTTCTGTATATTATACACCGCAAGGACATTCCTCAGCCCAAGGGTGAGTGGAAAGAATGGCCTCTGGTGACCATTCAGCTGCCCATGTACAACGAGAAGTTCGTCGTTGAGGGTCTGGTCAAAAAGGTCTGCGCCATAGATTACCCCAAGGATAAGCTCCAAATTCAGATTTTGGATGACTCTACCGATAATACCTACGAGCTTTGCGAGAAGGTTGCCGAGCAATACCGCGCGGAGGGCTTTGATATTGAGTGTCTCCACCGTACCGACCGCATAGGCTACAAGGCTGGGGCTCTTGAGGAAGCAACACCCTTTACCAAGGGAGAGTTTTTGCTCATTCTTGATGCTGACTTCCGCCCAGAGCCTGATATTCTCAAGGCTTGTATGCCCTACTTCACCGATGATAAGATTGCTCTCGTGCAGACGCGCTGGGGTCATATCAATCGCAATAAAAATCTTCTCACACGCTTGCAAAGTATCTTCCTTGATGGCCATTTTGCCCTTGAGCAGACCGTGCGCAATCGCTCGGGTCGCTACTTTACCTTCAATGGTACTGCTGGCATGTGGCGCAAATGCGCTATCGTCGATGGCGGTGGCTGGGAGCATGATACGATCACTGAGGATATGGATCTCTCCTACCGCGTGCAGATGAAAGGCTGGAACTTCGTCTATCTCAACGACTACGTGACGCCTGCTGAACTTCCTGAGGATATGGACGGCTTTAAGGCTCAGCAGCACCGCTGGACCAAGGGTTGTATCCAAGTCTGCCAGAAGATGCTCTTGGACATCTGGGCATCTAATGCACCCCTTAAAGCAAAGTTGGAAGCTACAACGCATCTTACCTGCAACTACTCCTACCTCGCCCTCATCTTGCTCTGCTTCTTGGTGATGCCCATCTCCACTAGTATGGTCGATTTGCCTGGTGGCTGGGATTGGAAATCCCTCGAGATGATTCTGGTGACAGGCACCCTCTTCTTCTTTGCGACATGCTCCGTCTGCATCTTTTACATTGCTGCTGAATTTATCGTGCGACCTAAGCGCTGGTGGATGGTATTCTTCCTCATCCTCCCCCTCCTGACACTCGGTGTCGGTATGGCAGTGAACAACGCTAAGGCTGTCCTCGAAGCTGTCTTTGGTCAGCCCAGTGAGTTCGTTCGAACGCCCAAGTTTGGCGACTCTGAGCAGGCATCCCTCACCATCGAGAGCCGTGCTACTGGCTACAAGGCGATAAAGTCTATTATCGTTCCCGTGTTAGAGTTAGGCTTTGGCTGCTTCTTCGCTTGGATTGAGTTCCGCAATTTGATGAATGCGGACTATGATAATTTCTTCTTCATGCTGCCCTTCCTCGGGTTCTTCTATACAGGTATCTGCTCGTCGATTCGTCTCTTTGACGGCTGGCGTCAGAGCTGGCGCTCACCCAAGTCGGTATCCTAAGAGGGTCCTCAATTTAAACACAGCGATAACTTTCATTTTGAGATGAACTTGCTGAGGCTGAGCGTCCCACGTCTCGCGGGGCTCAAGCTGCAACTGCTTCCTGCGTTGCTGCTGCTCGCGATGCTGATGGGTCTTGTCTCCTGCGCAGACTCCTACATCGCAGGTCCCAACGTCATGCCGCGCGCCGTCGTACGCACGGGGCTAGTCGTCACCCTGCGTGACCAAAAGATGAGTTTATTGCGCGATGGTAAGCTCGTTGAGAGTTACCCCATAAGCTCCTCCAAATTTGGGCTTAGTAGCACCTACGGTAGCTGCCATACTCCCACAGGTATTCATGCGGTGAACCGCAAAGTCGGTTATGGTCAGCCCAAGGGGATGGTATTCAAAGCACGTCGCCCCACAGGTGAGGTGGTTGAAGTTGACGCCCAAGGTCGTGACCCCATCGTGAGTCGCATCATTCAAATTACTGGGCTTGAGTACTTTAACAAAAACAGCTATCGTCGTCGTATCTACATTCACGGCACGCCCGAGGAGCGCAGGATTGGTACCCCAGCCTCCTATGGCTGCATCCGTATGAAAAGCGATGATATCATTGAGCTCTATCCCTATATTGAGCGCGGTATGCCTGTAGCCATCGAGCGATGCTCCCTCGCCAAGTATGAGGAAGCCCTTGATAACTCCAATCATCCTCGCATGATTATGCCCAAGGACATCCTCAAGCGTATGCCTAGGGAGGACATCCGCTTCCGCCCCAGTAAGCGCTACCGCCGTCGCTGATAATTGCTCTTTTGCCTTGACCTCAATGGGGCTGCGTGATACAGTACGCCTGCAGGTCAAACGACACTTGCAATTGTATATTATGTCCACTGATCTCCCTACGAGGCAAACGTCTCTTCACGAAGAGGTTGCGCTGACGATTGTGTCCGCCACCTACAACGAGAAATTCACCACAGCGCTCTTGCAAAACTGCCTTGACGAGCTCGCTGAAAGTGCTCCTTATTTTAAAGTGGATATCGTGCGAGTCCCCGGCGCCTATGAAGTGCCTGTCATGGTCAAACGTACTATTGTCAAAAGCAAGAGCACGCCCAATATCGTCATCGCTCTGGGTGTTATCTTACGCGGTAGCACAGCGCATGCTAATCTCATCGGTGAATCCATCACTCGTGAGCTCATGCGTATCGCCTGCGATAGCTTGGTGCCCGTTATTCACGAGGTTCTTCTCCTTGATGATGAAGATCAAGCTTTCACTCGTTGCGTCGCCTCAAGACTCAACCGAGGACGCGAAGCTGCCCGCGCAGCTATTGCTATGATTAACGCGATGCGCGAGCAAGACGTGCATCTTGAAATGATCAATACGATTGTCCCACGCAGCGGCCGTGACCCTCTCCTTTGAGATCCGTCAACGCTCGCAATTACCCCCCCCTAACTCGCCATTTATCTCACTAAAAAATCATGATATCTCGTAGCAAGATACGCCAAGTCTGTATCAATTACCTTTATTCCTCCATCCTCGCGGGTGAAGGAGGCCTCGACAACGAACTCTTTTGGGAAATCTCTCTGGAGAAGCCCGTCGACCAACATCGCCGCCAGCTCGCCAAGCTCCTGCTCCATCTTACACGCGCCTCTGAGGATAGCCTGCAAATCCTCAATACCCGTGCCGATGTAGCCATCGAGCACATGGTGGGTGATATGTCCAGCACGCCCATGCGTGATGCCATCAAGCGCTACGTCAGGCAGAATGAGAAGTTTGAAGACGTCATGCCAGCCCTGCGCCACAGCATGGAGGAGCGTATGCGCGACAAGGTTGATGAAGTCGAGCTCTATAGCTCCAGCCTCATGCACGAGGCCTCCGTCACCATCATGCTTGGTGATGAGCTGCTGCGCTACGTCTCAGACTACCCCAGCTACCTCAATAAACTCGAGCCCCTCACCGCCGTCGTCAAACGCCGCCGCCGCCTGATGGAATCCATCGTCGCCTGTCGCAGGTCCGAGTGCCTGCCAGCTTCAGGTGAGACCTGTGGTCTCGCCCGTGCCGCCCAAGAACTCGTGGAGCTGCGCACGCAGTTGCGCCCATCGGTTCAAGAAGTTGCTGATAAAATCCTCAGCCAGCTCTACGCCTACGATGCTATCATCGAGCCTCTGCTGCACAACTACACCCTCGATCGCATCGACCTCATCGACAAGTGCATCATCTATCAGGGTCTCTACGAGCTGCGCGAGAGCCAGCTCGACCTCGCACTCGTCGTCTCAGAAGCCTCGGCCCTCGCGCACAGGTATGCTGGACCCAAGAGCGCCCCCTTCATTCACGGCATCCTCTCAGCTAGCACCAAGCCCGTTGTTATTATCCCCCAAGTCGAGGAGAGCACCACAGGCGCAGAATATTCATCTGATGATGAATCGGGCACTGGTGACGAATACGGCTCAGATAAAGAATACGGCTCAGCTGACGAATACGGCTCAGATGATGAATACGACTCAGCTGACGAATACGGTTCTGATGAAGAATTCCCTGAGATTGGACCCATTGATGACGATGGTGATACCCCCATCCTCTCTGAGGCAGAGCTCGCTAGCTTCCGCGACAGCGAGGGAGGTGCCGACATCGACCCCTTCTCAATCCAGCAATACTAAAGAACACCCGTCATGGCTAACTTCTTTTCCAAGCTCGTCGATAAATTCCTCGGCGAGCCAGAGATTGACTGGGATGAGCTTGAGGCTGACCTCATCTCAGCGGACATCGGTGCCAAGCGCGTCATCCCCATGATTGAGGAGCTGCGCGATCGCAACGAGCAAGATGCCATTGACATTGTGGAGTTCATTAAGGACCACTTGCGCAGTGCCTTCCCCCAGCCACTGCCTCAGCTTCCCATCCCTGATGGGAAGCCCGTTGTCCTCCTCATGGTAGGTGTCAACGGCACAGGCAAAACAACCAGCAGCGCTAAGCTCGCCCATCACCTCCAAAAGCAAGGCAAGCGCGTCTTGCTCGCCGCCGCCGATACCTTTCGCGCGGCAGCCGTCGAGCAGCTAGAAAGCTGGGCGACACGCCTCAACGTCCCCATCTACAAAGGTCGTGTGAACCAAGACCCCGCCTCAGTCTGCTACGAAGCACACACCGTAGCCCTGAGCGAGAACTACGACTACCTCATCTGCGACACAGCTGGCCGTCTGCACACACGCCACAACCTCATGGAGGAACTCTCCAAAATCCGTCGCAGCATCGCCAAGCAAGACCCTGCTGCTCCCCAAGCCTGCTACATCGTCGTTGATGCCACCACTGGTGCCAACGCCCTCATGCAAGCCCGCGAATTCAACAAAGCCACCCCCCTTGACGCCGTCATCATCACAAAGATGGACGGTTCAGGCAAAGGAGGCGTCGCCGTCGCCATCCGTGACGAACTCGGCATCGCCCCCCTCTACCTCGGCACAGGTGAAGGCAAGGACAATCTCGTCCCCTTCAGCGTCAACACCTACGTTGACACCATCCTCTAAAACACCCTTCCGCGCCCATGACCCCAAGCCCCTGCGAGCAGATGCAGCCAAAAAGCTCTATCCTCGCCTACAATTACGACGAACTCCTCGAGCTCATGAGCTCTCTGGGGCAAAAACCCTTCCGCGCCGCCCAGCTCATGGACTGGCTCTGGAAGCAACGCTGCGACAAATTTGATCAGATGACCAACCTGCCGCCCAAGATGCGTGAGCAGCTTGAGCAGCGATTTGACATCATCCCCTTGGAGGTTGTCGAAGTCAACCGCAGCCTCGGTGGTACCAACAAATTCCTCTCGCAGATGCGAGATGGTCAACTGGTCGAGTCCGTCATCATCCCCGCCGCCGTCGCACAGAACGGTGAGCGTAGCGGACGCGTCACACTCTGCGTCTCATCCCAAGTAGGCTGCGCCTTTGGCTGCCGCTTCTGCGCCTCAGGCCTCCTTGGTTTCACCCGCAACCTTAGCACTGCCGAGATACTCGGACAAATCCTTGCTGCTGAGAGCATCGTCAAGGCTCGCGTTGACAACCTCGTCTTCATGGGCATGGGTGAGCCTCTTGCCAACTACGACAACCTTGAGCAGGCCCTGAACCTCATCATGGATCACCGTGGGCTCAACATCGGCGCACGCCACATCACCGTCTCCACCTCTGGTCACGTCGAAGGCATGAAACGCCTCCTTCAATTTGAGAAGCCCATCCGCCTCGCTATCTCCCTACACGGAGCTACCGATGAAGTGCGCTCACAAATCATGCCCATTAACAACAAATGGCCGCTTGACCAACTCGTACCTGTCCTCCGTGACTGGACAGAGAAGAGCAAGCACATGATAACGCTAGAGTACATCCTCATCTCCGAGGTCAACGACGGACTCGAGCACACACGCCCCCTCATTCAACTCGCCCGCGAACTGCGCGCCAAGGTCAACCTCATCCCCTATAACATCGTTGATGGGCTCGAATGGTGCCGCCCCAGTGAGGCGCAATGCGGCGCCTTTGCGCAAGAACTCATCAATGCTCGCATAGCCGTCACCATGCGCTATGAGAAGGGTGCTGACATTGACGCGGCCTGCGGTCAGCTCCGCCTGCGACGCAAGACAGCCGAGGGCTCCTGCAATTCCTAAGCCCCCCGGGCTTAGAGCATTTGCCGTGGCTTTGTCCATCGCCACAATAGCCCCCAAACTCATGGGGGCTTAGCTATCCCGAGACCCCACCTGAGCATGGGGCTTGACATTGGATATTCGCTCATGTATAATGCCGCACCCATGAGGCAGATACAAATATTTACATTCGCTTTCGCTCTCTGTTTTAGCCCTCTTTTCGCAGATCAGGTGACCAAGCTACGCCCCGTCATCAGCGAGGTCGCCACCGCCAATGGGCTCGATCCCGTGATGCTAGAGGCAATCATTCGCCATGAATCAGCTCATGCGACATCGAAGGCAGCTCGCCGCAAGAATAATCTTGCCGGCATCATGGGTCGCCGCAGCCTGCGCAGCTACAAGAGCAAGGAAGATAGCGTGCGCGACCTTGGTCGCGTGCTGGGTCGATATAAGGCTCGCGGTCGCGTGACGGTGGATCAGATAGGCCCTATTTATTGCCAGAGTAGCTCTCCTTGGGAGCGCTACATCAAGCAGCACATGCGCGAGATTAAGCGTGGAAAGCACGGCGTACTAGAGTCTAGTACGCAGTCTCGTGAGGCTTGAGTTTGGGGCGCTGGCATTTTGCTAGCGCTTTTTTTATCGGGCTGCTAGGCCTCTTAATGCAGAGGGATGATCGTTTTGATATCCTTGCCTCGCACCCAGCCGCGGCTACCCTGAGCCGTCTCGACATAGCTCCAGTCCGCGCGCTTGGCCAGCAGCTTCAGGGCTGTGCTGGCAGGTAAATCAACAACGAGGGCTCCTTCTGGGTCTGCGGAGCTGAGCAGCTTGCAGGGCGATGTCGCATAGGCCACTTGTTGGGCAGCCAGTGTGCTGATAGGCTTGTTCTCTTGTGTGAGGTAGTAGAGCCAGTTGGCGGAGCAGGCGAGACTGAGCAGGATTGCAAGGCTGTAGCAGAGCTTGATACGGATAGAGCGTTGCTTCCCAAGCTGGATTTGGCGCAGGATGCAGAAGAAGAGTAGGGCGAGCGCAATAGCTGTGATGAGCTCAAGCTGCGACTTGCTCAGGTAGTTGAATATCTCGTCCTTTATTTCGCGCGTCTCGACAATGGCTCCTTGCTTTCGCTGGATGAAGTGGAGGTTTGCCTCAGCTTCCTTTAGCGAGGGGTAGAGTGAGAGGGCGCGAGCGTAGCAGATGGCGGCCTCGCCTGGCTTCTCGAGGCGGTAGTAGCAGTTGCCAATCCTGTAGAGTAGCTCCGCGCAGTAGCCTTCATTGGGGATGCTGTTATCTGAGAGCTCCTTATTAAGGGCTGTTTGCATTTGTCCAATAGCTGTGCTGTATTGCCCACCTGAGTAGAGTTTATCATAGTCTGCAATGGACTTGCTCAGCTCGCTGCTGCCCTCTGCGATGGGGATGCAGAGGAGGCAGATGATGCCCAGCGTGGCATTTTTGATGGCGGCGCGTACTTGCTTGAGCATCTGCTTGCGTGTACCACTGCTCAGTTGCAGCTGCGCGGCAGGGCGGAAGACTTCCTCATCGCGTTTCTCAAGGATGGCGTGCATCTTAGTATCGCTCTGAGCCTCGCGGCTTAGGCGGCTCTCAATGAAGCGGCCGATGCCCTTGAGGAAATGGATATCGTCCTTCTGCTCGGATACTTGGCGCAGCTCCTGCTCAATGGCTCGGCTGCCAGCGCTGCTGCTGCGCTTCTCCTTGATCCATTTGATCAGCATGCAGATCAGCAGGATGAGGGCAGGGATAAAGAGTAGGGCGTAGAACGCAGCGCGATACTCGCGCCAGATGATATAGAGGATGCCCCAGTTGCCCAAGTCATCGGCAAGGCTGATTTCTGCTGGGCGAGGGCCGTAGATGTCACGCATTTCCGCGATGGGGATACTGCCAGCTGGCGGGGGCTCGCTGATCTGCAGCGCGGCGCCGACGACTCCAAAACTGCTCTCTGCGCGCCAGCTCAGGGGGATGGGTTTGCTGCTGGCGCAGGCGTACTCCATCTTGTCGGGGTTGAAGTAGTTGAGCTCAAAGGATGGAATGGCGTCTACCTCCTTGAGCGGGCGCATGAGCTGGTGGAATCGCATGCCGATGGTCTCACCATTAGCATTGAGGATTGCCTTGCGTGTGGGGGGGGTGAGTTTCCAGTCCTGAGCTTCACGAGGTGTGGGGACTGGCATGTTTGTGATATTGCCGCTACCCATGACGGTGATGCTCACGTCGATGGTCTCATGCATCGCGAGCTCCTTGGCATCGCTGCTGCTGCTCACGCTGTACTCCCCGACGAGTTGGTCAAAGTTGGCAGGCTCTCCCGGCGGCAGAGGTAGGGCACTAATCTTGACGCTGGGGATGGTGATGTCGTAGGGCTGAGATCGGTGGAATCCCCGAATCTGGCAAATGGTGCTTTTGCCCACGAGCTGATTACTGCCTGCCTGCAGGGCGCTAATCTCCCCGCTAAAGTCGGCAATGCGCCACTCTTTCCCATGAGCTAGGGCTGTGGGGTTGGGCATGCTGCGCTCTTGCACCGACGCTAGCACGCCCTGTACAGTGAAGTTGAAGGGGGTTACCCTGAGCCCTGCTGTCTCAAAGTGAGGCAGCGAGGTTATCTCGCAGCTGACGGGGATGAGAAACTTAAGGCTCGCCTTGATGGGCTCGTTGACGTAGGGGTCTTTCTTGTCAAAGTACCAGAGTGCACCGTAGCGCGTGGGCTTGTCAAACCAAGTGATTTGACTTGTGGCAACGACGGGCAGGGGGGGGATGGTGATGGTCTCCACTCGCCCAGATTTGTAGGTGACGGTGATAGGCTCAGGGGCGATACGGCCGGGAGCATCAGGGATGATGCCGATGGGGATAATCTCGCTGATGCTTGATCCTGTGCTTGTTGTAATATTAGCAATGCGGTAGCCCTCGACTTGTATAGAGGCATCTGCGACCTTGGGCTGTGCCTTGATGTTAAAGGGGTCATTGCCGCAGTCGGGATCGACGAGGTAGAGCATCACCTTCTCCCCTGGCAGTGCGACACCGCTGGACCAGTAGACTGAGATGGCTGCGTGGAGGGGCATGCCGCAGAAGGCCATGAGACTGACGATGCTGAGGGCGAGCTGGGGGAATATGCTGAGGGCTGGCTTCTTCATGCGATGATCTTCTTAATAATCTTTTTGGGGTGTGCTGCGGTAGGGTGTGCTGCGGGGGATGGGGGATCCTGTCTCCTCATCAAGCTGCATCTGCAGGATGCTGCGTGCGCGCTGCTTGGCTTTTTCTTTTTCCTTGGCGGCTTGCTCTTCAGGGCTCAGTTCTCGAGCCTCGGGTTGTGGCTGGTCCTGCTGGTCCTGCTGGTCCTGCTGGTCCTGCTGGTCCTGCTGGTCTTGCTGGTCTTGCTGGTCTTGCTGGTCTTGCTGGTCTTGCTGGTCTT
>CAMQZC010000028.1 GCA_947039485.1 uncultured Verrucomicrobiales bacterium | reverse complement strand
CCTGTTGTTGCTCCTGTTGTTGCTCCTGTTGCTGCTCCTGTTGCTGCTCCTGTTGCTGCTCCTGTTGCTGCTCCTGTTGCACCTGTTGTTGCACCTGTTGTTGCTCCTGTTGTTGCTCCTGTTGCTGCTCCTGTTGCTGCTCCTGTTGTTGCTCCTGTTGTTGCTCCTGTTGTTGCAGTTTAAGTTGCTTACAATTTATTTTTTAAAGGCGACTCCTATCAAGGGGTCGCCTTTTTTGTCCCTACACCACTCAATGACAAGCTAGCTGTTATTGAGGCGATGACTATGCTCGTAAATTTGCTTGCTTATAGGGGCTTTTTGTGTTAGCTTTTCAGCAGACTTAAAGCCACTTGCTTTGCTCATCCTTTATTCTCATCTGCGACATGGAAAAACTTATTGTTCAGGGCGGTAAACGCCTGCACGGATCTGTTAATATCAGCGGCTCAAAAAACGCGTCCCTCCCTATTCTCGCGGCCGCTCTCCTAACGGACGAGCCTATACGCATCAGTCGCGTCCCCGATGTCTCGGATACCAACTACATGATTCAGATTCTGAGTCAATTAGGCGCCTCAGTTGAGCGCTCAAGTGGAACCGTGCGCATCGAGTCCCCCGATGGTATTAGCTCCATGGCGTCCTACGAGCAAGTCCGCAAGATGCGCGCCTCTATCTGCCTACTTGGGCCCATGATGGCGCGTATGCACCGCTGCACACTGCCCTTACCCGGTGGCTGCGTGATTGGCGATCGTCCTGTTGATTTGCATCTACGTGCGATTCAATCGCTAGGTGCACGCGTACGAGTGAAAGGCGGCAACATGATCATCGAAGCACCAAATGGTCTGGTGGGCACAACCATCGACATGCGCGGCGAGAATGGCCCCACCGTCCTCGGTACAGACAACTTAATGATGGCCGCCGTACTGGCGCATGGCACAACCGTGATTGAATCCGCAGCACGTGAGCCCGAGGTCGTGGATCTTGCCAACTTCCTCATCCGCATGGGCGCTCGCATCGAGGGTGCAGGCTCACGCACCATTACAATTCATGGTGTCGAGCGCCTCCACGGCTGCGACCACACCGTCATCCCTGACCGCATTGAGGCAGGCACCTTCATGGTAGCCGCAGCCATGATGGGGGACAAGGAGAAAGGTGTACGACTCAACCGCATCTGCCGCGAGCACATGACCGTCATCTCCGACCTCCTCGTGGAGTGTGGTCACTCTGTCAAGTACAACGACGCTGGCACCTCCGCCGTAGTAAAGCCTGCGACAGAGCCCAAGGGCGGCAAAATCGTCACAGCCCCCTACAGCGGTTACCCCACCGACATGCAAGCACAAATGACAGCACTCTTTGCCCTGACCCCCGGGCTGAGTGTGGTCAAGGACACAATTTTCCCACAGCGATTCATGCACTGTGCCGAGCTTGGTCGTATGGGAGCCAACATCAAGGTAGACAGCGGCACAGCCGTGATATCTGGTGTCGAGGCACTCTCTGGAGCGCCCGTGCGTGCCAGTGACCTACGCGCCTCTGCAGCACTAGTCTTGGCCGCCTTGGCAGCTGAGGGTGAGACCGAGATTCGCCGATTGCATCACATCGACCGCGGTTATGAGCTCTTGGATGACAAGTTGCTCATGCTGGGAGCCGACGTACGTCGTGCACCCGATGTGAATAATTGCGACTGCGATTAAGATCTTTTTGATTAAAAGGCGTCAAGTTTTCAACGGACTTGACGCCTTTTTTTGCGCTTAGAGGGGGGGGTGAGCCAAATGCAGCCTCTACCAGCCTCTCCGCGAGCGCCTGATTCTCCTAGCGATCATGACACGCTCTTTTTCTTGTGTGCTTGTTATCTGCGATCTGGGCTAGTATGATGCACACATGCCCATCTTCCGCGTTTTACTCACCCTGTCCCTAGCACTGCTTTGCGGCTCACAGCTCGCCTCAGCTTGGCAGCCTACCAATGAGCAGCCTGCTGAGCCCACGCGAGAGTTTCGCGCGGCATGGGTTTCAACTGTTTTTAATATTGATTGGCCTTCTCGCACGGGCCTCTCCGCTGCCAAGCAACGCGCAGAGTTGCTCGATATCCTCAACACAGCCGCGCGGCTCAGGATGAATGCCATCATCCTGCAGGTCCGCCCCAACAGCGATGCCTTTTATAACTCGAAGTACGAGCCATGGTCCTCATGGCTGAGTGGCGCAGGTGTAAACCCTGGCTATGACCCACTCGCCTTTGCGGTTGCAGAGGCGCACAAGCGCGGCATTGAGATCCACGCATGGTTCAACCCCTTCCGCGCTGGCGTGGGCAGTGCGCGCGTCGGTCGCGGACACATCTCCCAGCGCAAGCCACATCTCATCAAGCGCACGGGCTCACACTCCATGTTGCTACCCAGCAGCAGTGAATCGCAGGAGCATGTGACCGATGTCATCATGGATGTGGTCAAGCGCTACGATATTGATGGCGTGCATCTGGATGATTACTTCTACCCCTACCCTCCTCACAAGCTCTACGATGGGCTCACCCCGGCCAAACGCCGCGCCGCGATTGACCGATTTGTGCAAAACATTTATTCCGAGATAAAGTCGAAAAAGCCTTGGGTGCGCGTGGGCATTAGCCCCTTTGGCGTCTGGCAACCGGGCTACCCCAGTGATGTGAAGGCAGGGGTGAATGCCTACGAGCACCTCGCCTGTGATGGCCGCAAGTGGCTGGCCAAGGGCTGGGTGGATTACCTCGCTCCGCAGCTCTACTGGCGCGACGCTGGCGATCAGAGCTTTAGTTCACTGATGCGCTGGTGGTCAGCAATCAACCCTAGACGCCCAGTCTGGCCGGGCATCGCAAGCCAACGAATCAAGAGCAAGGAAGACCCCGGTCGCAGAGCCTCAGAGATTGGTCGTCAAATTGATTTCTCTCGCCGATTGGCGCGTCAGAGTCCGGGGCAGCTGTTCTGGAGCTGGTCATCTATCGGCAAGAATCGCGGTGGCGTACAGAGTCAGCTGCGTGCGCGCTACTGGGACTGGGCACTGCCTCCATCCATGCCCTGGTGTGGCAACTCACGCCCCGATCGCCCTCAAGCCGCGGCACGTGACAAGGGCCATATCGTGCAAATTGGCTGGCGCGCAGGAGACAACTCCGCTCGCAAGTGGGTCATCCAGATTCGTCAAGCTGGTCGCTGGTATGCCGTGTGCGTGCTGCCTGGAGCTCAAAAGGGCGTGGCACTGCCTTCCTCCATGCTCGCCAAGGCTGACCGCATCGCCGTACGCCCGATATCAGCCACGGGAAATAGCGGCCCAGCAGCCGTATTAGCCCGCTAATCCTTATAGCTTACCCATATATCGTTAAAATACCAAACCTCCGCCTTGACACTGGGGTGCAGAGGGGATAAAATAAAGGTGCGAACAATTTTACATATGGAATTTAAAAATATAACAGCAGAAGAAGCCGCCGCTCTCATTGAAGACGGTGAATGCCTTGGTTTTAGTGGGTTCACCGCCGCAGGCTCTCCCAAAGTAGTGCCCGGCGCTATCGCAAAGAAAGCTATGGCCGAGCACGCTGCTGGTCGTAATTTTAAGGTAGACGTCTACACCGGCGCCTCCACGAGCTCCATGGCTGATGGTGTACTTGCTGCGGCCAATGCCGTAGGTCATCGCTACCCATACCAAAGCTGCCCCGCTCAGCGCAAGCGCATCAATGCATCCGAGTGCAACTACGCGGATATGCATCTCTCCGTGATGCCCCAAATCGTACGCTATGGCTTCCTTC
This sequence comes from uncultured Verrucomicrobiales bacterium, assembly GCA_947039485.1. Taxonomy (GTDB): domain Bacteria; phylum Verrucomicrobiota; class Verrucomicrobiia; order Verrucomicrobiales; family Akkermansiaceae; genus Akkermansia. The sequence continues at coordinate 29,010 of CAMQZC010000028.1, read as the reverse complement.
GCAAGCCCCGCACCGCCATCATTGAAGTATCAGCCATCACCCCTGAGGGCGAGCTGACACTGACCACCGCTGGTGGCAACAGCCCCACATACTGCGAAGTTGCAGACCGCATTATCATCGAGCTCAACACCTATCACAAGCCTGAGCTCGTCAAGATGCATGACATCTACATGCCCCTTGATCCCCCTAACCGCCAGCCACTCGAGATCACGAGCCCTGATGGCCGCATCGGCTGCTGCACACTCAAGGTAGACCCTAGCAAGATTATTGGCATCGTTGCCTCCCATTCTCCCGACGGCATCGCCGCCTTTAAGGCAGGCAACGCCACCACCGACAAAATCGGTGACAACGTCGTAGCATTCCTTGAGAAGGAATACGCCGAGGGTCGCATCCCTGAGGGATTCCTGCCCATGCAAAGTGGTGTTGGCAACATCGCCAATGCCGTCTTGGCTGCCATCGGTCGATCCAAGACAATCCCTGCCGTATCCATGTACACAGAAGTCATTCAAGACTCCGTCATCAGCTTGATGAAGGAAGGTCGCTGCAAGTTTGCCTCCGGTTGCTCCCTGACCGTCTCTGATGGCCAGCTCTCCGAGATGTATGACAACCTCGACTTCTATCTTGATAAAGTCATCCTGCGTCCTCAGGAAATCTCCAATAACCCTGAGATTTCACGCCGACTGGGTCTCATCTGCATGAATACAGCAATTGAGGTTGACATCTTTGGCAATGTAAACTCCACTCACTTCTATGGCACAACCATGATGAATGGCCTTGGCGGCTCGGGCGACTTTGCGCGCAGCGGCTACCTGACCATCTTCTGCTGCCCATCCGTAGCCAAGGGAGGTGCCATCTCCTCCATCGTGCCTATGGTATCACATACCGACCATACAGAGCATGATGTGGACGTGATTGTGACGGAGAACGGCGTAGCTGACCTACGCGGCCTATCCCCACGCGAGCGTGCCGAATGCATCATCAACAACTGCTGCGGCGATGACTACTCGGCCAAGTTGCGTGACTATCTGAAGCTCACTCCAGTCGGCCACACGCCACATTGCCTGCCAAAGAGCTTTGCCATGCACTCGGCCTTCTTGGCCACGGGTGATATGCGCAATGCTGATTTCAGCTCAATTGACGCCTAATCGTATTTTTCAAGCAAAAGCGCCAAGCCCATCATGGGTTTGGCGCTTTTTTGTGACTAGTAATTGGGTCTATCCGCAGCTCTTAGGATGGGGCAAGGCGAGCTAGACTCAGTACTCTACCTCGTGCAGGTAGAGCCCTTGCGCAGGGGCGCAATACTGGCTTTTCTCCGTCTCTGAGTACTCACTGAGCATCTCGCCAAGTTGCTGGCAACTCATGCGACCCACGGCGACTTGATGGGCTGTACCAACCAGCAGTCTGACCATGCGGTACATAAATCCATTGCCTCTAAATCTCAAATGTAATAAGCTGCCCTCACGCCTCAAGCTAGCTTCCCAAATCTCTCTCATATAAAAGTCCTCTGGCGCAGGCGAGGGCTCGTTGCCGCGCTTGGCCGCAAACATGCGGAAATCATGCTTGCCAACATAGCACTGCAAGGCTTGCGCCAAGAGATCAACGTCAAAGCTGCGAGGCTGGTGCCAGACGCGCCCTGAGTCAAAGGGGGAGCACACCTCCGCCGTCTCAATGACATAGTCATAACTCTTGCTCTGTGCATCATATCGCGCATGAAAGCCCGCTGCCACTTCCATAACTCCTGTGATGCGCAAGCTAGCTGGTAGCTTGGAGTTGAGCGCAGGTATCCACGCCCGATGGGGCATACGGTTATCCTCGGGGATATCAATATGAAAGCGCTGCGCACGAGCATGCACGCCTGCGTCTGTGCGCCCGCTAGCATGGATGCGCTGCGTAGTCCCTAGGATCTGAGCAAAGGCAGCTTCTACGCGATCCTGAGCTGCTTTTCCGCAGGTCTGGCTCTGCCATCCGCGGTAGGCGATACCATCATAGGCGCAGCTGAAGAGGAGTCGGGGCATTTGTTTACAAAAAAAGACCACAGCCACGCGTTACTGCGTACTGCGGTCGAAAGTTTTTTAATGAGCAGCTTGCTTAAATCTCGATGCTGATGCCAGATTCTTCATCGGAGCTTTCTTCTTCAACCTCGACTTCTTCATCGGAGCTTGAGGAGTCATCGCTAGATTCTTCATCACTGCTTACGGCGTCATCGCTAGATTCTACGAGAGCTACTTCTTCTGGCACCTCGACCAATTCTTCACCAAAGGCAAAGAGGCCAACGCCTGTATCAGCCGTGTAGGAGAGTGCGCTACCCAGGGCGTCAGAGCCGTAGTACTCAGCCAAGTTGCCGGGAGTCTCGCTGCTCTTGTCGTCGTCTTTCTTAAAGTATTCTTCACCGACTTCGAGGCTCTTAGCGGCATCAAGGGCGGGCTTATCGCTTTGGTTGCGACCAATGGCGACAAGGAGAGTTTCGCGGTCAATAGGGCTCGCGTAATCAGCAGTTGGCTTGCTGGATTTTACTCGTCCCATTTCTTTACCGAGGTAACCGAGAGCTTCGGCCAAGTCGGATGGGCGGGCAGCAGAGGCAAGGAGAGGAGTGCCATTGGCTGCAAAGACACGCACAAGGGCATCTTGGAATCGCTTGTTGAGTACTTCAACGCGAGGGGCTGCAATTTGAGCGGTCTCGTAGCTGACTACTTTTTGGAGTTCTGCGGTGAGTTCCGTTGTCAGCTCCGTGGCTGATTTGTCTTCGTTTTGGCAGGAGTTAAGGCTAACCAAGGCGACGATGGCACATACTGGAGTAAATAGAAAATGCTTCATGAAAATTAGTAAGGTAATATGCTAGTACACTAGCAAGATTGGCTCCCCCTGTCAAGGCTAAGAGTGGGCTTTTTTAAAAAAGGAAGATATTTGCCCGCTTAGGGCGCACTATATTGCTTATTTAGGATCGGGAAGGATGTCTTCGTAGATGCCGGGGCTAGAATTCTCAATGATGGTAGCACCAACACTACGCGCGTAAAAATCAATGGGGCCAACCCCACCGATAATGCCATAGGCATGCCCTTGGGCTTTGAGTGACTCTAGTGCGAGGAGGAGGAGACCCTTGCCCACACCAGTGCCGCGTGCTTGCTCCTCGACGCCCATGGGGCCGACAAAGCCTCGCGCGGTGACGTCGCAGCAAGCAAAGCCGATGATTTGCTTGTCTTTGGTGGCGATGAAGCAGCCGACGGGTTGGCGCGACATGGCAATTTTGCACTCACTGACCCATTTGGGGCTAAAGTGCTTTCCAACCCAGTCCGCGAGGATGTGTCGCTCATAGGGACGGGTGTAGCGCAGGATGATGCCTTGCTCTCGCAGCTGAGCCACGAGGGGCTCAGAGCTGGGGAGCTGATAGAGGCGCACGAGCATGTCAATCATAGGTCAAATCGGGGCTAATAGTGAGCTCTTGTTGTTGAAAAAAGCAGAGGAGCGGTAGGCTACGCCTTGCTCCTCTGCTCTGTTGATTATTCTTTCCCTAGCCTTTACTTGGCTTGAGCGTTGAAGTAGTAAGCGGCAATGCGCTTCATCTCGTCATTCGTGCTATCAGGATTGATAACATTGGTGAGGATGAAGGCGATTGAGACGGCCTCGCGGAAGTCGGCAGGAGAGGCCATCCATGTGGCGCGATCCATCTTGGTAGATCCAAGTTCCTCGACATAGGCTCGGTTACCAGGCATAGCCCAGACGACCTTAGCCGCACGTGTGAGTGCTTCGGAGGTGAAGCCCATGTTAGCACCACGCTGCGCCATGGCAGCTTGGCAGTAAGCATCAGCAGCAAGCACCCCGTCTGCACGTGATGGATCAGGGAGGCGGTTGTTGCGCAAGAGGCTAGCCGGAAGCTTAGCTCCGTAGGCGCGACCAATGGCATACTCAAGCATGCCGTAGCTAGCGAGGCTGAGATTGGCCTTTTGCTCCTTCTGGAGAGCTTTGGCAGCAGCGATTTGAGCATCACTTGTGGCGGGATCATCTGAGATCTTGCCAAGAAGCTTGGCAACCTCAAGTGTCGCTTTTTGCATGTCGTTGAGGGAGGAGACACCCGGATAGCTTGCGCTGAGGCTGGCGACGGATTCCCAATCAGCCATGCAGATGGCGCACATGAGTTCAAGCTCAGCGGCTTCACTGCTAGGATTGCCGGGCAGCCCGACAAAGCTTGCGTACTTCTTTTTGACAGAGCTCAGCATCTTGCGAGCTCCCTTGATGTCGCCAGCGCGGTAAGCGGTGACGGCACGGACGAGGTCCGCAGGAGTCTGGATTTGGAAGGTCTTGCAGCTGGCTACGCGGACTTCAACCGGCGCCTCTGTCTGACGATTCATATAGATGAATTTACCCTTACCGTTAGCCTTGTCGATGACAATCATGGCTGGCTTGCCTTTGCTTAGTTGCACAGCGGCTTCAAGCTTTGATGCTCCTTGAACCAGAGCACTGCTACTTAATGCGACGACTGCGACTGCGAGTATCTTAAATGTGTTCATAATGTTATTTCTATGATAAGTGATTAGTTAGATGACTTGACGTTTTGAGTAAAATCGCCAGCTGACTTTTCTTCCTTTTGGACGACGGCATCTCTACCATATTTATCAACAGCACTACGTACAGCGACAAACTTATCGCGGTCGGCAGGAGTGAGCTTGCTTTCAATATCACTCTTGACGATTTGAGTGACAAAGTCGCGGCCCAGTTTCCATGCTGTCCAGCGGTCAGATGGTTTGAAATTGCCTTGGAGGCGATCGCCTGAGGCAGGAGTGTCACGCGTCCACATGATTTCCATGATGGCCATGCAGGCAGGTGAAGAATAACCGATCGAACCACGGTTTTGACCGTAGATGTTCATATAAGCAACGAGGGCATTCTTAGCATCACCAGACTTGGCGTAGGCTTCACCTTGCAGCATCATGACAATCATACGATCAATCTTGTTGCCACGAGTCTTGAGGAAGCGTGCGGAGTTCTTAATCGCTTCAGCATATTGACCAGCTCGCATGTTGAGCTTGGTGAGACCCTTGAGGGCTCCTGCATGCAGTGATCGGTCGCTACCAGCAGCGATGGTGGCGTAGAGCTCACCAGCTTGCTTGATGTCTGGCTCCGATGTACTCAGCGCGAGGATGTCAGCCTTGCCAAGGGTGGCGTCAGCGGCCATCTCACGGCTAGGATCATTGAGAACACGGTCATAGTAAGCAACGGCTGTCTTAATCTCGCCTTGGCGAGACTCAGGCAAGGCGGCGACATGCTGGCACAGGAAGTTACCTACGCGCACGGCGCCGTAACTTGTCAAATCAACAGGTGCAAAGTTACGAGTAAGCTCGCGGAAGGCCCCCGAAATATTGTTGGATATTTCATTACGCGTGGGATCATCCAAAGAGAGTGAAGCGAGATGCTTGCTCTCCATGTCGATGCGCGAGATGAGGAAGATGGATTGCGTACTCTTATCCTGTGGATCAATGCCCTTGAAGTTCTTGAAGAAATCTTCCTTTTGCGCAAAGCTCAACTCGGTATCAAGCGTAGCCATGGCATCAAAGTACATCTCAACAGCATCACCAAATGCTGATTCAATTTCAGGGTTGATAACACCGCTCTTGACGTTTTGAACGGATTCGCGTGCTACGAGCTCGAACATGTGGTCAGCAGCGGCCTTAAAGGCAACTTTGTCTCCAGATTCGATTGAGCGCTTGAGTTCGAGGCGGCCCATCTGCATGCAGAAGGCATCACCTACCTGATCAGCATCATCCCAGAAGGCCTTATAGTAGCCATTGATGCGCTTAGCAGCTTTTTCTTCGCTCTCGCCCGTCATCTCAATTTCTGGGCCATAGGAGGCGAGCCAGAAGAGTGCGTTAGAGGCGGTGTTCTTACCCTTGCCCTTGGGCTGAGCGACTGCGGACTTGTAGCAATTCTCAAGCAAGGTGATGGCTTCGGACTTGCGTGACTCATCATCACCATGGATGAGGATGCTACCAGCGAGGAGCTGGGATACGGGGTAGAGGGGGTGTGTCTCCCAGTTCGTAGCGATGGCTTGGCAGTAGCCCAATGCCTGCTTCATATCAGCAGCATTGGCAGCGGCATCACCCTTGCCACGGCGCTTGAGCAGGGTGTCAATTGCGGTGTAGTAGAGGTTAGCTGCAAGCTTGTTTTCCTTGAGGTCAATGGAGGGGTACTTCTGCATGTAGAGCTCAGCGTACTCGATGGCCTTGTCGTAGTTGTTGATATCAGCAGCTCCGAGCTTGTTGTAGGAATCAGCAGCAAAGAAGATAGTCTGTGGCTCATACTTCTTAGCGACATCTCCCTTAAGCTTGCCTGACTTGAGGAGGCCATCAGCAGCCTTTACAAGATCTTCAAAGCGATTGAGCTTATAGTAAGCTGCAATCTTGCAGAACTCAGCGGTGATGTAGCTAGAATCACCTGTTTTACCAGCAAAGGCAGCCATAACTTCATCCGCAGCTGGGATGACTTGTTCCCAGTTTTGCTCGCCGACGAGGCGGGCCATTTTATTGACAATGAGTGTGTCTTTGCTAGATCCTCCGACACCCATGGTCTCGAGTTTTTTCTCAAGCTTCTCGGCTGTCGCATTGTCGCCAGTTGCGCGGCAAAGCTGGGAGAGTTGGAAGAGATTCTTACCGCTCATGGAGGTAATCTTGCCTTCCTTGTCTCGTGAGGAGAGATTGGGATAGCAGTCGCGCAGCAGCTGATAGCCGGCCTTAGAAAGGCGCTGAGAGCCGAGGTTAGCGACAACGCTGGTGCTAGAGAGCAGAGAAAGCCCATCTAGAGGCATGTTGTCTTTAGCCATTTTGGCATAGAACTTCTGAATCTGCTTGAGCTGTGAGGGGGAGTAGCTCAGCTGCCAGCCCTTGTCGGGTACTTTGGCGAGTTGGGACTCACCAATAGTGGCGAGCTTCTCGTTAAAGACGATGTCTACGATGTCGTTCTCAGAGATAAAGGGAGTGAGGGTCATCACTGTACGAGCTGCATCAACAGCCAAATCAACATTGCCTTGCTTAAGTGCTGTTGAGACAACTTCACCAGCTTGGATGCTGTAGTTGAGGAACTTGCCAGCAAACTTGGCCATGGTGAGGATACCGCGATTATAGTTCTCTGGGCTTGCTTTGACGGCGGCGCCGAGCCACTCGATGTTCTTAGGGTCGCTCTTGCTGACCTTGGACATGGTGGAGAGGGCATTCATGACCATTTCCTCACTGAGCAGTGAGCGGCTTTTCTTGCTCTCTGCGAGATAGAGGCTTGCCTTATCGTAATCTGGTGTGGGCTGCAGGAGGGCAGCTTGGAGGAGGAGGAAGCAGACCTGTGAGTCGAGCTTCTGCTTCTTTTCCATATCAGAAACCTTGCCAGCTTTAACCGCTTTGTAGTAGAGTTCAAGCTCTTTGACAGCTTTCTCGGCGTATTCAGGCTTACCTTCTACCTTATCGGTGCCCGCAGCGAGCATGAAGAGGTTGTAAGCCGCTTGGAACTGACCCGCTGTAAAGAAAGGTGTGTAGTCTAGGGCTTTACCGGGGTTCTGGCGTGCCGCACGAATCATCTCAGGGCTACGAAAACGCTCATCGGCACCAATTGACTTAAAGACCGCAGCGGCCTCTTCGTACTTACCCATCTTACTAAGGGTATTGGCCTTCTGCCAGTAAAAGTAGGGCATCATGTGCGAGAACTGCTTCGCAACGCGGGATTTATTTGAGGAGAGATTCTTAATCATCTCATCACAGAGCTTAATTGCGCCTGCGTTATCGCCATTGGCGCTGCGTCTTTGGATCTGCTTGAAGGCAGATGCTGGATCTTGTGCTTGTGCTACCATGGGGGCTGTTATTGCAGCCATGGCTAAGATCGCAAGGGAGGGTGCATATCTATTCATCATTCAATAGGGGGGGTATCGTGTTCTTGTAAGGGAAAGCTATGTGGGCAGTGAGCCCACATATGGGTGTCAAAAAATTGAGCTGTGCTGAGAAAAAATCGAGGGAGGAGGAGGCTACTGTAGCTTACCCTACAGCGCAACCTCCCCCACCCTCGGTTAAAAATTTGAGGATTATTCCTCGGTTGATGTATTAAGACCAACCGTAGTAATGCCAGCCTCAGCGAGTGCGGCCATCACATCAACGATGCGCTGATGGGGTGTTTTACTGCCGCCCGACATCATGACAATGGGTGTTTCGTTTACGGCAGTGGCCTGATCCTTGAGGAGCTTGAGGGAGCCGACGAGCTCATCCAAGTGACGTTGCGCAGTGAACGCGGCTGTACCAACCGCGGCAGTCGTATCGAAAGCTTCACCTACTTTCAAGTCGCTGTTCCAATAGATGGAGCCATCATTCTTGACGGTGATACTGCCCGGCTCAAGAGGAGAGGGCGTAGAAGAGGAGGATTTCCCACCAGGAATGACGATATCGAGCTTCTTCTCACTCACCAGCGTTGTTGCAACGAGGAAGTAGATAAGCAGCAGGAAGCAGCAGTCAATCATGGAGGAGATGTCCATTGCGGGATCATCTTGTTCCTCTGTTCTGATTTTCTTATGTCTAGCCATAGTATGTTTTTGGGCTCGAGATTATTTGGTTGGCAGGGTGCCAAAGACGATGTTAACAACACCTGCCGCAGCAGCACACTTGATAGCTCCAGCCGTGCGCGCCCAGGGAGCGTTGACATCACCGCGAAGGTAGATGCGGATTTGCTTCTCTTCGAGATTGCGAGCCAGCATTTGCTCCTTTTGCTTAGAGACGTATTCGGTAAGTGCGTCGGTTTCATCGGGCGAGTAGCCGCCATTCTCTTCACCAGAGCTCCACCATACGTTTGGCTTTGGATAGGCTTCAAGGAAGGCCTTGCGGGTCTTCTCGTCGCTCATCTTGTCAGGATCGTTAAAGATGTTAACCACGATGCAGCCTTTAGCATCCTTGAGATCGGAGCTTGAGACGGCCGAGGGCATCTTAATGTTGGCGTCTTTAGCGACGGTGATTGCTGTCGCATTGACCACGAAGAAAATCAGCAGCAAGAAGCAGCAGTCAATCATCGGGGACATGTCGACATCACCGCTGACTTCGTCAGCGCCTCGCATGTTCTTTTTTGCCATATCGAATAAATCGCTAGGTGTTAACAGCTACCTCATGACATGAAGTCGTGAGGTAGCCACAGAGGAGTCATCAGGCCTTTAGCCTTGAACTTCTTCGTATTCTTCTTCGCCGTCGAGTCCTTCGGGGATGCGCAGGAGCTGAGCTTCAGCGTTGATAACGTTGATTGAGGTATTGACCATTTCGCTGATGGTGTTAACGCAATCAGCTTCGTTAGCTTGGGCTTTCTTCTTGAGGAAGAAGAAGGCTGGGATAGCGATGATGGAGTTAATCAGACCCCAGAAGGTGGTCAGAAGCGCCACGGAGATAGAGCCAGCGAGCTGTGTTGGGTCAGCTTGACCAGACTCAGCGAGAATGGCGAAGGCACCAACCATCCCCTGCACTGTACCGAAGAGACCGATAGAGGGAGAGATTTGACCGATGAGGGCGAGCATATCGACGTACTTCATCGTCTGAGGGCGCTCATTGGCAGTGAAGTCAGCAATTGCATCCTCAATGGAGTCCTTGCCAAGATCTTCTGGGCGGTTCGCATCGATGTTAGGCAGTGAGTAGGCAACGAGGCGACCGAGATAAGTGGGGCTTTGGGTTGCAAGCTCAATAGCGGAGCGCACACGGCACTCACCCATGAGGTGCAGGAGCTCACCGCGCAAATCTTCGGGGCAGAAGCGATCACGCTTGAGTGCCATAATATTGAAAATCAAGAGGAAGAAGGTCAGAACGAGAAGGATCACGAGGGGAATCATGGTCCAACCACCATCGATAACCCATTTATCGAGCATAGTCTTCTTGGTAATCGCAGCAACTTCCTCCTGAGCGGAGACAGTCATAGCGATGCTGAACATTGCGGTCATCGAGAAGGATGCGGCACGGACGAGTGAACGGGTAAGCGTTGGTTTCATAATATTAAAATGCTAACAAGCAGGTTTGACGTTCCTTATTTAAGCAAATATTCAGCCAAAGGCAAGCATGTTTTCCGCTTTTAGCAAAAAAAAACGCTCCCCAGAGCTTTAATTTGCTTTATCAGTCCTCAAACACGCTATTTTAAAGACGAGGAACTGGACAGGTAGAATAATTCCCATGCCTGTGCATGCTCTCAATGATACCTCTGGCGCTTAGAGAATATCTCCTCCCCCACCACAAGCCTAAACAGAGAGCTGAGCGCAGATGGGGCAGCTGGGATGACAACCACGAGCGGGGCAATATTCGCGCCCCCAAAGCACCATTTGCAAGTGCAGTACACCCCAATCGCTGCGTTTGAAGGCTCGTTTGAGATCAGCCTCCACCTTGAGCACGTTATCCCCCCTACTCAAGCCCCAGCGACGCGCAAGGCGATAGATATGTGTATCAACGGGGAAGGCTGGATGCCCAAAGGCTTGATGCATCACAACGGATGCAGTCTTGTGCCCTACTCCCGGTAGAGCCTCTAGCGCAGCAAAGCTCTCGGGAACCTCGCCTCCATGCCTCTCCATGAGCATCTGCGCCATGCCGATGAGGCGGCGTGCCTTGCCATCAGACAAGCCGCAGCTGGCGATGCAAGATTTGATGAGCCCATGCTCTGCCAAGGCCATACTCTCGACACTGGGCAGCAGCTCAAAGAGCCGAGGTGTAACGAGGTTGACGCGCAGGTCGGTACACTGAGCCGAGAGAGCTACTGCAACGAGCAGCTCGTAGGCGTTGCGGTGCAGCAGAGGTACCTCGGGCTCAGCATAAGCTCTCTCCAACTCGCGTTGCACGAGAGCAGCTCGGTCAGCGCGCTTCATCAGACTGTCAGCTTAGCGTGGGGTGCCAGCGAGTGGGCCAAGCACAGCCTCACCCTCTTGACGGGTCATGCTGTTCCAAGATTTTTGCGTACTAGAGCTACCCTCTGGACCGACAACGGGTCGACTGCTCTCAGGCGCAAGTGCGAGGGGCATCGAGCAGGAGCTCAGCGCAGCGACTGCAAGGAGAGTAATGGTAATGGTAATGGATTTGATCATGCTGGTATGATTGCTGTTGTTGTTTTATTGAAAGCAAGTTGCCGCTGTAGCTCTATAGGAGCTCAGCGGCAAGAAAATAGTGGTGCTTAGATAGCGCCTACAATCTTTATTGACCCAAGGGCTTTTTGCGGAAGACGCGGTCGCTCTTCTCGACCTGAACACCTGCTGGGAGGGTCTTTGGATCGTAGACTGCCATGACTTCGTTGCCGTCCACACTCTTGATTGAGAGTGTCACGATAGCTTGGTCACCACGCTTAACAATCAGAGGCACGCTATCTCCGGGGATGAATCCGTGGTTGACAGGGGCGTTAAAGACGACAAAGTGCCAGCGGGGATCAGTCGCAGTAATGCTGTACTCGTTATCATTGAGTGTGTACTCGTGGAAGAAGGCATCATTGCGTTGCTTAATCTGAGCAAAGACAACTTCGATCTTGGCAACCTCTTCAACGAGCTTCTCGTCAGTGGCGCTGAGCTTCTTGAGCGTTGCCTGCACTTCTTTAAGCTCATTTTGGCTTATTTCCACATTCTCGCGAATGGCATCAATAAAGCTGGTGAGGTCATCATCTTCACTGATATCAGGAAGGTTATTTCTGAGTTCCCCACGCAGACCATCCATGGCAGCTTGGTAGTCAGCTTTTTTCTTCTCAGCCTCGGCTTCGGAGATGCGCACCTGCTCGGTGACATCGTCAAGCGCGGCCTTTTTCTCATCAAGTGAGACTTGGGCATCATTGCACTTGTTGCGCATGTCACCCATTTCGAGGCGGGCTTTTTCGCTAGCTTCGACGGACTCGCCGCGAGCCTTAGCTATTTCAGCAACGACGCTGTCAAGCTCTGTAGATTCTACGATGAGGCCAGAACCTGTTGGTTTATTGCTGTTGCCGCCATGAGCTATGATGAGTGTTGAGATCACCTTCTGCTGGTCAAGCGAAAATTTGATACCGACAGCACCGAGGCAGAGCGCTATGATTGCAAGAGCAAGATGAGTAGTTTTCATATCAGAATGAGAGGATTAATGGGAGAGTGAATAGGTGGAAATATGGAGAGGAGGCAAATGCTTACTTCGATCGTTGAGCCGTGGCTACATCGCCAGTTTTGACGGCTTCACCGGGGAGCATGGTGCTGTAGACAACCTCGCAGCTGCTGCGGTTGTTCTCTACTAAGGTGACTGTGAGTTCGCAAATCTTAACGCCATTGCGGGTCAGCTCCAGACGAGAGCCAATCACGACCCCCTGGTCAAGACCAGCATCGAGGATAACGTAGTCCCAGTTGGTATCAGCTTGGATAACGCGGCAGTTAAGCTCTACAGGGGAGAGGCGAGCTTGGCGGTCAGCATGCAGATCGCGGCCTGCTGCGATTTTGCTCGTAAGAGCACTCAGATGCTTCTGCTTGTCAGCGATAGCACTTTCAACGGTAACTGCGGAGGCCTTGGCCTCGGTAAGTTGAGTCTGGAGGATGTCGATAGCAGCAGCGATGGATTCCAAGTCGCCGTCTGCGGATTCATCAAGTCCAGCAGCTTCAGAAACGCGCTTGACGAAGTCGTTGAGCTCTTCTTGGCGCTTTTCGAATTCAGCTTTAGCCTCGGCGAGCGAAGTCTCAGCAGTAGTAATTTCTTCACTGAGTTGGGCGACTTCGCTTTCGATTCCTTGACGATTCTCGTCAAACTTTGTCTGCTCCGCGTTGAAGTACTCGGTGCGCAAATCTGCATACACCTTAATACGCTCATCAAGGGCGATATCGTGGGCCTTAGAGCTCACGGATTGTAATTGCTTTTGTACTTCTGTAACTTCACTTTCTGCACCGCCCAGAGAGCTGTGAGTCTTGGTAAAGAGGAATGCTGAGAAGAGGAAGACGACAAGGGCGGCGATGAGAATTTTGTTCCACATGGCTTTAAGTTATATTATAAGGGGGAGAGAGGGAGAGTTGAGTTGGCAAAGGGATGTTATATTTCTATCCTACTTGCCCACTCATTGCAATCAAAAAATCGCCTTGTGGTCTCTTTTTAGCCTGTTTTTCTCCAATTTGCGATTTCTAGCCACAAAAAACACAAAAAAAGCCCCCCCCTGCGAATCTCGCAGAGGGGGGCTTGAAATGTTTTTTAGCGTAGCAATTTAGCCTTCGACGTCTTCGCCTTCGACTTCCTTCGCCTTTTGGTCACGAAGAGCAGCACGGATGGACATCTTCACGCGGCCTTTGTCATCGATACCGATGCACTTGGCTGTGACGATTTGACCCACCTTGACGACGTCTTCGGTGTTTTGTGTGCGGCCTTCAGCAAGCTCTGAGATATGGATGAGACCATCCTTACCTGGAAGTACTTCCATGAATGCACCAAAGTCTTTTGTGGAGACGATCTTGCCTTCGTAGCATGCACCAACTTCAATTTCCTTAAACATGCGGCTGATGAGGAAGAGGCAACGCTCAACACCTTGCTGGCTGCTGCCATAGATGCGGACAGTGCCGTTGTCTTCGATGTTGATATCAGTACCTGTCTCGGCTTGAAGAGCCTTGATATTCTTACCGCCGGGGCCGATGAGCTCACCGATGCGATCTGGGGGAATGATTGTGCTCTCGATGCGAGGAGCTGATGGGCTCATGCTCTGAGGCGCGTCGATGCAGGCGTTCATCGTATCAAGGATGGTGCCGCGGGCGTTCTTAGCGATGATGACAGCCTCTTCGAGGATGTCAAGGGAGAGGCCGGGGAGCTTGAGGTCAAGCTGGTAGCCTGTCACACCCTCGGATGTACCGCAAAGCTTGAAGTCCATGTCGCCATAGAAATCTTCAGAACCAATGATGTCGAGCAGAGTCTTGTAGCGGGAGGGGTTGCGATCGCCTTCGTTGTCAAACTCGGATACGAGACCGACGGAGATACCTGCGACGGGGCGCTTGAGGGGTACACCAGCAGCCATGAGGCACATGGAGCCTGCGCAAACAGAGGCCATGGATGTGGAGCCGTTGGATTCCATTACCTCGGAGGATACGCGGATAGCGTAGGGGAAGTCATTGGCGTCAGGAATCACGGCAAGCAGGGAGCGCTCAGCGAGTGCACCGTGACCGATTTCGCGACGATTCTGACCACCAAAGCGACCTGTGTCACCCACGGAGAATGGAGGGAAGTTGTAATGGAGGATGAAGCGCTTTTCATCAACGGAACCTGTGTAGTTGTCGAGATATTGCTTTTCTTCAGCAGGTGCGAGGGTTGCGAGGCCCATAGCCATGGTTTCACCACGAGCAAAGAGTGCGGAACCGTGCACGGAGGCGGGGAGGACGTTGATCTCACCTGTGAGCTCACGGAGTTCACCGAGGCCACGGCCGTCAGCGCGCTTGTCCTGCTCCATGATGGAGATGCGGAAAGCCTTCTTCTGGATGTACTCAAATACTTGCTCGACGTCAAAGCCTGTTGCTGCGGGGTAGGCGGCCTTGATGGCTGCTTCTACTTCGTCGCGAAGGGCGCCAACTTGCTTCTGGCGTTGTACCTTGTTAGGGGCGTAGATGGCGCCTTCGATGCGGTCACCAGCGATTTGGTAGCCAATCTCAAGGAGCTCAGGCTTGGCGAGGCAGAGCGAGTAGTCACGCTTTTCCTTACCGCAGAGGCCACGGAGTTCTTCTTGAGCTGCGCAGATGATGGAGACCTGCTCTTGTGCAAAGCGGAGGGCTGCGATGAAGTCAGCTTCAGGAACTTCGTCAGCGGAGCCTTCAATCATGATGACTTGATCCTTGGTACCGGAGTAGACGAGGTCGAGGTCGGAGTCTAAACGCTGAGGGTTAGTGGGGTTCGCGATGAACTCACCATTGATGCGACCAACACGCACTGCGCCTACGGGCTCAGAGAAAGGAAGGTCAGAGATAACGCAAGCGGCGGAGGCGCCGTTCATGCTAAGAATATCAGGCTCAACGGATCCGTCAGCAGCGAGAAGAAGGGTGATGACCTGCGTATCATAGAGATAGCCCTTGGGGAACATGGGGCGCAGGGGGCGGTCGGTCATGCGGCAAGTGAGGATTTCCTTTTCAGAAGGGCGACCTTCACGCTTGAAGTAACCACCGGGGAATTGACCAGCGGAGGCTGCCTTTTCCTTGTACTCTACAGAAAGGGGGAAGAAGGTCTGACCTTCTTTTACTTTGGATGCGCTCACAACTGTGACGAGCACGACGGTATCACCAGAGCGAACTGTTACAGCACCGTCGGCGAGACGGGCCATTTTGCCGGATTCGATAGTAATGGGGTTTGCGCCTACGGCGCAGGTAACGGAATGAATACTCATTATTTTATTTCTTCTTGTTTCCCAACACCTAACTGCAACACAGAGAGTCGGCGTCGGGCTGTCTTCTCTCTAGCTTTTGAGGGCAAAGCCCACTTGTGCTTGCCCGGACTCACATCCAGAAAAACACTTTGCACACTCTGTATATCTTTATTTCTCGCATATTGCAAGCTTATTCTACGCCATCAACTAGACTAGAGGACTACAGATTACTTAGGCTGCCTGCTCAGGATATAGAGTCCGCCTGCCTCGACGGAGAAGGCCACACGATTAGCCTTGATGAGCCGAGCATCAATTGGCTGCCCTTCCCCATCATAGACGCGCAGCTCTACGACCCCCTCATCCTGAATAACTAACTCTGTTGGAGATCCTGCAATGATTCTCAATTTCTTGAGCCTACCCTTCCTCCAACTCATATCCGTGTGTGATTGCCTCTGGCGCGCGCCCTGCGCAGCTCTCCTACTGCACAAGGGCGCTAGGTAGGAATGATCTCGCCCCGATGGCGAAGCGGAGCTGTCAGCTGAGGAAATAGATAATGAGGCATTCGTTAAATGTCAGCAAAACACAACAGATATGTCAACTTCCGCCTATGTCAACGCTGCTCTCCAAGCGAGCTAACATGTAAGGCCTCCGCAACCCGATGGAGAGAAAAAGCTCGCGCCCCAGATAGAACATCTGAGGCGCGAGCTCAATAGAGTCTAGAGCTAGGCTCTTAGTACTTGTAATTCACGTAGAATTGGAATTGACCGCCATCGTCGATGGCATTTTCCGTCTTGAAGGGGATTGCATAGTCCACCGCGAGGGGGCCCATAGGCAGGTTGACTCGCAGACCAATACCATAATCAGCAGCCCATTCACCAGGGGAGAAGTCAGCGGATTCAGCATGAACAAAACCCGCATCGACAAAGAACGCAAAACGCACGGTCTCAACGATTGGCAGGGATGCCTCGAACTGAGCATAGAAGGAGCTCTTACCACCCATGGTCTCATCAGCAGCAAGATCCTCATTGACCATACCAACATCACGATAGCGGAAACCACGCAAGTTATTAGGTCCACCGAGGTAGAGCTTTTCAAAGAGGGGTACTTGCGCATCCTTATCAACGGTATCGATCGTCTCCGCTCCAACGCTCACACTAAAGATAGAGTCCCAGATACTATTGTAGTAGTAAGATCCAGATACGGCCAGACCAAAAGTCTGCTCCGTACTACCAGGGCCGCTGTAGCCGAGCGTCACATCAAAGAGACCACCCTCGCGAGGCGTGTTCATTGCATCACGTGTATCGTAGTCATAGCTGAGCTCCACGCGGCTGCGCGTGTAGTCACCGTCATTCTCCGTAAAGTATACAGAAGCATCACTTGTTGCCTCAATGTTGTACTGCTCTAAGCGGTACTCAATCTTGACAGATGACTTGTCGCTGATAGCCTTGCGCAGAGAGGTTGCAACACCGTAGTTCACCTGTGTGTAATAGTCGCTGAGGTAGTCAGAGCTGCTAAAGAAGAGCTCATTGCCAAAGGCGAGCTTTTTATCAAGGAACCAAGGCTCCAATAAGTAAATCGAGCCACTTTGATACTCGCCACCAAGCTTGGCAGAGAGCGTGAGGCGCTGACCGCCACCTGTGAAGCTACCACCTGTGAAGCCTGCAATGTTAAAGTTTGACTGAGTAATGGTGGTGTAGAGGTAGACGCTCTCGACTGTGGAGAAGGCTAAACCAAAGGTGACGCTACCCGTCATCTTCTCCCCTACATTAATGTTGATATCTCGGTAACCCGATGTTGCGGAGGAGGACTGTGAGACCTCGACACCAGAGAAGTAGCCCAGATTCATCAGGCGCTTCTTGGCAGTCTCCAAATCGACGGCATTAAGATTGTCACCCGACTTGAGGGGGAGCTCACGCAGGATAACATTTGCCTGTGTCCTCGTGTTACCTCGCAGATTAACGCGGCCGACACGGTAGGGATGACCCTCGGTCACCTCATAGCGGATATCAATGAGACGCATACCTTGAGCATCAACGCCCACCTCGGAGACGTCTGGACGTACCGCGGCATCAGCATAGCCCTTGGCTCCGTAGTATTTACGAATCATGGTCACGTCATCACCCACCTTCTTGAGGGAGTAGATATCACCATCAATCATGCTCAGACCCGGCTCCAGCTGAGGCTGAGAGTAGGCCTTGATTCCATCAAAACTGATACTGCGGACACGGTAGCGTGGACCCTCGTCCAGAGAGACAACCATACGCAGCTTCTGATGACCAGGCTTACCCTTGTCCTCAAACCATACGTTGGTGATACGTGCGCGCAGGTAACCAAAGTTACGGTAGTGAGCCAAGATAGCGTCCTTATCGTCCTCGAGCTTTTCGCGATCAACGACACCCGACTTGTTAAGGATGGATAGAAAATCTTTTTTCTTTGTGCCCATGACTTGGCGCAATTGCTGGCGGTCAAAGTGCTTGTTGCCGACGAACTCAATGTCCTTCATTTCGACCTTGTCACCCTCTTGAATATCAAAGATAATATCGCGGTAAGCGGCACGCTGCGTGCCGATCTGACGCCAGTTCACCTTGACATCAGGATAGCGTGCATCTTGATAGTCCTTGATGATGGCGGCGCGTGCCTCAGCGAGGGAGCGGTCATTGATGACGCGACCTGAGCGCAGCTTACTTGTCTCACGCAGGTCATTCTCATCAAAGCGATAGTTGCCTGCGAAGCCTACACCTCCTAGAATATTGGCAGAGGATACCTCAAAAATGACGGTGAGACCTCCTCCTGACTGCTCAACAGCGACGCGCGTATCCGGAGCGACGAGCCCTCGGTCGATGAGTCGCTCAAGGTCAGAATTGACGCGAGAAGAGGAATAATTGCTCCCAGCACGAGTAGAGATGACGTCATAGAGGCGCTGATCAGGGATTGTCTTGGTCTTGTCCAGATAGCGTACGCTCACCTTGGAAATTCTGCGCCCATCGTAGACATTCTCATTGGAGAGCACGCCTGTGTCAGACACCAGAGCGTCCTCAAGCTGACGCCTACCCTGCAGGCGTGGGTCTGTCTTAGCCGCCATCTCAACAGCAACCTGCCGAGGATCAACTTTAGGTGCTGAAGCGGCATCTGCGGCCTTTGCGGCATCTGCTGCCATTGTCTGGGTTTTCTCTTCCTCTAGGATCGCATCCAAGAGAGGATCGCCCGTCGTCTCCTGAGCAAAAGCGACCATCGAGATATTGACAGATAGTGCTAAGGCCAGTAACGCTTTTCTTTTGTGAAAAATTGAATGATGCATCTCAAGCGCATTATAACGACAAAACCATTGCAGGTCAAGTCTTAATTATCCACATGAACCATTGCTGTTTTGACGCAAAAAAGCAGCGACCGCTTGGCCGCTGCTTTTGTTTAAATTAAATATCTAAAGAAATTATTTTTTGCGTAAGTTCGCGTAGCTAGGACATACGATAGTCTCAGGCCCTGCGGTTAGCGGGTCGTCATACTCATGTTCAATTAGAGCTCCTGCAGGGGTGAATATAAACTTCGTAGATACTGGCATTTGCACCAGTATAACATCTTGATCAGAATTTAGACCATAAAGAATACCGAATGATTTGAGGAAATTCTCATCCTGCTTCATTTGATTCA
This sequence comes from uncultured Verrucomicrobiales bacterium, assembly GCA_947039485.1. Lineage (GTDB taxonomy): Bacteria > Verrucomicrobiota > Verrucomicrobiia > Verrucomicrobiales > Akkermansiaceae > Akkermansia. The sequence goes on along the minus strand of CAMQZC010000028.1, from coordinate 10,065 downwards.
GATCACTATCACTAAATTGTATCGTAAGCTCAGCACGGAGAGGCTCATCTGTCGCCGTGTCAACGGCTGTAACCATATATGAGATTCTTATATCATATGAGCGGTTGCCAATACCCGCTTCATACGTACCTTCCATATCAACGAGGCCTTGAGGGAACCCCTCAAGAGGCTCATCCTCCCCGCTTATGTATGTCACTGGGACCACCCTCATGCCAACGACGCCGCCTGTGATGGAATAGTAGCGATTAGTGGAGCGCATCTCCTTAACGCTCATTACATCGAAGCTCTCTGAGTCGCTACCTCCACCGCCGCCGCAAGACACAAGCGCCGCGGATGACGCAAGCAAGACGAGCGACGAGAATAGAAACATTGCTCTTTTAATAGATTTTTTCATTATGTGTTTTTTGGTTGTTTTTACAAATCATTAAGAATACCTTATCAATCGATACGGCGTACTATTTGCTGCCTATTGTTAATGATTATATCTCGTGCTACTTCATTAACCTCCTCATATTTGACAGTCTGCGTCATGCTATTCCCAGGACGGAATTCAATAGAAAACGCGAGAGGAGCCCAGATGCCTTCCGCTTGATCTTGGGGTATACCCAAGATCAGCTTAAGATTATCATTGTCCTCGTCGTTATAATCACCAAAAGTCATCACAAGTTTCGCTTTAGTGAACGCTCCCGTCGCCGGATCGACAAAGACTTCATAATCACAACCCATATCGAATTCCTGACCACCAGCCACAAAATTAACCGTTGCATCTTTTACGGTGTTAGAATCTTCATCGTAATGACCATTTCCAGCTATAGGTTGAATATCAAATGTAAGAAGGACGCCTTTGATCTCGTATTGATGAGTACCAGTAGCAAAAGCCTTAGCTGACATGATTGACATATCGTCATCGCTGTCGCTGCCGCCGCCGCCGCAACCACTCACCATTAATGCCGCCGTTGCCAGCAACGTAAAGGAAGCGGCAAAATTAAATAATTTCGTAAAAGATTTCATAAAAAATATAGATATGTTAAGAGCCAGTCTACAAGATTGAGCTCTGTTGTCAAGAAAAAATAACCGATAATCAATTATTTATCATACAAACGATGAGCAAAGTCATCATCCGCTTTGAGTGATTTAATAAACTCCACCATCAAATCGACGCAGGACTCAACATCACGCTTGTCCGCCATCTCAACGGGGCTGTGCATATAGCGCAACGGCAATGAAAGATTCGCACAGGGAACACCACGGCGTGAGCGGAAGATAGAATCAGCGTTTGTACCCGTCCGACTACCTGCAACCTCACGCTGCATTGGGATGTCGTGCTGGCTCGACACGAGCTCCATACGAGCATTTAAATTAGGATGGCAGGTAGGGCCAATGCAGATGCATCCGCCCTCGGCGAGGCGCACATCACCATAGCGACCATGATCGAGCCCGGGGCTGTCGGTAGCATGCGTAACGTCGAGGCATATAGCAGCATCGGGCTTGAGGCGGTAGCTAAGCATCTCCGCGCCCATGCAGCCAATCTCCTCCTGCACGGTATTGGCAAAAATAATATTCCACTCAGGGCGTATGTCCTGAGATTTCAGCTCGCGCGCAATCTGCGCGAGGATAAAACCGCAGAGACGATCATCAAGCGCGCGGCAGATAATGCGATTATCCTGCAGCATGAGCACGCCATCGCAGTAGACACCCATATCACCCACACGCAGTCCTGTCGCCTCAAGCTCCTCTCGAGAACTGCAGCCGAAATCAACGTAAAGCTCCCAGAGTTTGGGTACCTTATCCCCATCATCACGGATGTGGATAGCGGTATTGCCAGTGATGCCAATCACCTCACCCTCCGTGCCTTGGAAGCGGATGCGACGACCGCGGGCAATGGCGACATCGCTACCGCCAACGCGCTCAATGCGGGCAAAGCCCTTCTCATCAATATAGCGGATGGAGAAGCCAATCTCATCCGCATGCGCATCCAGCATCAGCGTGGGGGCTGATGCATCCTCAGCCTTGAGCAGCGCCCAAGTCGAGCCATAAGCATCACAGTGCTGCTCATCGCTAAAAGGTGCAATATAGCCAGCCCAAAGACGCTGTGCGTCCATCTCCTGCCCCGTAGGAGCAGGCATTTCTAAAATCTCGGAGAGGAACTCCAGTGCGTCATCAGTCATACTCAGATCGTCTCCTTACATGTTAAGATAGGCAATATCAGCGCGACGCTGAGAGCCGGGGAAGCTCACCTTTGCCGCCTCGCTGTGCGCCAGCTCACGAGCTGTCTCAAGACTCTCCGCCTGAGCTACAATCGCAAGCACGCGGCCGCCATTGCTCACCCAGCCAGCCTCGGTCTTCTTTGTGCCGCAGTGAAAGACACGCGCAGCGCAGTCATCAAGTCCCGAGATGAGATCATCATTGCGGGATGTGGCAGGGTAACCAGCCGAAGCAAGAATGCAGCAAACGCTCCAAGCATCGCTAAAGGAGATGAGCTCAGGCTTGAACTCGCCCTTGGCACCCGCGAGGCAGAACTCAGCGAGGTCGCCCGTCAGCAGAGGCATGACAGCCTCACACTCAGGATCGCCAAAGCGGCAGTTGTACTCAATAATCTTGGGTCCATCCTGCGTCAGCATCAAACCAAAGTAAAGGAAACCGCGATAGGGGAGGCCATCAGCCAAGAGACCCTTGACAGTCGGAGCAACAATACTCTGCTCAATCAGGGCCATGAGCTCAGGGCTAGCCAACTGGCGCGATGCCACAGCACCCATACCGCCTGTATTAGGACCTACATCGCCCTCACTGAGACGCTTGTAGTCGCGAGCAGGGCAAAGAATCAGAAACTTATCATCGCAAATCGCGCCAAATATAGAAATCTCGGGCCCAACAAGGCACTCCTCAACCAGCACGCGACCCTCGCCAAAACGCTTCTCAACAAAAACCTCGCTCAGAAACTCATCAGCCATCGCCTCATCTGTACAGACCGCAACACCCTTGCCCGCGGCTAGTCCGTCAAACTTGAGCACCGTGGGATACACACCCGCGATAGCCACCTTTGCCTCAGCGTAACTAGCAACTGCCGTCGCCTTTGCCGTGGGGATATCATGACGGATGAGGAAGTCTTTAGAAAACTCCTTGGAAGCCTCAAGTTGAGCACTTTGCTTGGGTGGACCCCAGCAGGGAATACCGACAGCCTCGCAGCGATTGGCGAGGCCATCATCCTTCACCAAATAACTCTCCTCACCAGCAACGCAGAGATCAATCTCATTGCTCACCATCCAGTCGATGAGCGAGTCAAAGTCTGTGGCTTCAATAAGCTCTGCTGTGCAGAGGATCGCATCACTACCGGGGTAGGAAAAAATCTGGGGTTTGCAAGGACTTGCAGCTAATGTCTCCACGAGAGCTTGCTCGCGTCCGCCTTTACCGATGACAGCAATTTTCATGCAGCTATTCTACCAAGAGATAGCTGGCATGCAAGCTCTAATTGAGAGCTATACCAAGGAAAAAGCAACACAGCCCCAATTGCTAGGGCTAGCGAGCCTCAGCCTTTCTTGCGAAAATTGAGATCCTTGGGAATCGCGCTTGGCGTATAAGCAGGCACTACCTGACCACCGCGCTTCTGCACCTGACGGGTGAATATACGCAAAGCCTCAATAATGATAGCTGTGCGATTACTCTGCGTCTGCTCTTCGATAATATCAAGCTTATCGAGCAGCTCCAGGGGACAGCGAAAGGCGACTAACTTGCTCTTCATGTCAGCATCATAGCATAGGCCTCATGAGATAGCAAGCACATCGCAGTAGTTGATTTTGAGCTTGTAAAAAAGAATAAGCCGTGATAAACTCCCGCCCGAAACAGTCCTTTCAAACCACGTAAACAAATTGATTATGAACGCTATTCCTAATGTACTCGCCGGACGCTACGCATCCACCGCCATGAAAGATATTTGGTCCGCAGAAGGCCGCATCGTGCTGGAGCGCGAGTTTTGGATCGCCGTGATGCAGGCCCAAAAAGACCTCGGTCTCGACATCCCTCAAGAAGCCATTGACGCCTACGAAGCCGTTAAGAATCAAGTAGACGTGGACTCTATCAACAACCGCGAGCGCATCACGCGCCACGATGTCAAAGCACGCATTGATGAGTTCTGCGAGCTCGCAGGCTTTGAGCACATTCACAAAGGCATGACGAGCCGTGACCTGACAGAAAACGTCGAACAACTCCAAATCTGGCGCTCCATGCAACTCATCCGCGACAAAAATGTCGCAGCTCTCGACCGCATGTCTGCCCGCGCCGCAGAGTGGAAGCAACTCGTCTTTGCCGCACGCACCCACAATGTTGCCGCACAAGCCAGCACCGTGGGCAAGCGCGTCGCCATGTTTGGCGAGGAGCTGCTGCACTGGAGCAACTCTTGGATTAGCACCATGGATCGCTACAGCGTGCGCGGACTCAAAGGAGCCGTAGGCACCCAGCTCGATCAGCTCTCCCTCTTTGGGCAAAATGCCGAGACCGTCACCGAGCTTGAGAACCGCATCTGCACCCACCTCGGCATCGCCAACAAATGGGACAACGTCGGTCAAATCTACCCCCGCTCCCTCGACTTTGAAGTCATCGCCGGTCTCGTCGGCATCGCCTCTGGCCCCAGCAGCTTCTGCAAGACATGGCGCCTCATGGTCGGGCACGAACTCTGCTCCGAAGGCTTTGCCAAGGGTCAAACAGGCTCCAGCGCCATGCCCCACAAGATGAATCCTCGCTCCTGCGAGCGCATCAACGGCTTCCACGCGATCCTCAAGGGACACCTCAACATGATCGCTGGCATCATCGGTGACCAGTGGAACGAAGGCGATGTAGGCTGCTCCGTCGTACGCCGCTGCGCCCTGCCCGACTCCTTCCTCGCTGCTGACGGCGTCATGGAAACCTTTATCACCGTCCTCGACCAAATGGGCGTCTACGAGCCCGTCATCCAAAGCGAGCTCAACCGCTACCTTCCCTTCCTTATGACCACCACCATCATGATGGCAGCAGTCAAACGCGGAGTTGGTCGTGAGACAGCCCATGAGATTATCAAAGAACACGCCGTTGCCGTATCCAACGACCTGCGTGCAGGCAAAATAGCCAGCAACGACCTGCTCGACCGCCTCGGCGCCGATGACCGTCTCATGCTCAGCCGCGATGAAATCCAGCACATCTACGACACCAACGCAGGAGACACAGGCATGGCAGCCGCTCAAGTCGAATCCTTCTGCAAAAAAGTAAGCGCTCTCGCAGCTCAATACCCTGCAGGCATCGGCTACACGCCCGGCGCCATCCTCTAAAAACAACCCCATCACACATGCCAGCCTCTACAGAGAAGGAACTCTTCTGCAACGAAGCCTTCCGCCTCAGCTCTGATCGCCTCAGCCAAGGCGATTCAGAGGTATGGCTTGATGGGAGCACCCTCTGCATCATGCGCGGAGGCAAGCTGCGAGAAGTCAAGATCGCGCCCCTCCCCGCCTACATGCCGCACTACCACGGGCCCATCCCCGTGCTCAGCGCCATGTACAACCTAGCTGGGCAAGAGATGCAGGAGAACCTCCTGCCTGACGGGCTACTCAAAGCTGGCAAATCTTGGACTAGCGTCTGGACACGCGACATCGCCTACTCCGTCCTCCTCGGCGCCGTACTCAGCATGCCCGAGGCCTGCCGCGCAAGCCTCGAATCGCGCGTCAAAGATGGGCTCATCATGCAGGACACAGGCACCGGAGGTGGATGGCCCGTCTCCACGGACCGTGTCAGCTGGTCGAGTGCCGCCTGGCACTACTACTACATCACAGGAGACCGCGAATGGCTCGCATGGGCAGCAGAAATCATCAAAGCTACCCACGCACAAGATGAAGCCCTACTCACGCGTAGCGAGACTGGTATCTTTCCCGGAGAAACCTCCTTCATCGACTGGCGCGAGCAAAGCTACCCCGACTGGATGAGCCCAGCTGACATTGGAGCCAGCCAAGCCTTTGGCACCAACGTCCTCCACGTCATGAGCCGCCGAGCCCTCGCCCGCATGAGCGCCGAGCTCGGACAAGCAGAGCAAGCCCAGGCCCTCGCAGCCCAAGCAAGCCAACTCAGCGAAGCGGTCAACCGCCACTTCTGGTGCCGCGCCACCAACCAATACGGCATACTGAGCACGGCGGATGGACACCTCGACAGCCGCAGCGACGCCCTAGCCTCCTCCCTCGCCCTCCTCTCTGGACTCTCAGGGACACACAGCGAGGCAAGCATGCAAAATCTCCCACGCAGCAGCTTTGGCAGCCCTGTCTTTAGCCCCTACAAAAGCCACCTTGGCTGCTACCACAACCGCAGCATCTGGCCATTTACCGAGGCATTCGTCCTCATGGCACAAGCCGAGCGACAAGACCTCCACGGCATGGAGGCGAGCATGGCCTACATCCTGCGCTCCGCCCTCCTCTTTGGCAGCAACAAAGAAAACCTCGATGCCATCACAGGCGAGGCCTGCGACAGCATGCAAAACTCTAACGCTCAGCTCTGGAGCGCCGCAGGCATGCAAGGCATGTTCTACCACGGTCTCTTTGGCATGCAATACGAGCAAGACAACCTCGTCTTTAACCCCTGCATCCCCAAAGCCTACGCAGGAAGCCACTGGCTCACGGGTCTTAAAATCCGCGGCATGGTCATCGACATCCATATCAACGGCTACGGCAACGAGCTCTGCAAGGCGATGATCAACGGCCGCATGAGCACCCCCTTCCTCCCCCTTGAGAGCAAAGGACACTTTGTCATCGAGATGGAACTCCAGCCCAGCGACGATGAGAACAGCAGCAACGTCGCGCGCCCCCTCACCATCGGGGACCTGCGAGAGCCCCTCTGGGACAAGCCCAGCCGTAAGCTACTGAGTTGGCTTCCCGTAGAAGGCGCTCTCATGTACCGCGTCTACCGAGCAGGTGAAGTCATCACCCAAACCGCAGCATGCCAATACGCCATCAGCGCGACAGAAGTCTATGCCAGCTACCGTATCCAAGCCATCTGCGACAAAAAACAATCCTGCCTTGGCGAGCCCTTTGAAGCCATCCCCGAAGGAGCCCAACACATCCTGCAACCCAGCAACATCGGGGAGCAAGGTGAACACCAAGTTGAGCAGGGCCAAGCTTGGCTCAACACAGATCCCAGCACCCGCAAACTCATCTACGAGAGCATCAGCCTACCCGCAGGGCGATACAGCCTGCGATGGAACTACTGCAACGCAAGCAACACTAAGCGAGACGGAGACAGCTGTGCGCTGCGCCGACTCTACCGCGGAGAGGAAGCCTGCGGGCTCGTTGTCCTGCCGCAATGTGGAGAAGCCGGAGAGTGGGAGAAATTTGGGCTAACAGCCGCAAGCATCCTTGAACTCAATGAGGGAGAGCATTGCTTTAGCCTACAATACGAGGCGAGCTGCAACAAAGGTGGCAGCGTCAATCAGAGCATGCTCCGCGAGCTCATCCTCACAAAAATCGACTAACCACAACGCATAACACGCAAGAATAGACAAATGCGCAGCAACTGTGCTTTGTCTCGCTGATTTCCCCACGAGTTCTATTGGCTATTTCCTCTCGTTAAGACTTGTCCCATTGCTAGGGCAATGCCCACTTTAACACCTTGATTTTACAACCGATTTTTTGAACGCGACCCGCCTTTCAGCCTTGCATCTCTAATCAAAATATGATAATTAAGGACATGATGCAAATTTCACCAACACCCCTCCATTGGAATCAACTCGCTGATTTCCCCGACAGCGAAGGCTTTGCTGGCAGCTATGCCGGCGTCAGCCAAGGCGCACTCATCGTCACTGGCGGTGCCAACTTCCCCGAGAAAGCCATGTGGGAGGGCGGTAGCAAGCGCTGGGCGTCTCGCGTCTTCTTCATGAGCCCTGATCGCAGTGGCTGGTCTGAGGCTGCACCCCTGCCCATGCCTCTTGGCTATGGCGCATCCGTCAATCTCCCCGAAGGTATGCTCATCATCGGCGGTAGCAATATCAGCGGAGCAAAGGCTGACTGCTTGCTGCTGCGCTATGAGAATGGCACGGTAGTATGTGAGAGCTATCCCTCCCTCCCCCGCCCCCTCACGGGTCACGCGGCGGTCATGATGCAGGGCAAGGTCTACGTCACTGGCGGTAGCGTTGCTGTGGGTGAGCAAGATGCGGAGAGCCGCATGCTTATCTTTGACCCTGCCAGCAAGTGCTGGAGCGAGGGCCCCGAGCTGCCTGCACGCGGTCGCTTCCTCCACCAGATGGCTAGCCAAGGCCACAGCCTCTATGTACTGGGCGGCATTGCCCTCAAGGACGGTGACAATGGAAAGATGGCTCGCGACATGACCACTGAGGCTTGGAGCTTTAGTGATGCTTCTGGCTGGCGCCGTCTGAGCAATCTGCCCCATCTCTGCGCTGCTGCTCCTACTCCTGCTCCTATCTTTGAGGGTCAGATTTTCCTCCTCGGTGGTGATGATGCTACGGTTACAGGCTACAGCGCTCAGGAGCATCCTGGATTCCACAGCCAGAGCCTCAGCTACTCCATTGCTCAGGATCGCTGGTCTGATGCTGGTGAGATTCCAGCTCCCCGAGCTGTCCTCCCCTGCACCACTTGGCAAGGTATGGCCATCATCGTTAATGGCGAGCTGCGCCCCGGCAAGCGCTCCAACCAAGTTTGGGCGATCAACCTCAAGTAAGGTTTTTTATGAAGTCTCTTATCCTCGCTTGTGGCCTCGTGCTGAGCAATTTGTTAGTAGTCTCTGCTAGCACAATTGTGACCATGCCGCTGAGCAGCAACCCAAAACTACCCAGCAAGATTGGCTACGCTGGTATGGCAGCCGCCATCCAGAGTAGCGGAGGTCCTCATGGGGCTTCTGTACTCCTCTATGCTGGCGGAGCTAACTTCCCCTTTGCCCAAGAGGGCGCAACAACTCCTGAGCAGCGCGGTCCCAAGGTCTTCCACAATGTGGTAGGCATGATGGCAACTGCGATGGATTGCGCTGACTGCGGCACACCTCCTACCTTTATCGGTAAGCTGCCTTACAAGGTAGCTTACCCTTCCTATGTAGGGGATAAGGATGGCCTCATTATCGCTGGTGGCTGCAATGCAGACTCTCATCTCAGCAAAACAACGCTCATTACTTATCAGTATGGTCGCATCAAGTGCCAGCCTCTGGCTGATCTTCCTGTGCCAAGTGCTTACGCCGCCTTTGCAAAGGTTGGTAACAAATTCTACGTCTTTGGCGGACAGGAGAAGACAAACTCTACAACTTGCCTTGCCAAGTCTTACGTACTCAATCTCGATAACCCTAACAAGGGCTGGGTAGCTCTCCCAGACATGCCCTCAGCGCGCATGCTCGCTGGGGCTGCAGTCTATCAGGATCGCATTTACATCATGGGTGGTTGCTGGCTAACTCCCGATGCCAAGGGCGCGGCTCAGCGCACTTACCTTGTTGATACAATCGTCTTTGACTCAACGACTCAAAAGTGGCTCAGCGTCACAGATCAGAGCATCCCAGCGATGCCGGAGTCCATCGCAGCGGCTCCCAACCCTCTGCCTGTCATTGATGGCAAGGCCTATGTGATGGGTGGCGATGCAGGCAATACCTACCGCGCAGGTCTCTTGGGCAAGGCTCCAACCGTCCATCCCGGACAGAGCACAACAATCTACTGCTACGATTTCGCAAAAAAATCATGGTCTGTAGCAGGCAAGACAAGCATTGGCATTTGCACAGCTCCTGCAGTCCAACTTGGCAATACTGCCCCCACCAGCATCATCACCATCTCTGGTGAGATTTTCCCTGGCGTACGCACGCCCTCCATTGGCATCAGCGAAATCAAATAATCCAATCCAAAACTCTCAATCTCAACCCTAAAACATAAACCTATGCCCCCAGAAATATCCACAGAAGCCACTAGTGCTCTCGAAGGTGCTGCAAGCTCAGCCGTAGCCGAACTACAACCGGCCGCCGCACCAGCAGTAGTTGATGCTACTGTTATCGAAGCCGCACCAGCAGTAGTTGACGCAGTACCAGCAGTAGCCGACGCAGTACCAGCAGTAGCCGACGCAGTACCAGCAGTAG
>CAMQZC010000027.1 GCA_947039485.1 uncultured Verrucomicrobiales bacterium | reverse complement strand
TGATAATGAGGCTTCCGAATGGGCGGACATGGTAGCAGATAATCGCATTGCGGAACTCGTGGAGATTGATAAAGATGAGCTATATTCTATCGTTTCTGCGCTTGATGGGTGCAAATCACCCTTGGTGACCTAGAAACCAATAACTTATGGAAACAAAAAGGAGCAGCAGAATTTAAAGCAGAGTACCCCACCATAGGAGGATAATTAAGCGATATTATCGGAGTTCCTCCCGATATGAGTACAGGCGACGACGAAGCTAAAGGTGGAGACATTGCTGTACATGGCAATGGTAGCACATGGATTCTACACCGCACCACTTTGGGGAGTCCTCTTATTTAAAGATTTCAACATAAGAGAGAGAAGAAAAAAGGTTCAGAGTTAAAAATCTAAACCTTTTTTCTGGTTTTTGTCGCTCACAGGCATTTCATTCTCAAAAAATTTGACGTGCGCCCTATAGTATACAGATTCCTCTAAAGTTGATGAAATCTGTATAAAGCAAAAACAAACAAATAGAACATATATATTATGAGTAATACAACAGACCCATTCGTGCCCGCTTTAAGCAGACATAAATTTACACCTAGTGCAGAACAACCCGTATTTGCACATACGAATAAAGAAGCATTCACACAAAGCTGGGATGATTATATTTTTGTAGCAGAAGATATTACTAATATCCAACTTGAAGTAAGTGCCGATGACAATGCAAGCACCTATCTTTATGCTTTCCCTGATAAAATCGCGGAAGTTACACCATTGACTGAAGACAAGGACTATGGTGGAGGACAAGGACTATGGTGGAGGACAATTTAGACCTTGTGACCCTATTCCAGTTATTGCAGAGCTTAAAAAAGGATATTACCGAATTCACATTCAGTATGAAAATGTAAATTATCGTGGTACAAACGCGGCTCGACTGGAAGTGAAACTTGGAGGAAAGCAAGTTGTTGTCGGTAATTTGAGCGAATATAATCTTTTAACTGAAGTAGACGCAAAGAAGCTCATGAAGTGCTACAACAAATACAATTACAAGACTATGACAACTCACGCCAAATTTTGGACAGACATTGGCATCAAGGGATCTTTCGATCTCGGCCCTAATGCAGCCAGTTGTGCGGCTAGAATCAGTCAAGCACTTTGTGAATATGGTGTAAATCTTGACAAAGAACCAGATCTTAGTGGTGGTGGACATCTCGATTTCAAAAATAAAGAAAATAAGGTAATTTACATACGCGCACTGAGTATCCATAATTATATGATGGAAAAACTAGGCAAGCCGATGTTTACGAGTAAAGCTGAATTTGATAAGATGCTTGCAGAGACTGGTGGAACCCCTATCATTTTATGGAGTAAATTAGTCGGTCAAGATCACGTAGGCATGGGGTATAATGGAGAGGGGAATGCCTCGGAGGGAACCTTCAAACTTGCCGAAAATATTTGGGTGTTGTACCGTCCTGATTTTGAAGATCCAGAAACTAGCGTCTTGTAAGCTGTTGCGAATACTCTCTAATAACAGTATAAAAATAAATAAGAACCTGTCCAAATTTAATTTTGGGCAGGTTCTTATCTTTATTTGAAAATATAGCGATTAAGACTCTTTAAGCACTTTATTGAGCATTTGCTTCCAGACTCCATGCAAAAGATCGGGACGTAGTCTAAGCTCGTTTCCATTCCAAACATAGGTGAAGTTTTCTAGGACGTAAAGAACTAAGCCATCTTTATCGAGTTTTTTTATGCAATTTAAGCCCCTGTGGTGGTCCTTTGACATATCTACTATCCAAAAGGGACTCTCCCCATAACCTGCACCTGATTGCTCTAATACTTGTCTTTCCAGCAGAACTATAGTTCCTAAATTAACTGAATCCGTTGTGGAAAGAACTACTTTGCCAACTATCAATCTGGAAGCTTCGTCAATCATTCCCTCTCTCGTGAAATTGGGGATATCTCTCGGCGTATCTTCTTTTGTAGTGTAGGTAAGAGGTATCTCTTTGATGAGGACAACTGGACTATTATTTTTCTGCCAATTAGAGATGAAAATATTTATATTTTGTTGCGATGCATCTTGTTCCGCAATCGCAGGACAAATCAGCCCAATGCCTAGCATTATCTTCAATACTATTTTTTTCATATCTCATTAGTTTACATAGACTCAATTTGAAATCAAGCAGTTTTTTTGAAATCAAGCAGTTTTTTGACATGGCGTATATTTTTTGACGGTGGGCTTATCGTATGGAAAAAATGAAAAAAAACCTATAACTTATTGTGCGCATACGGAGCTTGTCGATATGGCAGCCCTTGTTGGAATCCCTCGCAATCCATACCTACCCCCCCCAAGAAGAAGATTGCAGCTCACGCAAAGATTATTCAATATCAGGGCTGGCGAAACCCTATTGTGGTAAGCAAGCGATCGGGCTTTATTGTTAAGGGGCAGGGGCGTTTGTTGGCTGCACGTCTCTTGAATCTTGAGCAAGTTCCTATTGATTATCAAGATGATGATAATGAGGCTTCCGAATGGGCGGACATGGTAGCAGATAATCGCATTGCGGAAATCGTGGAGATTGATAAAGTTGAGCTATATTCTATCGTTTTTGCGCTTGATGGGGAGCAAATCACCCTAGGCGAGCATATACGAAGTTACTTAGGAAATTTAAGAGTGTATTGAAGGGGCTCATTATCCCTTTGCTTTTGTGATTTTAAAGTGATAATACGTTCAAAATCACATATAGAAGAATAGGTTTGACCTGAATGCTCTAAATTATGTGTCTTTTCAAGATTAAAGAGATAAACAAGATCTATTTTAGGATCACCTTCTTTTCGATATTAATAAGGTTAATTCTTTAAGATGTCAAGCTTTAAAAGAAATTGAATACGGTATGATTAAAAATGATTTAGTGAAAAACTGGGGATAAACCTTGCAATTTCTCTGAAGAAAAATACTGGATCCACATTACTATTTGACAAAGTACCTAATGCGCTGGATTTAGGTATATTTGGGGTAGCAGCACTGACTCATATTCATCATATTCGAAGAAAAATTAATCCTCTCTATGGCACTCTTTATCCTGAATATCTCATCCATGGAAAAGTGAGAAAATATAAATAGCAGAATTTAAAATTGACAACGAATGGGGAATCTGTCAATAATAATTGATGGCTATATATAAAATCATAAACAGAAAGTATTTCTGGATGTTGTTAATGATATTAGGGTTTTTCTTTAGCGTTATTTATGTTTTCTTTATTCAAAAACCAAATTGGGAAAGAACGATAGGCAAATTGATATCTAAAGATATGGTTATAATGATTGATAGTAACCATAGTATTATAGGCCCTGACTATCATGCTCAATTTCTTTTTAAAGCTAAAAATAAAGATACAGAACGAAAAATTAAAAGCAAAATATATGCCATAAATTCCGTGTACCCCGACGATGATAATTCCGGTGAATTCTTTGTAGAAAGTGAGTTTGGAGTGAAATATAGTAGTTGTTTTTCTATTAATGGACAAGAGACTTTCTTTGGTCATGAAGATGTCGTTTATAAAGTTTATATAAGTAGAAATGGACTTTTTTATGTAACATGTACGGTATATTAGAAAATCATCAAACGTGCCCAGTAAAAAAATAAATTGTTATTATATTATTAAATCCCCATACACCATCACGCACCCTACGTTTAAGAAAAGTACTAGCATTCTGCTATAGGGTTTTTCGTTTGCCTATTAGAAGCTCAGTGACTTATTGAGAAGCCATCAGCGACTCTATCTCACTGCGCAGCAGCTTGTACCCCCATTTACACCCTTCCTCAGGTACTCCGTACGCTTTAAGAATCAATGCTCATGGTCGCATTACAGCAACCAGCTATAGCGAAGATGGTCTGAATCAAACGAAGATATCACCCAACGGAGCCCCGAGCATTACGCGCGCAGCATTGCCGAGTATAGAGGTACAGGCTAGCGCCATCTCTTCTACCACTACGATACATACGGCAGCTGCCCGCGTACCATCGTCAAACTCGCCGATAATGAAACTATCCTCAGTCAAGAGATTCTCGACGACTTTGGTCAAACCATCACTGTGACGGCACCATACCATACTAGGCGGCTACATCTACACACGTAGTGAATACAACGCCCTCTGCTAGCTCACACGCCAGCAGGAAGGCGAGCAGGTACCCATCTTCCCTAGCTACGACAGCATGGGCAATCAGATCAAGCAAGGCACAGTCCTAGATACAGACAATCCCACAAGCGCAACGAGCAAGCGCATCACGGAAAGCTCTAGCCACTTCGAGCTCATAGATGTCACCGCCTACCAAGTTAGCAGCAACACACGCTACAATGACGAATGTGATCTATCATGAGCTTACAAAAGCAGAGTAATAGCAAACTTAGTGACCGTATTGAGTGCGTTGTACTAACAATTAACGAAAAGCGGCTTGACATCTATCCAAATAACGCGCTATAGTGACGATAAGGTGGGCCGCATTAAAGAGCGCGCAGTCCCCAGCAGCAACATCGAGGCAACAGTCAACGTGCTAAGTTACACAAACAAGAAATAGCAGATATAATGATAAAAAACTTACTTTTAATACTATTCCTTTCTTTGAATGTGATGGAATTACAAGGCGAAACCCTCGGTAATGAATTTATACTAGCTTCAAAATTATTAAATAATATTGCGGAACATCCAGATGTGATTCAGTTTTCGACAGCTGAAAACGAACCTAGCGTAACATCGATTACCTTTTATTCGAAAAAAGACAAAAAACCAGATGTCTACATTTCTAGTGGTAAAACAGGCAGACTTGGCAATGTTTGGGTCATCAGATCGAAGCCTCTTAAACCAACTATTGGGGGAGAAAGAGCATATTATTTTGACGCAAAAACACTAAATTATTTAGGATATGTGCAATATAGATGAAATGGAGAATGATTTCGCTATGGGAAAAATAACACTTAAATCGATTTTATTGCAAGAAAGCATTAAATATTTACGAGAAAACCTTGGGCGAAGATCACCTGAAAACCGCAGAAAGCTATAACAATATTACTTCGGTATACTATAAGCAAGGAGAGTATGAGCATGCTCTGGAGTATTGTGAAAAAGCAATAAATATTCGAGAAAAAACCTTAGGAAAAGCGCATCCGACTACCGTGATAGATCATAACAATTGCAGGGCTTTAAAAAAGCATCTCAATAGCAATAGATAGGCAATTATATAGGGAAGCTTATTAGCGCGATATTTTCTGCGTTGAAGCCCAAGAGTTCTCGCTAGATAGCACAGCTAGCGACAGCATTAAAACGATTCACGACGCTGTCGTTTTTTTGCTGTGCTTTCATCTGAGCATATGCGGTTTTTTTAATTGGCTTGTTGTAGCCTCTATGATGGCGCGTTGCTGTATGGTCAAAGATGGGGAGCAATCAACGCAATGATAGGAGTACGCATAAGGCAGTATCTCGTGAAATAGCAATTTCTAATCAAAGATATTTAAACGTGATGACATTTTCTTAGGTGATTTATTATGTGATGTTTACAAGTTGACGTTTCATGTGGATATTCCTAATTCCCTTCAATCAGCACCATGCGTCTATAGGATGTAATGATCAGCAATGATTATTGACTTGTACGGCTGCGTGTTATAGCTGGGTGATGTTCTTGATAGAGAGTTGTAGAGCGGCTTTGACAACAAGGTATTCGCGCTATTGATGTCGATAGGCTAGAAACTGGATTACGGCTCATCAGTAATGGCGGCGAGGGCTCTCGTTGTGTCATGGATGCAGTTGCGCGAGTGGATGGGCGTGCGCTTCCTGTCTTGGTCTGCTTGCGTGGCTGATGATTTTCGCGCTTGGTTGTTTGTGGCTCTCAAGGAGGAGCTCGCGCCTGCGACTATGAAGCTATGTTTTGCGGCTCTACGCGCGCTTGATGCTTATATGATGGCGCGTGAGGGGCTATCGGGCAATCCGCTGGATGATGGGGATTTGCCGCGCAAGCGGCAGCGGCTGCAGCAGCACTTGAGCTTGATGCTGCTGACCGATTTGCTCAATTTGCCGCTAATTTGCTACGGGATTAGAAGTCGGCTGCATGACTGCCTTTTCGCGATGTGGCGATTCTGGTGCGTCTGCGTTCGGCGCTGCTCTAGTATTAGTCTATCCGCAATGATGGATAGTGAGCCTTTCCGTTCATTGTTTTGTTGGGCGATGGTTCTGCTAGAGATGCTTTTTTTGGGGGGCTTGCTTGATTGTCCGTGTTGTTTCTATTTGTTCAGATATGATGTTGCTATTTGTTTGGGGATGCTTATAGCCCATAGATGGGGCGAAAGGGTTTTTCTGGTGGATCTATGATTCTAGGGGTGGATTCTGAGCGTTCTCGGTCAGGTCTGGCCTAGGGATTAGCTTTGATTGTTTTGCCCGAGAGATACTTCTGTGCGTGGCATGTCTGCTGGCTGGACTTAGTCAGGTATACGGGCTAAGTATTGGTTTTGGCTACAAGACTTGAGTTGTTTTAGTTTTAAAGGCTAGATTATCGAGCTTTGCGCTCTCATTGGATGCCTTGATCATGCTGCTGATTTTTATTTGACTTGTCATGAGCTTTTGTGAAGTGCCCCTACATACATTAAGTTAAATCTAGAGATGGAGGTGGGCAATGATTAACAGGCTTATATACTTGCATATAAGCTAGAATGTGCTAAAGTAATACCTGCTCAAATACAACTACTTATGACTTGGCTCCATCTCTCAGATATTCATCATCAATTTAACGAAAAGACTTTAGATACAAAAACATCTAGAGGCAAACTCATTTCATATTTAGAAAAAGAGGAAATTAAAGCTGAACACCTATTTATCACTGGTGATTTTAGGTTTGGTAGTGATCAATCATGGGGAGAAAATGGCGAAAAAATCACGGCACTTGTCAACTATATCATCGCTATTGCAGATGCTGCAGGTGTTAAACGAACAAACATTCATTATGTGCCTGGTAATCATGATATAGTCCGATATTCAGAAGATGATGTTAAACGACTCAATACGATACGAAAAGACTATGACCCTAGTAAAGGGTTTTTTGAATATGTCGAGATGGAATTCCTCATATCATCTGAACGCTATTCTTTTTTTAAGCAACTGAGCACTGCTTTAGCCAAAGAAGGTATACCCGATGTTTGGGTGGATGCCAAGGGGGATGCAGGCTTACATGTGTATCAAGAGTGCGATGATTTTAATCTCATTTCTCTTAATACTAGCCTATTCTGTCACTCACGTGAAGATGATGAAAGAGGGCTTTTAGTAGGCTGCTCTTATTTATATGATCTTTTGGGAAAATGCAATTCAGAAAAGCCTATTATCATTCTCGCTCATCACAGGTTAGACTTTTTGCGTAAAGATGAAGAAGATAAGCTGCATAACTTACTAAAAGACTATCCTCAAGTAAGCTACCTTTGCGGTGATGCGCACAAGACAAGCTTTAGGGAAATTAATCATGTGTTAGAAATCACTATGGGGAGCATGATCTATGAACAAAGTGCAAGCCTTGTTTTTTCCCAAGGAGAGGTGAATAATGGGACCGTATCTTCTATTGTCGTACACAGTTGGGCAGAAGGTAGGTGGGGATTGAGCACGCATCACAACAAGAAATTAGAGGATATTCTAGGATCAAAAGCTATACTTGTAACAACTCATGAGCATAGGAGGTTTCTAAAGAAATCGCGTGCCTTTATTGGTCGTAAAAATGAGATTGAAAATATTGAAAACCAACTCTTGGAGACAAAGCCTCTCTTACTAGTCAGCGGTATAGGAGGCATGGGGAAAACCGAAATTTGTCATCAACTTGCTCATCGCTACATAACAAAAAAGGCACCAAGTTTTGAAAAAAAGATTGGGTGGATCTACTACACAGGAAATCTAAAGAGTTCCTTCTTTAACAATTTTATAGACATATCTAGTGATTCACAAGAAGAATACTGGCAAAAATCCGTAGAGTTTATCAACTCGAGGGGGGATTCATTGCTCTTAATTATTGATAACGCAAATGACCTTAGCTCTGATGACGTTGAATTAATAGAAGAGCTCAACTGCAATCTTTTACTCACATCACGCAACCATTACGAGAGCATGACTAATATATCACTTGGCGTGCTTTCAGATGATGATTGTCTCAGACTCTATCGTACATATAGCCTTGATAAAAACTCCTCGGATGAAGATATAATTAACATCATTCAGCGGGCTAATAGACATACCCTAGCTGTTGAATTGTTAGCGAAAACACAAAAATCATCAAGGGTAACAGCAAATGAATTCTTAGATAAATTAATAGAACAAGGGTTTCAACTCCCGGACATCACAGAAACGATTAATTATTCTAAAAATGGCGAGTCTCGTTTTATTGAACATCTTGCAAAGGTCTTTGATATATCCCAACTATGCGAAGACGCAGAAGCACTGCGTATCTTACAATTATTCTCTCTCTTACAAGGAAACAGCCCCATTGCGGCCGAGTATATTAAAGTGCTATTTGATATTACTGATTGCAATAAAATCAATAAATTAGAAGAGACGGGTTGGTTGCAAAATTCTCCTGAAACTTTAGATTGTAGCATCCATCCCATTATCGCTGCCGTCGTGCGAGAAAAAGCGATGCCAGATGAAGCGGCAACGACCAAGTTAGTACAAAATATGACCTCTTTGTTATACGTTAATGAAACAGAGATTTTCACTTCGAAACTAGCACTACTTCCCCATGCTGTAGTGTTGATGCATCATGTAAAATACGAAAGCGTTCAAAACAGTGAAAACGCGGATCTGTGCTATAATAATATTGCTTCTCTATACGGCAATCAAGGCGAGTATGAGAACGCTATGGAGTATTGTAGGAAAGCATTAAATATTTCCGAGAAAATCCATGGTAAAGAGCATCCTTATACCGCAACTAGCTATAACAATATTGCTGTGATATACCATAAGCAAAGTAAGTATGAGAACGCTCTGGAGCAACATACGAAAGCACTAGATATTCGAAAAAAAATCCTTGGCGAAGAGCATCCTGATACCGCATCTAGCTATAACAATATTGCTTCGCTATACGACAATCAAGGAGTGTATGCGAAAGCTGAGGAGTATTGTTGGGAAGCATTAAATATTCGAAAAAAAATCCTTGGCGAAGAGCATCCTGACACTGCAACTAGCTATAGCAACATTGGCTATATATACTACAATCAAGGTAAGTATGCGAAAGCTGAGGAGTATTGTTGGGAAGCATTACATATTCGAGAAGAAATCCTTGGCGAAGAGCATCCTGACACCGCAACTAGCTATAATAATATTGCTTTGCTATACTTGCAACAACCAGATTATGATAAAGCTAAGGAGTATTATACGAAAGCATTAAATATTCGAAAGGTGAAATTTGGCGAAGAGCATCCTTATACCGCATCTAGTTTTTACGATATTGGCTGTTTATACTCTAAGCAAGGAGAGAGTGAGAAAGCTCTGGATTATTATGCGAACGCATTAAATATTCGAGAAAAAATCTTTTGTGAATATCATCCTGATACAGCGACTATCTATTACAATATTAGTGAAGTATACTTTAATCTAGATAAGTATGAGGAATCTCTGGAGTATGGTGAAAAAGCATTTAATATTTACGAGAAAACCTTAGGGTCAGCGCATCCTGATACCGTGATAGCTCATGACAATTGCTGGGATTTAAAAAAGCGTCTCAATAGTAAAAGATAGGCAATTATATAGGGGCGCTTATAGGCGCTATGTTTTCTGCGTTGAAGCCCAAGAGTTCTCGCTAGATAGCACCGCTAGCGCAGCATTAAAACGATTCACAACGCTGTCGATTTAATGCTGTGCTTTCATCTGGTCATATGCGGTTTTTTAATTGGCTTGTTGTTGATGATCTTATGGATCGTTGCTGTATGGTCAAAGGGGGGGAGCAATCAACGCTATAATAGGAGTACGCATAAGGCGCTATCTTGTGAAATAGTAATTTTCATCATAGATATTTAAACCAGCTAGCATGTTCTTAGGTGCTTTATTATACGATGTTTACATATTAACGTTACATTCGGATATTCCTAATTCTCTCCAATCAGCACCACGCGCCTATACAATGCGATGATTGGCAATGAAAATTGACTTGTGCGGTGGGTTGTTATAGCTGGGTGATGTTCTCGGTAGAGAGTTGTAGCGTGGCTGTGGCAACACGGTATACGCGCTATTGAGGTCGATAGGCTAGAAGCTGGGTTATGGCTCATCAATAATGGCGGCGAGGGCTCGTGTCGTGTCATGGATGTGTGGCGAAGAGCCTAGTTGCTTGACTTTGACCCGTCTCGTGATTAAAATGCCTCAATGAGTGAGGTTAATGAGGCTGGGCGTTTTTTGGATTATCTTTGCGATGAGCGGGATGTGTCTCCTCGCACGCTGGAGAGTTATCAACGGTCGCTGAGGCAGTTTCGCGAGTGGATGGGCGTGCGCTTCTTGTCTTGGTCTGTTTGCGTGGCTGAAGATTTTCGCGAGTGGTTATTTGCGGCTCTCAAGGAGGAGCTTGCGCCTGCGACTATTAGGCTGCGTTTTGCGGCTTTACGCGCGCTCTATGTTTATATGATGGAGCGTGAGGGGCTGTTGGTCAATCCGCTGGATGATGTGGATTTGCCCCGCAAGCGTCAGCGGCTGCCGCAGCACTTGAGCTTGACGCAGGTGACGGATTTGCTCAATTTGCCGCTCAATTTGCCACGGGATAAGAAGTCGCCGGCATGGCTGCCTTTTCGCGATGTTGCGATTCTGGAGCTTTTTTACTCCTGCGGTTTGCGCCTCAGCGAGCTTGTGTCGCTGGATGCTGATGCGCTGGGCTCTGGTGATGCCTGCTTGCGCGTGCTGGGCAAGGGTCGCAAGCTGCGCTTGCTGCCTGTGGGCGAGTATGCTCGTGAGGCGATTGAGGCGTATGCGAGTTTGGCTGATTTGGATGCGACGGGCCCGCTTTTTATGAGCCGCCTGCGCAAGCGGCTGACGGGTCGTGCGGTGCAGTTGATGTTAGTGAAGTATATGCGCCAGTCTGGCTTGCCGTTCACGCTGTCACCGCATCAGCTGCGACATAGCTTTGCGACTCATATGCTGGATGCCGGGGCTGATTTGCGCTCGGTGCAGGAGCTGCTGGGTCATGCCTCGCTCTCGACGACGCAGATTTATACGCATGTGACGCGCTCGCGCCTCAAGGAGGCGTATGCGCTGGCTCATCCGCGAGCTTGAGGGAGTCCTGCTAGCTCGGCAGGGAAGAGTTTTGCTCCCCTGCGGCTGTTGCTGCCAAAGTCGATTCCCATCTGGATGATGCCTTGCTGGGCGTAGCAGTTGCTGAGGAGTGTTTGGAGGTCTTGGCGATCACCAGCAAGGAGTTTGGCCAGTCTGCTGATTTTACCGGGGACTTGGCGTTCTTTTTGCTGGCAGTAGATGCGCCATGCCTCGGGGCTGCTGTCTTGGACAAGCAGGTGGTTGATGTAGAAGGCGCGTAGTCTTTCTTTGCCGATGAGGGTGCTGGGGCGTGCTTGGCGTGCCGATCCCAAGCAGCTGCGCTGCTGCCAGTAGGGGTGGCGTAGTTGGCTGATGATTTGCTCAAATTGGTAGATTTTTGAGGCGCTGAGGGAGTTTTCAATCTCTGCCCAGTGGGGGATGCTGGCGGCTAGGGCGGCAACGCGTCTTTGGGGGTGGTTGGCGGGGCGCTGCTGCTGGGTGCTCCATGGGAGGGCTTGGCTGCCGCTAAGCTCGTATTGCTCGCGCTGAGGCCACCATGCGTCCCAGCATTGGCGGTGGTAGTGGCGTGTCTCGTCATCAGCTCCGCTGGGGAGATGGGGCAGGAGGAAGCCTGCTGTGCCAAGGAGTAGGGGCTCGATGAGCTCGGGCTGGGCTTGGAGCTCGTTGAGGGGGACGCGGCGGGCGAGTTGCTTCATGTTGCCGCGGTTATTGTAGTAGCCGAGGCTCTCAGCCCATGATTCGTACCAGCACTGGCTGCGGCCGATGGCGGCGGCGCGTCGCTCAAAGAGCAGTTGCTTGCGCATGATGCGGTAGGCTGCTGCTGCGCGGAGGCTGCGATCAATGAGTTCGATGCTGTTGTCTGCGAGGGGCTCTTGGCAGAGCTCGAGGCTGTCGCGATCGAGGGGGGAGGGGAGGCTTAGCAGCTCGCGCCAGCGCAAATCTGGGATGTGGAGGACGGGGATGTCTTCTTGCACGGAGCTCAGGCTCCTCCAGTAGGGCGGGGCAGGGCTGAGGATGATGTGGAGGATGCAGCTGCGGTAGGCTGGGGATTGGTCCCAGTGTTGCTTGCTCCAGCTGCTGGCCTCTGCGGAGATGGCGATGCTGCCAACTTTCCACTCTCCGTTAATGAGGGCTTGGGCTCGGAGAAAGGCTGGGCCTTCTCCGCGGTTCCACTCGCCAAATTCGCGTATTTCGATGCTGCCGTGTCGCTCGGTCTCGCCTTGCTTGCCGAGTAGTCCTGCTACCCAGTAGGCTTGGATGTCCTGCATGCGCTCGTTGGCGAGCAGGGCGGCTTGCTCGTTGCTATCGCAGTTGTCTGCGGCGGCGGCAGTTTGCTGCAACTGCGCTATGAGCCTAGTGTAGGGCGCGGCTTGCTGCTCTATTAGGCTCATATTTGGTGGGGGCGTTAGGAAGTTGCTTTAGTTATGCTCTTCCTCATGCTGACGCTCAAGGTCAGCTTCGAGGCTCTCGCAGACGTAGCCAAAGGTTTCTTCATTTTTATCGTTAATCGAGCTGAGGGTCTTGTGGGCATCCAGTACGTGCTGGGTGCGCTCCATCTCGCTGAGGTTGCGTACGCTATCATTGTTGCTATCTGCGTTGTCAGATTGAGCAACGGTGCTGCGGATGCTCTCAAGCTGGCTCTGCCAGGGCGCATGCTCTGGGTCGAGCTCAAGCATCATGTCGAGGCCTAGTCCCTCCATGGCTGCTCGTGTGCGGGCTGTAGGGCTAGCAATTTGTAGCGTGCCCTCTGCGGCGGCGCAGATGCGTGCGATGCCAGCCAGCGTGCCCATGAAGGTGGAGTCTACACCTTGGCAGTTCTCAAGGTCGACAACAATGTTTTGCCCACCCTTGGCAATGTGTTTATCAGCCTTTTTTTTGAGTGATGGGCTGTTGATGAAGCTACCGCGACCGCTGCAGCGTATCCAGAGGTAGTCGTCAAATGTGTGTTGGCTTAGTGATGTGTCGGGACTCATGTGAATGGTTATATTCTAGTGTTTCTACCCTCACTTGGCAAGGCGAAAGTTATTGCGGTGAGGAGAAAAATATGTTAGGTCATGTTCTCAGGATAACTGCATGATGTCCATGGGGGATTTGCCCTGACGGAGTAGCTCGCACATGCGCTGCATGCTGGGTCGTACGTGTTTGAAGAAGTACTTGTAGCTGGGGCAGAGATAGTGGATGGGCTCGCTGTCTCCTTGGAGGTAGACAAAGCGGTATTTGGGGCAGCCTCCTCGACAGATTTTGTAGTCTTCGCAGGATTTGCAGAGGCTGGAGAGGTGACGTGCTTTGCTTGTGCCAAAGTCAAAGAGTTGCGCTGAGGATTGCATCTCTGCGAGTTTGTGTGTTTTGATGTTGCCTAGTTTGTACTCGGGGTAGACGAAGTGGTCGCAGCTATAAATATCGCCGCCTTGCTCCATGACGAGGGCGTGTCCGCATGTTTGTGCCATGTAGCAGACGGCTGGGGGGGCTCCGTAGTGGTTGGCGAGTGTGGCATCAAAGAGCTGGACGAAGTAGCTGCCTACGTCGCGCTTGATCCATTCATCGTAGATTTCGCACATGAACTTTCCATAGCCTAGCGGGCTCACGCTCCAGTCGGCGATGCGTGCTTTGCTCACTTGCTGGGGGCCAATCTGGCGGTAGCGTCCTCCTAGCTCGGCGATTGGCTCGTCGCTGAGTAGGTCTACGGAGGGGATGAATTGCATGTAGTGGCTACCGATGTTGCGCAGGAAGCGATAGATTTCCTTGCCGCGTTTCTCGCTGAGTTTTGTGACGACGCTGAGGGTGTTGAACTCGACGCTATGTTTGCGCATGAGCTCGATGCCGCGCATGACTCGGGCAAAGCTGGGCCCACCACCTACTGATTTGCGCTGGGCGTCATGGATGTCCTCGGGGCCGTCGATGGAGATGCCGATGAGGAATTGATGCTCGCGGAAGAATTTACACCATTCGGCATTGAGCAGTAGCCCATTGGTCTGTAGGGTATTCTCTATCTTGCGGCCTCGTGCAAATTTGTTTTGATACTTGATGGCTCGCTTGTAGAAGTCCAGTCCTGCGATTAGCGGCTCTCCGCCATGCCAGCAGAAGTTGATGACTTCGCTCTGCGTGGCTTCGATGTACTGCTGGATGTAGTTGCGCAGCAGGCTGTCGCTCATCAGCTTTGTGGGGGCTTGTCCCTCGATGGACGGGTAGAGTAGTGATTTGTCGAGGTAGTAGCAGTAGCTACAGCGTAGGTTGCACTGGCTACCGATGGGCTTTGCCATGAGTGAGAAGTGTGGGGGCAGTGCTTGGATGTGCTGGGTTGCGCTCATGGTTGGGAGAGAAAATGAGCGCCGTGATATTCAACGGCGCTCATGTGATTTGCTTGTTTTGTTAGCTCTGTATCAAGGGATTGCTATTCTGAGAACTGATCCTTTTACGTTGGCCTTGTCAAGACCGAGTGAGAAGAGGATGGTCTGAGCCATGAGTGCGTGACCTGCTGCGTTGGGGTGCAGGTTGTCATTGGTCCATTTGTTGGGTGCCTTGTAGAGGTCGTTGTTGAGCTCGCTCCAGCGTGCGGCGTGGTCGACTAGCAGGCATTTGGTCTCATCGGCTACCTCGCGGATGGCGTTATGGTAGACTTTGTCTTTTGGCAGTACGTTACGTGTTGTGTTAGGGACTTGGAGGACGGGGATGGCCTTCTTTTTACGAGTCTTGCTGATGATGGTCTTGAGGTCTTTTTTGAAATCATCGACATTTTTCTTGCTGCGTGCATCGTTGGTGCCAAAGTTAATGAGCACGACATCGGGCTTGTAGGGGGTGAGGCGCCAGTTGGCATCTTTTAAGAAGCCTGGGGCGGTCTCACCACTGACACCTAAATTAAAGACGAAGTCGGTCTTGCGCTTGGTCTGATGTGCCTCCCAGCGGATGAACTCGCTGCAGTGCTCAGGGAAGTTTCTCTGGTTATTGGTGTGCTTGCAACCGTGGGTGATGCTATCGCCAATAAAAAGCCAGAGCATGGGCTCTTTGAGGTTGTTGAACTTGCTTTTAAGTTTCTTGTAGTCAGGCAGTTCTTCGTTACGCTCCTCAATTTGCTTAAGGCTCATGAGGGGGCTACTTGCAGCCTCAGCAGGGCTGAGGTTGCAAATAAGAAGGAAGGCTAGGCTGCTGAGAATGCAGTTAATTGATTGAATCTTCATTGATATATGAAAGTTGACTTAGCTTTGCTTGATTGCGCGGCGTGCGCGGACGCCAGCAGCGAGTTCGTCGAGCATTTCAACGGTGCCGTCCCAGTCGATGCATGCATCGGTGATGCTTACGCCGTACTTGAGTTCTCCACCCTTGTTGCTTTGGTTGCCTGCGTTGATATGGCTTTCGATCATGATGGAGCCAATGTAGTTGTCACCTGCGGCTAGTTGCTTAGCGACGTCGCTGGCAACGTCTTTTTGGAGTTCCCATTTTTTGCAGCTGTTGCCGTGGGAGCAGTCGATCATAAGGCGGTTGTTGATGCCGGCTTTCTGCTGTGTTTCCCATGCTTTCTTGACATGCTCGGCGGAGTAGTTGGGTCCGTCATTGGAGCCGCGCAGGATGAGATGGCAGCTGTCATTGCCGCTGGTGCTGACGATGGCGGAGACACCTTGCTTGGTGACGGAGAGGAAGCTATGTGGGTTAGCTGCGGAGACTGCTCCGTCAACTGCGATTTGTACGCTACCTGTCGTGCCGTTCTTGAAGCCGATGGGCATGGAGAGTCCGCTAGCGAGCTCTCTGTGTACTTGGCTCTCGGTGGTGCGAGCTCCGATGGCGCCCCATGTGATGAGGTCACTCACGTACTGAGGCGTGATGACGTCGAGGAACTCGGTAGCCGCGGGGATGTCCATCTCAGCGAGGCGCAGCAGTAGGCCGCGAGCCATGCGAAGTCCGGAGTTGATGTTGAAGCTTTGATCCATGAATGGGTCATTGATGAGCCCCTTCCAGCCGACGGTTGTACGTGGCTTCTCAAAGTAGACGCGCATGATGAGCAGCAGGTCTTTTCCGTATTTCTTGCGTGCTTCTGCCAGACGACTGGCGTAGTCGATAGCGGCTACGGTGTCATGGATAGAGCAGGGGCCTACGATGACGGCAAGGCGGTCGTCTTCTTGGCTGATGATGGCGCGCAGCTCTTCGCGAGTGCGGTAGACGAGCTCTGATGTTTCAGGGCTTGCTGCAAAGTCCTCCATGAGGATTGCGGGGGAAATAAGGGCGCGGATGTCTTTGATGCGGACGTCGTCCGTGATGAATTGTTTCATTTATTTCGTTTTCTTCCAGGAGTAGACGTTGTCTTCAATTGCGTCGGCAGCATCTTCATCTGCTTCTGCTGCTGCGGCCAGAGCGGCTTTGCGCTGAGCTGCGGTCATTCTTGTGTTTTTCCTGCCATTTTTTGGCTTGTCTTGGGCTACGGGGAAACCGTCTGAATCAGGGCCGAGGGAGTAGACAATGCAATCTTTTTGGGTAGCTTTGCCGGTGTAGGGGTCGATTGCTCCACCGCGCTCATCACTGATGATGATGTAGTAGGGCTTGCCCCAAGGGTCAAAGAGACCAAGTTCGCCTTCTTCGTTCTCGTGCAGACCATCACGGGGACCCTCTGCGAGGTTGGACTTCAAGTAGACGTCGCGTTCGTGGTTGATCATGTCTTCTTCATCTAACTCACGGTTGGTGAGGACGCGCAGTAAGTTTGCGTCTGCTCCGTAGTTGGTGGTGATGACGATTTGATTGTTGTCATCAGACTCGAGATTTTCCGTACGGAGTGGCAGGGCGCCGTTGTACTGGCTTTTGAAGCTGCTAATGCCCATGATGATGTCAAGGCACTGCTTTCGGGCAGCGGATTGAGCGGCGGTCGTGCGGAAGCTCATCATTGTTGGGTATGCCACGCCTGCGAGCATTGCCATGATGGCAATGACGACGATGAGTTCAATCAGGGTGAACCCTTTTCGAGTTTGGGAGAGTTTTGACGCTTTCATTATGCCGTGATAGTAACATAGAGGCATGAGCAGATGCAAGCCCAAATCATGGGGCTTTTGCGAGCTTTGTGTCAATTTGTTTAGGGCGACGCTGTGCTTGTAATTGCGCAATGATGTAGCAGGCGGCAAAGATGAGCCCTAATACGAGGATTATACTTGCCCCAAGATGCCAGCCGAGGGGGTAGGAGAGGAAGAATGCTAGCACGGATCCGAGTCCTCCAATGAGGCCTCCACCCCAAAAAAGCGCGGCTGGACGTGTGCTAATGAGCGCGACACTGGCGGCAGGGGCGACGAGGAGTCCGATGCTGAGGAAGGAGCCTACGGCCTGCAGGGAGCTGACGAGCACGAGGATGGTCAGGGCAAAGAGGCCGTAGTTAAAGAGCTTGCTGGGGATGCCCATGCTGGTAGCCATGCGCGCATCAAAGAGGTAGATGAGCAGGGGGCGTTGGAGGATGCTGATGCCGAGGATGGCTACCGCTCCTGTGGCGTAGGCAATCCATAGATCGCTGTGACTCATGCTCATGATGCTGCCAAAGAGCCATCCATCGATTTTTTGCTGCAAGCCCAATTGCATCAGGATGATAAAGCCTGCGGCAAAGGCACTGCTGTGCAGGATGGAGAGTACGGTGTCCTGATGCACGCGCGAGCCGCGAGCGACAAAGATGGAGCCTAGCCCTACAATCATGGCGGCAATGATGGCGCCGAGTAGTACGCTGATTTGCGTGAGCCCAAAAAGCATGATGGCAATGGCGATGCCGGGGAGCAGGGCGCAGGAGATGGCTCCTATCTGGAGTGATGATTGACGCAGCACGACAATGGCACTGACAAAGCCATTGCTAAAGCCGATGAAGGCGCAGGCCCAGAGGCTGCGCTGGGCGATGGGCTCAGCTAGGAATGCAAGTAAATCTGTCATGATGGCTGCGGGATGGTGGGTTGATCACCGTAGGCGAGGCGGATGTTCTCCTCACTGAGTACGTCGCGCGTGTCGCCATAGGCGATGAGCTCGCGCTTGAGTAACAGGGTTTTTTCAAAGATGGTGGGCGCGGAGACGAGGTCATGATGGGAGGCGATGACGAGGCGTCCCTCGGCGGCGAGTTGACCTAGGAGCTGTGAGAGCTGCTGGATGCCGGGTAGGTCGAGTCCGTTGAAGGGCTCGTCTAGGAGGAGGATGTGTGCTTCCTGCGCGAGGGCGCGTGCGAGAAAGACACGCTGCTGCTGACCGCCTGAGAGCTCGCCAATTTGGCGCTCTTGGAGCTGGCCGAGATTGAGGCTGCTGATTGCTTTATCAACGATGTCGCGGTCGTGCTGGCTGACCTTTTTCCAGAGTCCGAGGCTGGGATAGCGACCCATCTCAACGAGCTGACGCACGTTGATGGGGAAGCTCCAGTCGATCTCGTTGCGCTGGGGCATGTAGGCAATCTCATTGCGCTTGATGGGCTTGCCCTGCCAGATGATTTCTCCTGCTTGGTAGGGGATGATGCCTACGATGGCGTTGATGAGGCTGGATTTACCTGCTCCATTGGGTCCGATGAGTGCGAGGGTGTGACCGCAGTTGCAGCTCATGCTCAGATTGTCCAGTGCGAGTTTGTCACCGTAGCTGATGGAGAGATTGCGTATCTCGAGCTGGTGGCTCGTGCTGTGTGCGCAGGCTGCGCCCCAGCAGATGTGTTGCTCTTGGGTCATGACCATGTGAAGTTGAGTATGTCGTGAAGGGGGGCGCCGTTGCCAAGGCTCCAGCTGCTGGCGCTGCGGCTCTCCTCTCCCCTGGGGCTGAGTTGCAGTTTTGCAGCTTGTGTATCCATGGACTTGGATTCTTTCCAGTGGATTTCGAGCTCTAGCTCGATGGATTTGCTCGCGGCTAGCTCTAGCTCTAGCTCCCAGAGATGGGGCTCGGGGTTGCGGCGCTGGGCGATGATTTTGCCCTGCTGGCGGATGGTGATGCTGCTGGGCTTGCCCGTGTAGTAGAGCTCTGCGAAGATGCGCTGCTTGGGCTGGCTCTCCTTGTCGGGGGCTGGCTGGCTGGCGGTGCTTGGCTGGGGTAGGCTGAGATGGAGCAGCGGTAGCCCCGCGAGCAGGATGCCAATCAGGCTAGCAAGTGCTGTGAGGCGGGGAGACATTAGGGCTGCTTGGCTGCGGGGGGATTTGAGAGCCCCTTGACAATGGTGCTGACATTGTAGTCAAAGCTGCTCTCGTAGCTTGCGCCATCGCTGTAGAGACCGTCCATGCTCAGGGGGAGGCAGGCAGCGTTGAGCTCGGCTGCGATATTCTCAAGCAGCTTGGGCTGGGATCTAATCTCGCTAAAGACGCAGCGTAGCTCGCGGCGGCGTAGCTGCTGGAGTAGCACGGCGAGGCTGGCTAGATCGCCTTCTCCCTCGCTGGCGATGCCAAAGAGGGGGACGGAGATGAAGTTGTAGGATTTGCAAAAATGACACATGGCCGCGTGACCCGTGACGAGTACGCGCTGGTCTTGAGGGATGCGTGAGAGCTCGATGCGGCTCTTGTTATGCAGTGCATCCATGTCGCGTGCGTACTGACGCTGACCCGTCTCGTAGGCGCTGCGCTGTGCCGGGTTGAGCTCGATGAGTGCTGCGAGCAGCGTGCGTGAGGCGCGCTTCATGTTCTGAGGTGTATTCCACCAGTGGGGGTCTGGCTGGCTGCTGCCCGGCAGCATCACATCGGGGACATCGCGACCAAGCTCGAGAATCTGGCAGTCGCTCGGCATGCTGTCGCGCAGCTTGGGGAGGTAGTTTTCAATCTGCTTGCCCATCGCGAGGATGAGCCGAGCCCCAGAGGCCTTGGCCATCTCTGTGCTGCTGGGGTCAAAGCTATGCAGTGATGACCCTCTGGGGAAGATGTCCGCAATCTCTATTTGCTCACCCCCAACACGATGTGCCATGTCGCTGAGTAGGGGGTGCAGGCTGCCTACCTTTAGCGCAGCATGACTCATGGGGATGAGTAAAAAGAAGCTATAGATAAGGTAGAGGAAAGCTCGCATGGCGATATTTTAGCAGAAGTTAAAAAGTTTTGCCAGACTAACTTTTGTCATCCTTAGAGGATGAGCATGCAGTCACC
The DNA here is from genome assembly GCA_947039485.1 of uncultured Verrucomicrobiales bacterium. Taxonomy (GTDB): domain Bacteria; phylum Verrucomicrobiota; class Verrucomicrobiia; order Verrucomicrobiales; family Akkermansiaceae; genus Akkermansia. The sequence goes on along the minus strand of CAMQZC010000027.1, from coordinate 12,696 downwards.
ATAGGAGAAGAAGCGGTACTTCTCCTCAACGGCTTGGCGGTAGGCCTCCATGATGAGCTCCTTGCCAGCAAAGGCAGAGACGAGCATGATGAGTGTGCTCTGCGGCAGGTGAAAGTTGGTGAGCAGGACATCGGTGAGTTTGTACTCATAGCCGGGGTAGATAAAGATGTCGGTATCGCCCTCTCCTTCTTTGAGTGGGCGCCCGAGACGGGTGGCCATGGTCTCAATGACGCGCACGCTGGTGGTGCCTACGGCGATGACGCGCTTGGCGGCTTCGATGGCTGTGGCTGTCTCAGCTGGCATGCTGAAGTGCTCGCTGTGCATCTGGTGGTCGGTGATGATATCAGCCTTGACTGGGCGGAATGTGCCCACCCCGACGTGTAGGGTGACAAAGCTGTGTGGCAGAGCTGCGAGTATCTCAGGGGTGAAGTGTAGTCCTGCGGTGGGGGCGGCAATGGCGCCGTCCTCCTGCGCATAAACAGTTTGATAGCGCTCCTTGTCCTCAGCTTCACTCTCACGATTCATGTAGTGAGGCAGGGCGAGGCGGCCATACTGCTCCTCATCCACGGGTTGATCCCAGCGGATGTAGCGGTAGCCCTCATCATCGATGGACTCAACGATACCGGTGGCATCACCCACCTGCACGCTGCGGCCTATCTTCATCTTGCGCCCGGGGCGCACCAAGCACTTCCACAGATCGAGACCACTCAGTCCAGCGCGCACGAGCTCGATGCCTCCGTCATTGCTGAAGTAGCGAGCGGGGATGACGCGCGTGTTGTTGAGGACGAAGTGATCGCCCTGCTGCACATAGTCGAGGATGTCGGAGAAATGACGATGCTCAATGAGCCCCGTATCACGGTGCACAACAAGCATGCGCGAGGCAGCACGATTGCTCAGCGGATGCGCGGCAATCAGCTCCTCGGGGAGATTGTAGTCAAAGTCAATCGTACGCACAAAGAAAATCTCTGGTAAAAATATTAGCAGGGGAAGACGCTGATGCGGCGCAGTACCTCATCACGACCCAGTAGGTTCATGATGTCATCGATGCCTGGGCCTGCATGGCTGCCTGTCAGGGCGATGCGCAGGGGGAACATGATGCCGCCTACCTTCACGCCAGCTTCCTTGCTCAGGGGCTTGATGAGGGCCATCGCTGTAGCACCATCCCAGTCAGTGAGTGTAGCGGCTTTATCGGCAAAGAGATTGAGCAGCTCTTTTGCATTGGGCTGCATCTTGCTCATGGGCTCTTCTTCGTATTCGAGGACTTCGAGCCACTTCACCCATGCAGCTACCTCAGAGAGGAGCTGAACCTTGGTCTGCACCGTGGGGATGGCGTCGCGCAGCTGCAGCGTGTCTTGCATGCCTGCCTTGATGCAGAAGGGCAGTGCTAGTTCTGTGAACTTGCTGGGCTCCAAGCGCATGATATGCTGCTGGTTCATCCACTTGCACTTGGTGATGTCAAACTTAGCGGCATTGCGGTTCACATGCTCCATGCTAAAGAGGTTAACGAGCTCTTCTTTGGTAAAGATTTCTTCCTCGCTCTTGGAGCTCCAGCCGAGTAGTGCAACAAAGTTGAGCACGGCATCAGGCAAGAATCCCTCCTCGGGGTAGTTACCCAGCTGAGCACCCTCATCGCGCTTGCTCATTTTGGAGCCATCGGGGTTTTGGATCAGAGGGATATGCGCATAGACAGGAGGATCGATGCCAAGGGCATCAAAAATCTGCAAATGCTTAAATGTGTTCATGATGTGGTCCTCGCCTCGGATGACGTGGCTGATTTTCATCTCGATGTCGTCCACGACGTTGACCAGATGGAAGATATAGCTGCCATCGGTGCGCTTGAGAATCATATCAGGTGTGTTCTCCTCATTGCTGTAGTCGACGTTAATCTCACCACAGACCATGTCATTGAGGGTCACATTGCCATCGCGCTTGAAGCGGAATCGCCAGACGGTGCCATTGCTGGTGCCGAGAATCTCATCGCCATTCTTATCACGCTTGTTGGGTGCTGGGCATTCGTAGACGCTGCCAGTCTCAACCAGCTTATTAAAGTAGCGGTCATAGATGTCCTTGCGCTGGCTCTGGTTGTAGGGTGCGTAGTCGCCTCCCTTGCCCTTGCCCTCGTCCCAGTTGAGCCCCAACCAGTCCATGCCGTTGAAAATTGCCTGCATAGCATCTTCTACATGGCGCTCGTGGTCTGTATCCTCAATGCGCAAGACAAAAGTACCACCCATTTTCTTGGCAAAGAGGTAGTTGAAAAGCGCTGTGCGGACACCTCCGATATGGAGATAACCTGTAGGGGAAGGGGCAAATCGAGTGCGGACGGTTGTAGACATGGGCAGTTTTATACACCTAACGAGCTGTTTTTTCAAGACTATTTAAAGGGAGTGCAGAGAATCTCAGAACCGCGCCCCCATCCCTGCATGGATGTCAGGGAGGATATCTGTGACCAAGTCTCCGGACTGAGCCACTTTGTGATGCTCTTCTCCACTGGTGAGATTGCCATGATCTAGTATTGAATCACTGTGGTTACAATAGCGATACTATTCGCTAGGATGTAGGGGTGATTCGCGGCAAACTGAGACACCCAGAAAAGAATTAAGCTCTGGAGGGAGCCTGTGATTTAAAGATGTTTGTATATCAACATGATCAATGCATCATTGCTAGAAAAAATTGACAGTATATACTATATAGTATATATAGATTTTAACGACTCCGTATTTTATGGAGTCGTCTCCATCATTGAATTAATCATGAAAGCACAATCGACAATAGCCCGTTACTGCTTATGGCTCCTAGTCACGAGCTCCGTTGTTCTCTTGTTGTCATCTTGTGATGATGATGATCGCTATATCCATCCTGATTACCCACTAACTTTGTCTAAGACATCAGATGAGTTTGTGGTGTATGTGGTCGGCTATGAGGGCGATTACTATCGGACTTCGGGAGCTAGTTATATCGGGATTGATAAGATTGGGCTCAAGGGATCAGATTTGTATGTTACAAACGGAGGTTCTGTTTATCATATTAAGCTCAATGAGGTGACTGAGGATCAGTGGAACTGGGCTGAGGATGAGAATCTGTCTAATTGGACTCGAACTGCACCCGAGGGGGTGCTGTTGGAAGATGCTGCCGTTTTTCATGCAAAACTCCCACAAGCTCATTAAGAGCTGGTGGGAGCTTGTGAAATCGGGGGAGAGCTTGGTGGCTCTTATTTCTTGGCCTTAGCCTTAGCCTTAGCCTTAGCCAGTGCCTTGGTGTTGATGACAGTGCCCTCGACCTTGATGCTCTCTGCGCCGAAATAGACGACTCGGATGCGGCTCATGCAGACCTTCGCATTGATAATGACATCACCTTTTCCTTTTTCGAGCGTGTCTTTGATGGCATCTTGCAACATGTTGTTGTTGCTGTCGAGGAAGAGGACGTAGAAGTTCCAAGAGCTGCCTTCTGTTGGCTTGGTAAGTTTGTCCGCGTTGATGGGAATAGCTGTCGCATCGAAGCTGCTCGTGCTTAGGGTGGGGAAGGTGGCCATGTTCCTGCAGCAGCTGCTTAGAGTTAATAGGCAAGCTGCTATGGTGATGCTGGTGCTAGCATTTCGTAGGGTGAATGTCATAGAGCAGGTATTCTACAGTGACTTAGTTAGAAGGTCAAGCTGTATGCTTCGCTCTCTCTGTCATGGTTATTTGATGCTAGCTCTGTCGGTGATGATGTCTCGGAGGCGATGGAAGATGTCGCTGTTTTGAAGGTTGCCGCTAAAGTGCTGGCTGCCGCATCCTCCTGCGAAGAGGGGGACAAAGATGCCGTTGTGACCACTTGTGAAAAAACTGCCTGTGACGCTGTCGTTAGGGGCTGATGCGCTTGGGCTAGTTGTCATTTGCCTCAAGCTTGATGTCTTCAGCGGGGTGACTAGGTCTTTTGCTCACTTCTTGCCTGAGCACTACGTGGGCTTCCTTGCTTTCTTGATTGGCTCAGTTGCAGAGAGCCGGCAGGGCGAGGGTATGGAGCTGTCGCATTCTCACAATTTAGCATATCAAAGATAGCTCGCAAAGTTTATTTATTGAGACATGATGGTTTTCTATATTTCAAGCGCAAGAAGGGCATGCGGGTATGCATGATTGCTGGTGTGTGTGACTTTTTCTTGCGCTGTGTATCAGAGTGAGTAGCTTATTATCATTCTCTTTTACGATCAAGAGGGTGATGATTCACAGATGCGATTTGAACTCTGATACATTTTATGGCCTTCTTTAAAAGCGTATTGACAGGGGTGAGTTAGGGGTGTAGACTGTGGCTATGTCCTCATACTCGACACTTGCTCTTACATCATTCCATCAGGCTCCACTCAAGCATAACTGCGCCCAAGCTGTGGCTTATGGCGCTGGTCGCGCTGATTTGCTTGAGTACTTGGGCAGTTGTGGGCGTGGTAATGCTGAGGGTGGTATCTGTGGGGCTCTTTACGCGGCTAAGCTGATTGCTGGCTCTGATTCTGCAGCCGCAGCGATTCATGGCGATTTTGTGTTGCAGTGTGAGTCCGCTACTTGTAAGAAATTCAAGGACGGTACAAAGATTTCTTGCCCTGATTGCGTGCGTATTGCCGCTGATTTGCTTGAGGCAAAGATTAGCTAATATTGAGCTTTTAGTTTTTGCTAGGTTGCATCGTTGCCTTGATGAGGTTAGCGTTAGCGGAGCTTTATTCGAGCTGAACTCCCCTCGATTATGGGCGGTTGTTCGCTCACCCGATGTTGATGTATTTAGCATTGATCGCTTTGGCTGCTCTCGTGGAGCGGACGGGCTTTTTTGTTGGAGCTAAGGGTTTTGCTCGCAAAAAAGCAGCACAGGCCCACTGGGCTTGTGCTGCTGTGATTTGTTGCTTTCGAGCTCTCTTACCTGACGCGTGAGCGTGGGGAGAGGATGATGGGTACACCAGAGGCTTTGATTTGGCTGCGGATGGAGTTGCGCAGGTATTGGGCGTAGCTATCAGAGAGGAGTCGCTTGTCGTTGACAAAGAGAACGTAGGTAGGCACAGGGATGCTGCTGTACTTCTCGTTGACGGCTGTGGTAGCGTAGTAGAGCTTGAGGCGCTTGCGAGCGCTGCGATTCATTGGGGGAGGGGTGGCCTCCATGATGCGTGAGAGCAGGCGGTTGAGCTCGCCTGTACCAAGCATTTTCTGAGACTCCTCTTGGACTTGCTCGATGCTGCGGAAGATGTGGGTGAGACCAGTGACTTCTTTGGCTGAGACGATGGCGACTGGGGCGTAGTCGAGGAAGAAGAGTTCCTCCTTGACGTGTTCCTTGGCTTGCTCCTTGCGTGCGCTCATGTCGCCCTCTGGGAAGTAGAGGTCAAACTTGTTGACGATGACGATGCAGGGCTTGCTTTCCTTGGCAATGGCGCTGGCGATGCGGCGGTCTTGCTGGGTGATGCCTGCTGCGATGTCGACGATGAGTAGGCAGATGTCACAGCGGCGGATGGCTTTCTCACTACGCATGGCGGAGAAGACTTCAACGGAGGTGTCACGTTTGGCGCGGGGGCGCATGCCAGCTGTGTCGATGAGGGTGAATTTCTTGCCTTCACGCTCGTAGGGGATGTCGATGGCGTCGCGGGTTGTGCCGGCGATGTCAGAGACGATAGCGCGCTCATCTTTCAGGATGGCGTTGACGAGGGAGGATTTCCCTGCGTTGGGGCGACCTACGATGGAGATGCGGATGGGGCTATTTGCTTTGACAAGTTCGCGGTCTGGCTCGTCTTCGGGGGTGGCGTTGCCGTCAATAACGTCGTCATCTTGGCGCTTGGGGGCCTTGATGGCTTTGAGCATGATGTTGAGCTTGGTGGCAAGGTTGTCAAATCCGCGACCGTGGGCTGCGGAGGTGAAGACGTAGTTGTTGAATCCAAGATCTGTGAATTCACCGAGGTTGAGGTCTTGCTTGTCGTTGTCCGCTTTGTTGAGGACGAGCAGGACGGGCACCTCACTCTTGTGGAGCATGGCAGCGATGTTTTGGTCGATGGGGGTGAGGTCATCGCGGCAGTCACAGACGAGCATGATGATGTCTGCTGTGGCCATAGCGATGTCTGCTTCACGGGCGACCTGCTTGGTGAATCCATCGTCGAGGGAGGAGCCAATACCGCCTGTATCGACGACGAGGGCCTCGTAGTCGGTGATGCGTGTATGGAGGCTGAGTCGGTCGCGGGTGACGCCTGGTTGGTCATGGACGATGGCAATGCGGCGTCCTACCATGCGGTTAAAGATGGCGGATTTGCCGACGTTGGGGCGGCCGACGATGGCGATGGTTGGGGTATTCATAAATTGTTTTCTTGTTTCTCGGTGGAAAGGGGGGGGATGTTATTAGAAGGGGCGTTCGGAAGCTGAGCGGTATTTTGGCTTGCTAGCGTTTGATTTGTTGTAGGGTACACCACCAACGACGCGGAGACCTGCTCCAGTGCTGATGAGATCCATGATGCCCGTGCGCTTATAGAGCTGATAGCTCACTCGTCGACCTGTTGGGCTGATGGCGCTGTAGGTGAAAAGTTTGGGAGTGGACTGACAGAGTATATGCATGTTTTGCTTGCTGTCAAGGCGGAAGATGGGTGTCATGAAGTTGAGGTAGTGCCCCATGAAGCATGCGCCAACTGCATGACGTGTCGTAGAGTCAACGACTTGTCCAAATATACAGTCCTGTCCAGCGATGGTAATAAGGCGTGCATGAATTTGGAGTTTTTTTCCTTTATTGACGATATTGTAGCTCTTGAGTGAGGCTCCAGAGGTGACGGTGAAGCCGGTGCGGGCTGAGCTAACGGTATTTTGCCCATCGGGCATGATGACGGTTGCGGTGGTGTAGTATCGGTCGTCTCGCTCGATGCTGTAGAAGGGACGGATGTCGAGATCAAAGCTTTTGCTCTGACCTGGGTTGACGATGAGGCTGGGGAACTTGGGGCGAGCAATAGGGCTGAGACCTGAGGGCTTGCTGCTGCAGCTTATCGTGAAGTTGAGCCAGCTGCGACCAGGGACGTTGCTGAGATTGACGGACTGGTCGCTGATGTTGGAGACAGTGAGCCTGAGGATGACGGGCTCGCCTAGTGCGAAGGTCTTGCGGGGGGCTTCGAGTCCGATGACGAGTTGCGCAAAGCTTTGGGGGGCTGCTATTAACAACAGCATAATGCTGATGAGCTTAATGAGTTTTTTCATGTTCTTTTATGGGTTGATTGGTTTGGCTAGGCGGAAGCTGCGTTTGATGCTGCGTTTGGAGTCGTAGGGTTCTCTGATGGATTTGCCATCGGGGCAGATGGCGATGCTGACAGTGCCGTGGATGGGATCTGTTCGGCTGAGGTTGGTCCACTCTTCGATTTTGATGTCGCTATGGTCTTTCTTGTAGGCTAGCAGGAGCCCAAAGGGGGCGACTAAGGATTGCTTGTAGCGAGCAAAGCAGATGGCGTCCCATTGGGTGAGCCCTCGGACGGCCTGTGTCATGGCTTTGCTGGGGTTATTGCTGCTTTGGCAGTACTTGATGACTTTTTCCCAGTTGAGGGGGCGCAGATGGGGTGAAGTGGGGCCTTTTACATTGGCGAAGAGCGTAGACTTCTGTGGGGGGCTCATCTTGTCATAGGCTTCTAGGAATTCTTTGTACTCGCTGATACTGACGGGGCTACGGTCGAGGATGTAGCTTTGATTCTCGTAGACAACGATGATGTCCTCTTTGTTCTCTGGAGCAGTCTGTGATCTCTTGATGAAATAGATGGAGATGAAGGATGAGGTGAGGGCTGTGAGTAGGACACAGCCTGCTACGATGGCCATGCGACGTTTGTACTTGTTCCTCTGTCGCTGCCTGCGTCTTTCTTTGGCTGCGATGGCGGAGGGTGTGATGGTGATGAGTCCTTGCGCCGCGCTGGGGTCGATTTGCTCGATGATGAGGCCTGCTGTTGATCCGACGATGCTCCAGCTGAGTACCTCTCCTTCAAATCCGTGCTCAAGCCAGTCGTTGAGGGTAGCAACACGTGTCTGACCTGATACATTGTAGGGGAGGATGGGGCGCAGAATTTTGGAGAGCTGAATCATGTTGTTCATGCTGTTCTCCGCGGTGCGTTCACCAGTGATGACGGGGCTGATGAAGTGAAAATCTCCATCTTCTTTTTGAAAGACAGTACAGCGAGTAAAGGCATTCGTTGCGACGCCGTGCGTGTCGTAGTGCTTGTATATCTCGGCTATTTGCTCGATGAGCTTACAGTAGCCAATGACGCTGAGTTGCTCCCCTGAACGCATGATCTCCTCAAGGTTCTTGCCCGCGGGCATTTCTTGGGTGATGATCCAGTAGCCATTAGCCTCCATGGCTTCGAATACTGGCATGACTCGATTGGTTGGGTTGGCTCCCTGTGCTCTTGCGGAGGCAATAAATTGCTGCTTTTGCTCTTTGCTCGCTTTGGGGTGCAGGACCTCGAGAGCCACGGCACGCTCAACATGGTTTTGCCGAGCCCAATAGAGGTCGCGATCTGCGTGGCTGTCGAGCAGACTGTAGAGCTCATAGTCTCCTACGTTGTGAGGGAGCGTCTCAAAGATGGGGGGCATGGTGTGTTGTCTATTGAGGGTGGGCGTTTAGAAGGCGGGCGTGCTGAGCCCATCTTCATCAGAGATGGGGATTGCTTCCTCATAGAGGTTGCTGTTGAGTCCATCATCATAGGGTAGGAGTCCATCAGTTCCAAAATTATTTTGATTGGACTTATTACGCAGTCGGTTTTCGTGTAGGATGAGGGCTGAGGGGCTGCTGATGCAGTCCATGGGCTCGCCCTTGTAGTAGAGCTTGGCGGTGAAGCCGTAGTACTTGGTGTCTGCGTAGTTGTTGTGTTCTTCGTAGCCTTGCTGGACTATATTGTAGTTGATGAGTAGCTTCTCCTCAGGGTTGCTCCACTCAGGCTTGCCACTCTCCCACTCTAGGCTGGGCTCCTGACGAGAGAGCTGGATTTTGCGACTGTTGACGAGGTCGAAGAATTGGATGTGGATGTAGATATCCTCAGGGCGTATCTCCTCGCCTTGTGCGAGTAGGATGGGCAGTATGATGCTGACGCACTCGCCATCGCTGTTGAGTCGGTGGCGCTGGATTTGGGGGCCAAAGGCGAGCTTGCCGCGCATAATCTCTGGCGTGATAAAGCCATAGGTGATGCGGCGCGCGGCTTTTTCAAAGTAGATGCCAGCATGATTTCGTAGGGCGTAGAGAGCGTTGTAGTACTCTCGTGCTTTGCTGGGGTTGAGTATCTTATCAAAGGCCATGCCGTAGTAGTAGAGCATGGCTGGGTGCTTGGGGTTGATGCTATAGGCCTGCTCAAAGTTGAGGATACTGCGGCGCATGTCCCCTGCAATCAGGGCAGCAACACCATCACGCACGAGGCGGTCAAGCTCAGCTTGCTGTTCGATTTGATTGTCGCTCAGCTCAGCTGTGTTTGCCTCCTCCTCGGGCTGTTGGTTGTCGAGCGATCGCTGGGCATCTTCTTCTGCGAGGGCATCGGCGAGGGCTGTTGTTTCCTGCTCGATGATGCTCTCAATGTCACGTGCTTGTAGGCTGGGGCTTGTACTATGCTGATCTTTTTGCTGAGGTGGGGCACCGATGGCCGCGGCTCCCTTGCCGGGCAGGGCATCGCTGAGACTGCTCGCCTCAAGTGCTGCTGCACGTGTGGTGGCAATCTCGAGTGCTCGGGCTTGGCTGCGCTCGATGCGGTTGATATAGTCGGATAAGCGGTTGCTCAGGGCGAGGGCTCCTACAGAGAGTTGCAGTAGGATGATACCAAGCATCAGCAGCATAGCCCAGTGCGATGAGCTGAGTACGTAGAGCAGGCTACGCAGTAGCAGGTGGCTCTTGCGTGCGAGTTTGTAAATCTTCTTTTTACTGCTGTTGAGAAGGTTGTTCTGCATATTCAATAATTTCACCCTCGTATTGAGCGAGTAGCGCGCGCATGAATGCCTCCGCGGGCTCGCCTGTTTCCTTTTCAAATCCCCCGTAGGTCATGCCGTCGAGTTTGAGTTTCTTGCCTTGGACAACGAGGCTGGCACTGCCCTTGTAGCCGGCCCCCCACTGGCGCAGGTCGATGCAGCTAATATCGCTGACTTGGAAGCTCTTGCCTGCTGCGATAACTTGTTTTCCATTAATGCTGATGACGCGTCTAGCGGTGCGGATGATGAAGTAGAGGAGGATGGAGCCAAGGAGTGTTGCAATGCTACCTGCAATCCATTGTTCTTGGATGCTGGCTGCATCGTAAGGCTTGTCACTGGGCTTGATGGGGTAGTGCATCTGGGCACTGTAGTCAGCCCATGCATTGCCCCAGCCCGATGTCATCAGCTCGTGATTGAGATACTGCGGGGGGCAGTTGATGCAGGCTTCTAGTTGCGCTGGTAGTTGGTATTGCTTACCAGCACTATCGCTAATGCTGTAGCCTAGCTTGCCTTTCTCTGCCTTGATGAGAGGTTGCCCAGCGTGGAGTTGTTGCCATTGCTCATTTGAGGTCTTGATGGAGATATCTCCATTGTCAGCAAATGCTTTGTGGCTGAAGTAGACGGCGTTTTTAAGGGGGTAGCCGATGCTAGCATCATAGAAAAAGTAGAGAGCGAAGCCCCAGAGCGCGAGCAAGACGACGCCAAAGCGCATAAATGTGTCTTTGGTGGGTTTGCAGATGATGGCAGATGTGCTCATGGGGTGATTTTAGCATAAGGCAATGCTGATGCATAGCTCAAATTAGATTTGATGGGCTGCATACAACATGTATTTGCGGCCTTTTTGGGCTGCAAATCTCATGTGTGTGAGTATAGTATAGACCTGGATTAGAGTCAAGCTAGAGCTATGGCTGTCATGGATAATTTCAATAAAAGCTTGGCTTGCTTGATTAATTATGCTAGGCTTTGCCCACGATATGAGGAAACTGTTGTCCATACTTGCCTGTGCTGCGGTTATGGTGCTACCATCTTTTGCGCAAATAATGACGCAGGATGTAGGCGCGGCACTACCTCCAGCTATGTCTATTTTAGACTTGGTTGACGATGTTTTGGCTGAAGATGCATCACCTGATGTGCTGGATAGTCCACAGACCGGTGATTCGAAATCTGTACCTGCGCTTGCCCCTGTGCCTGTAGCTCGCGAGAAGACCCGTGTTGCAGTGCTTGGTTATCACGATTTTAGTACGACTCGACCAGTGAGCGATATGCTTATTCGAAACTCAAAGTTCCGCACACAGATGGAGTATATTAAGCGGAATTGTCTGACTGTGATTAGTATGCAGGAGTTTTTGGAGTGGCGGTTTGGTATTCGTCGCTTGCCAGAGCGCTGTGTTCTTATCACGATTGATGATGGTTGGAAGCGTGTTTATACCGAGGCTTACCCCATCCTCAAGGAGTATGGCTACCCCTTCACAATTTTCCTCTACACGGATTACCTCTCAGGTCGTGGTGATAGCATGACACGGCAGATGGTGCTTGAGATGCAAAAGAATGGCGCTACTGTTGGTTCACACTCCAAGACGCATCCCTATCCTAGTAACTGGGCTGTCGCCATCGGGGAGGGGACGGAAAGTCTCGATGCCATGATTATGAAGGAGATTGGCGGATCGCACAAGATACTCAAGCGTCTCTTTGGGCCATTAAATACATACTGCTACCCAGGTGGTTATCATATCCCTGAGATGATTCAGCAGTTACCCACCTACGGCTATGTCGCCGCTTTTACCGTGCTGCCTGGCAAGGTGACCTGTATTGAGAATCCTTGGCAGATACGCCGCTACATCATCTTGGGTAATAATGATAGCATCTTTGACCGCGCGATGGATTTCCGTGTGGCAGCCACTGGCTCGACGGTATCAACGGGGACTGAGCCCGGAAGTCTGCCAGCCTCGACTCCTCAGCCTCCCTTTACGGTGATGCCAGCTCCTGCGAGTGTGGCAAAGAATGATTTGCGCCTGATTGAGGCGAACCTGAGCGGATTGCCAGGTGTTGATTTTGACTCCCTGCAGATGCGAGTGAGCGGCTATGGCTGCGTCCCTGCTGCGGTGGATCGTATTGCTGCAACTATTAGCTGGGAGCCTCCTAGCAATATTTATATGCCACAAATTTCTGTACACGTGACTTGGAAGACAATGGATGGCAAAAGCCATAAGGCTGAGTGGTCATTCCTCATCGACCAGCGCGTGACAGTTCAATAACATGACATAGAAGTCATAAACATGGAAAACGAAGAAACAAACAAAAAGGTAGAAGCTCCCGCTCCCTCTCCCGTTCCTGCTCCAGCAGTAAAGCCAGTCAAGGCGACTAAGCCCAAGGCTAGCAGCGCTACTAAGAAGGCAGCACCTAAGCGTAAGACGACCAAGGTCGTTGATGCAGCCGACACGAAGAAGCCTAAGGCTGTGCGCGCTCCTCGCGCCAGCAAGAAGTTAAGTGATGAAGCCGCCGCTAGCACGGAGAAGAAAGTCACCCGCGCCCCCCGTAAGACGGTGGACAAGGATGCTGCCGCCCAATCCCCCACTACTGATGATGTCGTAAAGCGTCGTCCAGGCCGCCCCCGTAAGGCTAGTCCTGTAGTAGATTCGGTTGTGGTAAGTGCACCCGCTGAGCGTAAAGAATCCTCTGAAAGCAACGAACGCCTTGAAAGCAACGAACGCCCAGAGCGCAACGAACGTCCAGAACGCAACGAACGCCCAGAGCGCAACGAACGTCCAGAACGCAACGAACGCCCAGAGCG
>CAMQZC010000026.1 GCA_947039485.1 uncultured Verrucomicrobiales bacterium | reverse complement strand
GGAGTGACTGGAGTTCAGACGTGTGCTCTTCCGATCTCAAGTGGGTTGAGCTCACCGAGAAAATCCAAAATCTCCCCGGCATCAAGTCCGCCTACCCCATCGTGGAGAACGAGGGCATCGTACAGAGCGCCCATGCGCGCAAGACCTGCCGCTTCACCGCCGTGGATGTCGAGAATAAGAAGCAGCTTGAGCCTCTCGCGGGTATGCTCAAGGAGGGCAGCTTTGACTTTGGTTCAGGGCTCGACCAGATTTGCGTCATCTCGCATGCCGCAGCCAAGAGCCTCGGTCTGCAGGTGGGCGATATGCTCCACCTCACCCCTGTAGGCAGCATCGATGAGATAGCTGAGATCTATAGCATGATCCAGAACCCCCTGCCCACCCATGCCAACAAGCAATTTATCAGCGACATCCAAGCGCTCTTTGCCAAGGCTGACCCAGCAGCGGCTCTCGTCCAACCCGATGCAGAAGCCATCAAGCGCATCTACGACGCCATCACCAACTTTGACGCACGCAAGATGCGCAGCAGCGAGCAGGTGGCCACCTCCGAGCTCATCAACATCATCTATGACCAAGAGGACGCAGGGAACATCGGCTACACCCCCGAGCAGCGCGAACTCTGGCAAAAAACCGCCTCGGACCTCGCCGCCCTTGACCGCGACCGTGAGGATGGCAAGGCTGTCAAAAACATCAACGAGATGATCATGCCCATCGACCTCGAAGTCATCGGCATCTACCGCTCACCCGGCATGCTGCCCAGCCCCGATATCTTTATGCCACTGACCATTGCCCAAGACATCATGGGCTACTCCGTGGGTGGCAGCAACCAAATCCAAGGTATTGGCGTGCGCATCAACTCCGCCCACGAGACAGACGCCATCGCAAGCAAGCTCGCCGATATCATGCCCCAACAGAGCATCAATCCTGAGAATCCACACAGCATCTACTGGAACATCACGCCATGGACCAAGAGCCTTGAGCGCTGGTATCGACTCATCGCCAATGAGCGCACCCTGATGAGCTTTGTGCTCTCCATTATCTCTCTCATCGCCTCCTTCTGCATCATGGCGGTCATGTTTACCATGTCCATCCAACGCCGCCGCGAGATTGCGGTCATGCAGGCACTGGGCGCAACCCCATGGGCGATCACGCGTATCTTTATCTGGCAGGGCATCATCATTGGCTTTAGCGGTGCTATCCTCGGCGTCGTCCTCAGCCTCTTGGTGCTCTACTTCCGCATTGAGATTCAATCTGCCTTTGCCGCGGTAGGGCTCGACCCCTTCCCCATGGAGGCTCATGGCATCACCCTCCCAGCGGTCTACAAGCCCATCATCTTTATCAAGCAGGCGCTCATCGCCTTCTTCATGGTCGCGATAGCGGCCGTCATCCCTGCCATCTTCATCTCACGACAAGACCCATCCAAGGCACTACGCTCCAACTAAAGCGAGTCCACCCCCCCAACACCCCCCTAACACAAGCATTATCATTATGGAAATCTTCTGGATAGAAAACAAAGAACGCCGCGGCCCACTCAGCGTCGCTGACACCATCTCACGCATCCAACTCGGCGAGATCAATGCCCAAACCAAGGGCTGGCACAAAGGCTGCGCCCAATGGGACACCCTCGATGCACTCCCTGCCCTGCGCGACTTCTTCACCCCTCCCGCTGCCTCAGCGACAGCGATCACTGAGAACACAACAATCACTCACCTTGGCAACCCCGACCAGAGCTTTCAGGGCGCGGTATCAGGCGAGCAAATCCATGATTTACCCAACATCAGCCAAGCTGAGATGGAGGGTGTCGCCAATGAGCTCATGGAGAAAATCGCCTCGCAGGCTAGCCCCTTCCACCGCCTGATTGCACGTCTGGTTGACCTCTCACTCTACGCCGCTCTTTATATGGCGGTCATCTACCTCCTCAAGCTCCCCTTCAACCTCCAGCTCCTCATTAGCAATCCCCTCATCTGGATGCCCCTCATCCTCATTGAGTCAATCATGCTCTCCATCTGGGGACGCACACCTGGCAAGGCGCTCATGGGCATGAAGCTCGTGAGCCTCAACAACGCGCCTCTCAGCTTTGGACGCTGTATCAACCGCAGCATGTTCGTCTTTATTGGCGGTCTGGGCATGATGCTCTTTGTACCGCCCCTCTGCCTGACTCTGCTGGCAATGGCTGTTTCCTACTGGATGGTCACGAAGCGAGGCATTAGCCCATGGGACATGCGCGCATCCACTGTCTTTAGCCAAAAGAAGCCCACCAGCTTCATGCGCAGCCTGCTTGCTATCCCCATCATTTTCTATGCTCTTTCCATGCACGGCTATTTCATGATGCCTTGGACACCCGCCCTCCTGAGCCAGCTTGAAGAGGTCGATCCCGAAGCCGCCGCGAAGTTTGAAAGCATGCTCCCTCCAGAAATTCTCGAGGAGTTCAAAGAAAAAGAACAAAAAGCGGCTGAAGACAAAAAATAACCTTGCCACATCCCCTCAGTTATAGTAAATAAAAGGTAAGGGCAACAGCCCAACTCTATACAGAAAAAAACAAAATATGAATACCAAGCTCACACTCGACGGCCTCGTTGCAGCCACTCACACGACTATGAATGCAGATGGATCCTGCAACCCATCTCTCGTCGATAATCAAGCAGCATTCCTCTCAGCCCAAAAAATCAGCAAAGTATTCATTACTGGTTCTACAGGTGAATCCGCACATCTCCAACTCGCAGAGCGTCTCGAAAACATCTCCGCATGGTGCGAAGCTGCTCCCAAGTACGGCATCGACGTCATCGTCCACACAGGTGGCAATAGCGTCTATGATGGCCGCGAAATCGCAGCATACGCAGCCAAGGCTGGTGCAGTTGCAACATCCGCAAACTCCCCCTGCTACTTCAAGCCAGGCAGCGTAGCCGCCCTCGTCGACAGCATGGCAGTTGCAGCATCCGGTGCTCCCGAGATTCCTTTCTACTTCTACGACATTCCCCCACTCACAGGTGTTAGCTTTAACCCCAATGAAGTAATGGCCGCATGCGAAGCTAAGATTCCTAACTTTGCAGGTCTCAAGTTCACCAACCCCAACATGGCCCTCTACCTCGACGCCCTCAACTACAAGGATGGCAAGTATGACTGCCCATGGGGTTGCGACGAATGGATGCTCTCCGCACTCGTACTCGGTGCCAAGGGCGCAGTAGGCTCCTCCTTCAACTATGCTCCTAAGCTCTACCTCGATCTCATGGCTGCCTACAACGCAGGTGATTTGGAAAAAGCTCGTGAGCTCCAATACAACTCCGTCAAGATGATCAACATCATCGCCGCCAAGGGCTACATGGGCTGCTGCAAGGCAATCATGGGCTGGCTCGGTGCCGAAGTTGGTCCAGCACGTCTGCCAATGGGCAACCCCGATGCCGCTACTCAAAAGCAGCTTCGCGACGAGCTCACAGCAATCGGATTCTTCGACTGGGCAATCGCCAAATAAGTTAATACAACAACTCTCAACACAACTCTCAACACAACTATCGCCTCCAACTGGAGGCGATAATTGCGTAGAGACAACTAGAATTTTATGAATCCTAAAGAATTAGGCGATTTCTACCGCAACATTCTCCTTGATGAGGTGGTCCCCTTCTGGTTCCCCCGCGCAGTAGATGCAACAAACGGTGGACTCTATCACTGCTTTGACCGTGACGGTACACTTGTCGATAGTGACAAGAGCGTCTGGGCACAAGGTCGTATGGCCTGGATGCTGCTCACCTGCTACAACTTCATTGAGAAGCGCCCCGAGTGGCTCAGCGCCGCTGAGTCCGCACTCAACTTCCTCAAAGAGCACTGTGTTGATGAGGATGGCCGCATGTTCTTCCAAGTCGCAGCAGATGGCACCCCCATCCGCAAGCGCCGCTACGCCTACAGTGAATGCTTCGCAGCTATCGGCTGGGCAGCACACTTTGGCGCCACTCGTGCACCTGAGAGCGCCAAGCTCGCACGCAACTTCTTTGACATCTACGCCGATATCAACTTTACCCCCGGCAAGATGGCACCCAAGAGCACAGGCA
The DNA here is from genome assembly GCA_947039485.1 of uncultured Verrucomicrobiales bacterium. Lineage (GTDB taxonomy): Bacteria > Verrucomicrobiota > Verrucomicrobiia > Verrucomicrobiales > Akkermansiaceae > Akkermansia. The sequence continues at coordinate 31,031 of CAMQZC010000026.1, read as the reverse complement.
AGCGCCCAAGCATGGGTCTTGGCCCACACATGATCATGCTCGTCACCGCTCAGGAGATGCGCCGCTACTTCCCCGAGGACGCAGCCTACTACACCGAGTGGATTGACCGCAGCATACATGATTTGCGCACATACTTTATCAAGCCCGACATCAAGGCTGTCATGGAATGCGTTGCCCCCGATGGCAGCATCATCGATCACTTTGACGAGCGCACGCTCAACCCCGGTCACGCCATCGAGGGTGGTTGGTTTATCCTTGAGGAAGCACGCTACCGTAACAACGACGAGAGCCTCATCAAGATTGGCTGCGATATGATCGACTGGTCACTTGAGCGCGGCTGGGATCAGCAATATGGTGGTCTTCTCTACTTCACAGACGTCTATGGCAAGCCCTGCCAAGAGTACTGGCATAATATGAAGTTCTGGTGGCCGCACGACGAGGCGCTCATCGGCACTGCCCTCGCCTATCGCATGACAGGTGATGACAAGTATCTGAGCTGGCACAACCGCATCCGCGAGTGGTCCTTCACCCACCTCCAAGACAAGGAACACGGTGAGTGGTACGGCTACTGCCTGCGTGATGGCTCACCAAGCAGTACCCTCAAAGGAAGCATGTGGAAGTCATTCTTCCATCATCCACGTGCCCTATTCTGCTGCGCCCAGCACTTTGGCAGCGTCAGCAACACACCCATCTAAGCCCCTACACGCCCTGCTAGCACTTCGCTTGCAGGGCGTGACTGGCAACTACAGAGCACCTACTCTAGCACACAAACCGCAAAAAACACACTATGATTATTGGCATACTTAACTCCGGAGGCGACTGCCCCGGCATCAACGCAGTCATCGAGGGATTCGTCTCCGCAGCCTACCGCCGCGGCTGGCGTGTCGTCGGTTTCCACGACGGATTTGAAGGCCTCCTCCCCAGTGCCGCAGGTCGCCGCTACGAGATCCTCAACCTCATCAAAACTCACAAAATCCGCGCTGAAGGTGGCACCATCTTAGGCACCGTGAGCACAGGTAGCTTTGTAACCTACATCAACCGTATCGGTCAGGGCACGATGAACCCCGAGGTCATGGCCAAAGCCAAGAAGACCATCACAGCGCTCGGCCTAGAAGCTCTCATCATCATTGGTGGCGACGGCTCAGCCGTCACCGCACAAATCCTCTCAGAAGAAGGCCTCCCCGTCATCTGCGTCCCCAAAACAGTCAACAACGACCTCTGCGAGGCCTCCGACTACACCTTCGGCTTCCAAAGTGCTGTAGAAGTCGTCTGTGAGTCTATCGATAAAATCCGCACAACGGCCAACGCCCACCAACGCATCATGGTCGTTGAGGTCATGGGTGACCAATCTGGCTGGATAGCACTGCACAGCGGCATCTCCGCTGCGGCAGACGTCATCCTCATCCCCGAGATTGACTTTTCCCTTGAGAAAGTCGTCAGTGGAATCAAAGCCCGCAAAGCCAAGGGACAGCGCGAAATCATCGTTGTCGTCGCAGAAGGAGCACGCCTCAATGGGGAGCTCACCACCGTACGCGCCTCAGATGCAGGCGGTGAGAGACTTGGCGGCATTGGCAACAAACTCTCTCGCCTCCTTGAGAAGGAGGTGGGCATTGATACGCGCTACTGCGTACTAGGCCACACTCAGCGCGGTGGCACACCCTGTGCCTTTGACCGCATCCTCGGCTTGCGCTTTGGTGTCGAAGCCGTTAGACTCATTGCCGAGAAGCAATTTGGGCTCTCCCTCATCCTTAACGGGCTCAATGTTGAAACAGTCAGCATCGAGGAGGCCATCTCCAAGCCTCGACTCGTCAAGCGTGACAGCCAGCTACTGCGCACCGCGCGCGACCTTGGTATCATCTTTGGCGACCGCGATGCTGATGACCTCTACAGTCATACCAGCCGTGCACTGAGCAGGAACAAAAAAAACCAAAGCAACACGTGAAAAAGCAAACACTGATCATGTATCTGGCTGGCCTTAGTCTCCTTGGTCTGAGCTCTTGCAGCCAGATTGATGACGCCATAGCTGGCGGCGATATCAGCAAGTCTAGCTACGTAGCCATTGAGAGCAACTCTGGGCGCATCCTCTTTGCGAGCAACTCTAACACCAAGCGCCCCATCGGCATGCTCACCAACGTAGCAACAGCCATCGTTATCGTCGACTGGATGAAGGCGCGCAACATCCCATCGAGCCGACTCATCACCGTACCCCATGAGGCCTGCCGCTGGCCAAGCACAAACTTGCTCCAACTCCAACCTGGCGATCAAATCTCCGTCCGCGATGCACTCTACTCCACTGTCCTCTGGGAGGATAGCGCTAGCGCCTACAGCCTAGCCTATGCCTGTGGTCAGGATATCAACCACAAAGACCCTGTAGTATCTTTTGTCAAGCAAATGAACAGCATGGCTCGCAGCATCGGGATGAATCGCAGCAGCTTCCGCGCCCCACACGGAGCCGTCACATCCTACGCTACAGCTCGCGACCTCATCCTACTTGGCACCTACGCTCATAAGAAGGGCGCCTTCCAGATGATAGCCTCGCAAAAGAGCACCACCTGCACGATCTACCCTACCAGCGGACAAGCCCCAAGAAAGGTACTGGTACGCAACACCAACCAACTCCTGCACTCACGCACAGACGTTGATGGACTCAAGACTGCTCGCTCTAAAAATGCAGGCGCATGCCTCATCGCAACGGCGCGCAAGCCATCAGTCAAACGCAAGAACCCCATCACAGGCATTGAGCAGACCTACCCCCAAAACATGACAATCGTCGTCCTCGGGATGAGCCCTCAAAACCGCTACAACGCCGCGAGAGCCTTCCTCCAAGACGGATGGAAAGTCTGGGAGCAATGGAGAGCCTCCAACGACCTCACCGACTACAAAAAATTCATCCTTTTACCCCAAAAGAAGCACAGCCTTTTTAACATCCATAAAAGCAGCAGCACGCCCCAGTCACCAGTGACACCAGCGAGCCCCGTGCCAGCAATGAGCGCGCCTAGACCAGTAACCCCATCCTTTTACCCCACAATAACACAATGAATATAGGTATCCTTAATGCAGGCGGAGACTGCCCCGGCCTCAACGCCGTCATCGAGGGCGCAGTAGGCGCAGCAAAAGCACGTGACTGGAAAGTCTATGGCTTTTATGACGGCTTTGAAGGCCTTCTCTCAACAGAGCAAGACGAGCGATATATCGAGCTCACCCCAGAGAACTGCCTCAACATCCGCTCGACAGGTGGCACCATCCTCGGCACAGTCAACAAAGGCAACTTCACCGTCAAGAGCGGTGTAGGTGGTCGCATGGAGATCGCCCCAGAGGTACTTGCCAAGAGCAAGAGCACCGTTGGTCGACTCAAGCTTGATGCCCTCATCATCGTGGGTGGCGACGGCTCCCAGACCATTGGTCTAGAGCTGCGAGCCATCGGCCTGCCCATCGTTGGCGTGCCCAAAACAATTGATAACGACCTCGGTGCCACCGACTACACCTTCGGCTTCATGACAGCTGTCAACACCGTCAGCCAAAACCTCGACCGCTTGCGCAGCACAGCCTCCTCCCATCAACGTATGATGGTTGTCGAGGTCATGGGTCGCCATGCGGGCTGGATTGCCCTCTACGGAGGCATAGCAGGTGGTGCAGACGTCATCCTCATCCCTGAGATTCACTTTGATATCGAAAAGGTTGTACGCAGGATCGAGCTACGCAAGGCTCTTGGTCAGCGCGACATCATCGTCGTGGTCAGTGAGGGCGCGCGTATCGGCGAAGATCTCGTCACCATTGATGAGGAAACCAAGGGAGAAGTACGCCTCGGCGGTATTGCCGCCTACCTCTCGCGCAAGCTTGAGACAGCCACAGGCATTGAGACACGCTACTGCGTGCTCGGTCACACCCAGCGTGGTGGCAGCCCCATCCCATTCGACCGCATACTAGGCGTACGCTGCGGAGCTAAAGCCATTGACCTCATCGAGGAAGGCAAGTTTGGTGACACCGTCGCACTGAGCCGTACAAGCATGATCTCCATGCCTATTGAGCAAGCCGTCCAGCAACTCCACCTCGTCGACATCGACAGCCAAATCGTGCACCAAGCGCGCGAGATTGGCGTCTGCTTTGGCGATGAAGACTCCAATGGCATGCACCACAACGGTCTCTAAAGTCAGATTAAATCAACCAAAAGAGCGCAGACCCGTGGGTCTGCGCTCTTTTCTTATGAATAGACAAGCAAGCCCTTACTCAGAGGCTTTGGTGGCAGCGTTCACCCTTGAGCGCGTCTTGAGGGGCACTGCGCGGAAGGGCTGTGGCTTAGCTCCCTTATACTTGGGATTCATCGCCTTAATTTGATCATTGCTCACAACGAACTTAAAGCGACCACCCTTGGGCTGATCTGAGGCATCAAGAATGTGCTCAAAGACAACAGCTGGCTGATTACCAAGCGTCTCAGGCATCACAAAAACACCAATAGCCATACTAGGGCGAGGCAGCCCCGGGACATCCTCAATCGTATAGCTAATCTCATTGGCCCCACGGCGCAGACCGCTCCAAATCACATCAGCTCGGCTGACATCATAAAACTCATGGGGAGAATGACCATTAATCATCATCTTAATCTCGCGGCCAGGGCAGTCTACATAGACCTTGGCGATGAGCTCAGGGCGTGTGGCAATACGAGGCAGCGTGGGCAGCGTCAGATAGGGATAAAAGCCATCCTGCTCTTGGAGCACCTTGGCATCCCCCTTCATCAGGCGGTTCGCGAGCTTGGGCAGCTTTTCCAAACTAAAGAAACTGGCGCGATCAAACATCCAGAGAGAACCCTCTTGGATAAAATGCAGCACATAAGCAGCGGCCGCAGGCTTAGGCGAATTCCCCAGCTGCAGGCGACCCACATATGTCAGAGCCAGCGACTTGCCACCGCAGGCAGAGAGAGCCCCCACATAGCGAAAGTTCTCCAGCATGGCGATTGGCTGAGCATTCTCACCAAATAAATCGCGGTTAAAATCACCACGCTCCGATACAATAGAATTGTAAAGCTTGCGTTGTCGAGCTGTTGATGTCGAGCTGCGCCAAGCTGACATATTGCCACGAATCATGCCCAAGCGCCACGTATTATAAACCGTCTCACCGACCTCTCGAGCCTTGTCCTGTAGAGGGACTATCAACTGCGCACGAGACGCTGCGGCGGCCGTACTGGAGCCAACCTTTTGAGTCAAATCAGCCTGCGCAAAGCACAGAGAAGAGAGGCTTGATACCAACAATGCAGTAAAGAGACTTAGTTTCATACTTGTCTCTACTCTACATCAGACTTGCAATCATGACAAGAAAAATGCATACTAGAGCAAGAACATGCCCCAAGCCCCCAAGCAGCCCCGACGTCCCAGAGAGCAGCACCTGCTCAGTCTCCTCCAAGCGAGACCCTCCATCATCTGGAAGACCTTTGCCGATGGCCACCAGCTGCGTGTACACCTCTTCTTCCCCAGCGGTCACAGCGAGGCGATGGACATCCCCTGCGTCGCATTCTTTCATGGTGGCATGTGGATTATGGAGCATAAGTACGAGCTTGTCCCATGGGCACTACAACTCACCAACCGAGGCGTCGCCCTACTCATCCCTGAGTATCGCTGCCGCAATAAATATGATCTACGCGGTGAGGACATCCTGCAAGATGCCCACGACTTCTGGGAGTGGATTAGCGCCAATGCCCCGTCCCTAGGCATCGACCCCACCAACATCACCCTCGCAGGAGCCGATGCTGGCGGACTCATGGCACTCCATGCCGGCATGCCCCCCCTGCCACGCCGCCGCGGCATCTGGCCCTTCCGCGGAGAGGAGCTACTGCCCAACATGCCTGCCGCGCTCGCTATCTTCCGCGGCGTAGTTGACGTCAACAGCCTCGAAGCTCAAGTACTCAACATCAACCACGAGCTCCAAGACACCAAGTCCATCAACCCAGCCAAGAGACTGCGAAGCAACCTCCCACCCCTCTTTAGCGCGCACGGCGAGCTCGACCCCCTACAAGACGTTGAGGCGAGCGAGTGGTTCTGCGATGAATGGAGTCGTTATGGCAATCCCTGTGAGAACTACAGCAACCCCACAGTCGACCACACCCTGATGAACTTCAACGTCAACCCCCAGACCTTTGAACAAATATTTATCTGCTGGGATCAGTTCATGACCGAACTTGGACTCTGGCAAGCCCCCGAGAAACAGGAGGTTGCTCTGATGATTTAAGGCGCATGCCTAAGAAAAAAAACAGGCGATAAAGCAGTTAAGAATTGACAGAGCAGGAGTCTCCTGCTATAAAAATGCAGCACGTTATGCAACAGGAATACTTCTCAGCTCTCATTCAATTTGTCGCAGGCTTCGGCTTTGCAGGCATGATCATCATCCTGAGTATGCTCTTTGGTCGTCGTACCAAGAGCCGCAGTGCCGCAGACATCCCTTACGAGTGTGGTGTTGTCCCTGAGACAGACGGTGCTCCCGGATTTTTCTCCATCAAGTTCTATCTGGTGGCCATCCTCTTCCTCATCTTTGATCTTGAGGTCGTCTTCCTCTACCCTTGGGCCCTTGTCTTTAAGGATATTGTGCTCAACAACGCATCAGCGTTTGCCTCCATGGCCATCTTCCTCAGCGTCCTCTTTATTGCCTACCTCTACGCTGTAGCCAAGGGAGTACTCCACTGGCACCGCAATCCAGCTCCACGAGAGTTCTAAAGCTCAACTATTTCCCCTAGAGCTCAGGCTGCATCAGCCTGAGCTCTTTTCATATCTTAGCACAGCGACCACAACAGCCAACCACTCATGAATCCCAACAACTACGCCCTCATCCTCGCAGGAGGAAGCGGCACACGCTTCTGGCCACTCTCCCGCAACAGCAAGCCTAAGCAACTCATCAATTTCCATGGTAATGGCAGCATGCTCTGCCAAGCCATCACGCGACTCCAAGGCATCATCCCCAATGAGCGCATCCTCATCCTCACCAACGCCCTCCAGCTCGAGGAAGTACGCGCGCAGGCCTGCGACATCCCCCGCGAGAACATCATCGCCGAGCCCGCCCGCCGCGACACCGCCCCCGCAGTAGCCCTTGGCATTGGCATCATCGCCAAGCGCAACCCCAAGGCCAACATGATCATCGTGCCTAGCGACTCACTCATCCTCAATGATGAAGCCTTCCAAAGCCTCGCTGATGAAGCCCTCGCCCTCGCAAGCCGCGACGAAGCCCTCATCACCATTGGCATCAAGCCCAACTGGGCATGCCCAAGCTACGGCTACATCGAGCGCGGAGAGAAGCACGCCGATACCAGCCTCAAGTACAACTGCAGCGAGGTACTGCGCTTCTGCGAGAAACCCAGCAGCGAGCTCGCTGCTCAATACATTGAGCAGGGCAACTTCACATGGAATGCAGGTATCTTTATATGGAACGTGGAGCACGTCTCCCAGCAGCTTGCCATCCACAGCCCCGAACTCGCCAATTTCATTGAGTGCATCGCTCAGAGCAGCCATCTGCCCAGCTTTATCGAGGAGGAATTCCCCAAGCTCACGCCCATCTCCATCGACTTTGCCCTCATGGAGAAAGCCCCCCGCGTCCTCAACTTTGAGGCCAACTTTGACTGGGATGATGTCGGCTCATGGATATCACTGGGTAAATACCTCAACTACGATGAGAACAACAACGCGAGCAACAGCAGCACAAGCATCCTAGACGCCAGCGGCAACATCGCCTACAGCGCACAAGGCAAGCGCATCGCCCTGCTTGGCGTCGATGACCTCATCGTCGTCGACACAGGTGACTCCATCCTCGTTGCCCACAAGGATCGTGCCGATGACATCAAGAAAATCGTCGACGGACTCCCCTCAGAGCTCTGCTAAGCCACCCTGCCCCACATGCACCCAGCACTCGGCATCGACTTCGGTCAAGCACGCATCGGCATCGCCGCCACCGACCCCATCGGCATCCTCGCCCACCCTGTGGAGAGCATCCCCTGCGCAAGCTGCGATCCCATTGAGCGCATTGCTCAGATCGTCGAGCAGAGAAGCATCCGCAGCCTCGTGCTGGGCTACCCCCTGCGACTTGATGGTAGCGAGGGCAGTGCCTGTGAGAAAGTGCGCGCTTTTGGCGTGAAAATCCAGGCGCGACTCCCGCTGCTACCCCTCATCTACGTCGATGAATTCTTGACCACCGCCACCGCTCAAGAAAAGCTACATCAGGCGGGAAAAAAAAGCCGTCAATTCAAACCCATCATCGACCAAGCAGCCGCCGTAGAAATCCTCAACAACTGGTTGAGAGAACAAGGCGAATTAGGCGAAGAATACCCTATTTTTTAACATTAGACAAAAAGAGAGGACCCTATTAAAAATAGAGTCCTCTCTTTTTAATATATTTCGATATTTTTAACCAATCTAGACTTGCATCCCATAATACTGAGTGATAATATATTCACCAACCCCGATAAAAACGGGTCGTAGCATCGCGCCAAAAAACATACCATAATGTCCCTTCAATCATTCTTCAACCCTAAAAACATCGCTGTAGTAGGCGTGTCTGACAATTCATCCAAGCTTGGAGCTGTTGTATTTAACAACATCATTGAGGCGGGCTTCAAAGGAGGGCTTTACGGCATCAATCCCAAGCTCGCCGGACAAGAGCTCTGCGGTAAGCCATGCTACTCCAAGCTCGAGGATATCCCGGTCAAACTCGACCTTGTTATCATCCTTATCCCTGCTCGCTTCACCGAGGCAGCAGTTGACTCCTGCGTCGAGATTGGCGCCAAGAACATCTCCATTATCACCGCTGGCTTTGGCGAGGTAGGTGAGCACGATCTCGAAGAGCGCATCGCTGAGAAATGCATCAGCCACGGCATCAACCTCCTCGGACCCAACTGCATGGGTCACATCTCAACCTACGACAATCTCAATGCCACCTTTGCTGACGGATTCCCCAGCAAGGGCAACGTTGCCTTCATCTCCCAATCTGGAGCCTACTGCTCAGCTATGATGGACTGGGCTGCAAGCAAGGGCATCGGCTTCTCCCACTTCATCTCCATTGGCAACAAGGCCGTCATGGGTGAAGACGAACTCTTGGACGCCCTCAAGGACGACCCCAACACCGACGCATTCATCTTCTACCTTGAGTCCCTCAAGAATGGCAAGAACTTCCTCAAGGTACTCAAGGAAGTCTCCAACACAAAGCCCTGCGTCATCATGGAGCCCGGCAAAAGCCTTAAAGCTCAAGCTGCCTCCCTCTCCCACACTGGCTCCCTCGCACCCAACTACCGAGTCCTCGAAATCGCCCTGCAACGCGCAGGTGCTATTCAGGCCTACAACGGTCGTGAGCTCTTCGGCCTGCTTGAGATTCTCCAATACGGCAACCACAACGAGTTTGATGGTGAAGTAGCAGTACTCACCAACGCTGGTGGCGTAGGCGTACTCACATCTGACCTCTGCGAAGATGCAGGCATCGACCTCGCTCGCCCCTGCGAGGAAACCATCGCTAAGCTCAAAGGCGTCCTCACAGCCGAAGCAGCACTTGGCAACCCCATCGACGTCGTCGGTGATGCAGGTGCAGACCGCTATGAAAACGCCCTGCGCATTCTCTGCGAGAGCGGACAGTACAAGAACATCATCGTCCTGCTCACACCCCAGCGCGTTACTGACAGCATGGGCACAGCTCAGGCCTGTATCAAATGCGCCAAGGAGTTTACAAACGTCAACATCTACTGCGTCTTCAAGGGCGGTGCTACCCTCATTGAAGCCCGCAAGGAACTCGAACTCGCACACGTTCCAACCTACGAACATCCCTCTGACTGCGTACGCCTCCTTGGCCTACTCAAGTCTCAGATGAAGTTCCGCGGCAAGAGCCTCTGCGAGGCTGAGATCAAGCCCGTGCCTACAGTCATCACCGAAGCCATCAAGGCAGCAAAGGAAGCTAACCTCGCCTCACTGCCACAGGAGACAGTCAATGCGATCATGGATCACTACAGCATCGACTACCCCAAATGCGGCAACTTCATCGACAAGAGCTCAGCCATTGAGTTCTGCCGTGGTATCTTCCCCAACTCCGTCGTCCTCAAGCTCTCCGCCCCCGACGCGCTGCACAAGACCGAGATGAAGGGTATCTACCTTAATATCAACGATGAAGCTAGCTTTGCAACCGCATGGAACAACCTCTGGAACTCCATCCAGAAGTTCCAACTCAAGGGAGCCTCCGTCCTCATTCAAGAAATGATCAAGGATGCTACCGAGACCATCATCGGTGTCAACAGTGATAAAAACTTCGGTCGCGTCCTCGTCTTTGGCACAGGTGGCGTCTACACAGAGGTCATGCGTGACACATCCATGCGCATCCTGCCCACAGATGACTTTGCCGACATGATCAAAGAGACCAAGGTTGGTACCATCCTGCACGGTGTGCGCGGTCAAGCTCCCAAGGCTGTTGGCCCCCTCGCTGACACGCTCTACAAGGTACAGCAACTTGTCCTTGAAATCCCTGAAATCACAGCAATCGACGGCAACCCCGTCCTCGTCACCTCCGACCGCGCGGTCGTCGTTGACTTCAAGATGATTCTCAAGTAAGAGCAAGTCTAGATCTATTTCAAAAGCCAGCCCCCACTCAGGGGGCTGGCTTTTTTACGCACCAATAGATGAGTCTGCAACCACCTCCTAACCAAGCTTAAACGCAGCAAGCCCAAGCACCTTGATGCATGAGTTTGATAGGCTTTACACAGCCGCCTTGAGCTGCGCCCCCTTAACCACAGCCACAAGCACACGCACAAGACTCAATTTCAGACAAAGCGCAGCACATCGCTAGCTGAAATTAGTCCTACAATTCGCCTTGATATCCGATAGAGCGCGTGCTACAATTTCTTCATTATGGCGAATCATTGGACAATCCAAGCCAAGTATGGTCTCAAGGCCCTCGGCAATTTCCTCTCTCAGGGGATGATTGACCCACTCCCCATCCGCCACGCCTTCAAGGGATATAGCAAGCAATCAGCAAGCAAGGATATCAAGGCAGCCCTCGATGTAGCCCTAGTTGGCATCCCTCAATGCATGGCCTTTGCTGCCATGGCCGGCCTCGATAGCATCTATGGCATCATGGCAGGTGCCGTCGGCACCCTCGTCGCACCAATCTTTGCGCGCTGCAGCTTTACCGTGAGCGGACCGAGCAATGCGACAGCCTTCATGCTCGCGAGCTTCTTTCTAGTCGCTAGCCCTGGCATCAAAGAGAACCCCGCTCTCTTTGTCCCTCTCATCGTCCTCTGCGCAGGGCTGGTCTGCATTTTTGGCGCCTTTATCCGTGCGACTGACATGCTGCAATTTGTCAGCCGCTCAGTACTGGTAGGCTACATCACAGGTGCCGCCACCCTCATCATCGCCTCTCAGCTGCGCTATGTGCTAGGACTCAACGATGTTGTGTCGGGAAGCTCATTTTTCTCAATGGCACTTGCAATTTGTAACAACATAATGCTCATCCAATGGCAGCCTCTGCTCCTAGGCATCCTCTCCTTCTTCCTCTACTTCTTCCTGCGCAAGCACGCTAAGGCACTACCAACCTTCGCCGTTATTCTCTTGCTCATGAGTGGGCTCAACTGGCTGCTCTGCCGCGACTGGATGGGTGGCAGCTTCACAGGAGTGCGTATGCTGCGCGACTTCACCATGGCGGATATCTCACTTGCGGCTCCCCCAGTTCACTTGCTACCAGACTACATCACTGAGCTCTTCCCCATCATCTTCGGTATCGCCTTCCTCTCCACCCTTGAGCAGACCGTGATGAGCAAGACCATCTCGGCCAAGACCGGTGAGAGCATCAACATCGCCCAAGACACCTTCTCTGTAGGCATGGCCAATATAGCCTCATCCTTTACCACCTGCCTACCCAGCTCCGCCTCCCTCACGCGCTCCATCCTCAATTACAACTCGGGAGCCGCCACGCGCTTTGCCCCAGTTTTTTGCGGAATCTTTGGCTTCATCGCAATCTTTGCCTTTGCCAGCGCCCCTATCATCTCACAGATTCCCCACACGGTACTTGCCGCCCTCGTACTCGCCAGTGCGGTCTCTCTCTATGACAAGAGCCACCTGCGCATCTGCTTCCGCTCTACGCCAGATGACGCCGTGGTACTCATCCTCACCTTCCTCTGCGCCCTGCTACTGCCCCTGCACATCGCCATCTTTGCAGGGGTCATTCTCTCCGTCACGCTCTTCCTACGCAAGGCCGCCAAGCCTGAACTCGTGGAGTACACACTGGATGGTGAGGGTACCCTCATGAAGCTGGGAGAAGACGCCGAGCGACTGCCTCAGATATCCATCGTGCACGTCGAGGGTGACCTCTTCTTTGGAGCCTCCGACCTCTTCCTCAATCAGGTGCAGCGCGTCGCCTCAGACCCCACACTCGCCATCATCGTGCTGCGTATGCGCAATGCTCGCAACCTTGATGCAACCTCCGTCTTTGCCCTTGAGGAGCTCATCAACTTCACCCGAGAGAAGGGACGCCACCTACTCATCTCAGGAGCAAGCCGCGAGGTCTACCGCATCCTACGCAAGAGCCGCGTCCTGCGACTCCTCCAAAAGGACTGTGTCAAGGGCGAGAGCAACATCTTCCTCATCGAGCCGCGCAACCCCAACATGTCCACCAGACGCGCCCTCATGCGTGCGCAGCAACTACTTGGATCCAAGGCCGCGGACATCTCCATCTACACCACCCAGCAGACAACAAGTCCATCCTAATGAGCAGCAGCACCCATCCTATCGCAGCAGCCCTTGTCGACTGGTTTGAGCGTGATGGTCACGACTACCCATGGCGTCGCACGACAGATCCTTGGTACATCCTCGTGAGCGAAATCATGCTCCAGCAGACCACCATTAGCACCGTCATCACGCGCTATGAGAAGTGGATGGAGCAGTACCCCAACCCCGCCGCCCTCGCCGCAGACAGTGAGAAGAACGCCCTACTCTCATGGGAGGGGCTAGGCTACTATCGCCGCGTACGCGCCCTACAAGCAGCAGCCTGCACAATCTGCGAGCAGCATCATGGCATCTTCCCACGCGAGGAGGCCGATATCCGCGCCCTGCCCGGCATCGGCGACTACACCGTGGGCGCCATCCTCAGCTTTGCCTACAACCAAAGTGCCCCCCTAGTCGACGCCAACGTCTCGCGAGTCCTTGCGCGCATCTACAACAGCAGTTGCCCCATCGACAGCACCGAAGGGCGCAAAGAGCAGTGGGCGCAGGCTCGCGAGCTGCTCCACCCCAGCAATGCACGCGCCTACAACTCCGCGCTCATGGAGCTCGGGCAGCGCATCTGTAGCATCAAGTCCCCCAGCTGCCTCATCTGCCCCATCCGCGAGCACTGCCGCGCAGAGAGCCCCGAGAAACTCCCCGTCAAACTCCCCAAGAAAGCCATCAGCATCCTTGAGCACAGCGACATCCTCAGCCTCTGCCCACAGCGTGGCATCCTCCTCAAAAAGCAAGAGGCAGGCCAACGACACGAAGGCATGTACCGCCTACCCAACCGCAGCGAAGAAGAAGTAGCCCAGCTACCCCTCATCGCTAAGCAGAGCTACAGCGTCACGCGCTACAAAGTCAAGCGCTCACTCTACGCAGCACCCCAGAGCGAGCCACAACAGGGAGAGCAATACATCCCCCTCGACCAGCTTGCAAGCTGCCCCATGGCATCACCGGACCGCAAGTTGCTGGAGAAGCAGCTCGCCAACAACTGAGCCCGCAACAGCGCAGCGTCTTTGACACCAGCCCCTGCAGCGAGCACGCAAGCACGCAAGCACGCACAGCACCCAGTCGCTTAGACACAAAAAAACCGCTCTCAGTGCTGAGAGCGGTTTGAAAATTGCGTAGAAGCAGCGATTTAGGAAAAGCTGGGCTTCTTTTGGCGACGCTCTGCAGAGCCGAAGCGCTTTTGAAATTTGTCGATACGTCCTTCTGTATCCACGAACTGATTCTTACCCGTAAAGAAAGGATGTGAATCGGAAGTGATACCGCAGGAAATTACGTAGTACATAATGCCATCAATCTCTTCTGTCTTAGCAGAAGTCGTTGTGGACTTAGTAATGAAGCGACGGCCCGTGGTAATATCCAGGAACACGACGTCATTATACTTTGGATGGAGGTCAGCCTTCATAGTCTTGATTGTTTACTGCGTTACAGTCGCAGCGCTCAGGAATTATAAAGTATTTTGCGCGATAGTCAAGAGGATTTATGAAATTTGCCACACTTTCTACGACAAAAGACAGCCACCCATGCAGGGGCTAACACCTACCCCTTCAAACATTATTTCCCAGTCTCGGCACCCAACAAGAAATCCGATTTTCCTTGACTTCCCTGCCCTATATGGTAGCCTAGCTAGCATTATCATGCGTATTACTACACTTATCATCACAGCTCTGAGCCTCGGGTGTATCCTGCCAGCCAACGCTCAGCAGAACATCATACCCAAGCCCGCTAGCGTCAAAAGCTTTAATGATCAAGGAGCCTATGTTATCAATGACAAGAGCTGCATCTACCTTGTAAGCCCTAGCAAGGAACTCATAGCACAAGGCAAGTTCCTCCGACAGATGCTCTCTAAAGGCACAGGATGCCCCCTGCCACTGAAAAAAGGCAAGCTCATCGATGCTCCAGAGAACGCAATTGTCCTCCACATCATCAAGCAATCAAAGAAAGCAAACCAAGAGGCCTATAAGCTCATCAGCAATGATAGCCAACTGCAAATAAAAGCCCCGACCAGCAAGGGTATATTCTATGGAACAATGAGTCTTGTTCAGTCTCTGCCCCTCGACTTCCACAAGGATGGCGAGAAGAAAGCCATCAAATGGCAGGTTGGCGAGGCCGCCTTCACGATCACTGATGCGCCCCGCTTTGGCTGGCGTGGCATCATGCTTGATGAGGCGCGCCATTTCTTTGGCGTGGATGCGGTGAAGCAAATTCTTGACCAGATGGCACTGCTCAAGCTCAATGTCTTTCACTGGAGCCTCACCAATGATGCAGGCTGGCGCATTGAGATTAAGAAATACCCACGCCTCACTAGCATCGGCTCCAAGCGCAAGGAGTCTGAAATTGGCACATGGAAGAGCGGCCGATCTGATGGCAAGCCCCACAAGGGCTTTTACACGCAGGAGCAAATCCGCGACATCGTTAAATACGCCGCCCATCGCCAGATTACGATCGTGCCAGAGTTCAACATCCCCGGACACAGTGGAGCGGCAGCTACATGCTATCCCCATCTCTCTCTCAAGAGCCCCAAGGAGATGCCAACAACCTTTATCGTCAACATCGCGCTCGACCCGACCAAAGAGAGCACCTATAAGTTTGTCTCAGACGTGCTCGATGAGTACATTGAGCTCTTCCCCAGCCCCATCATTCACTTTGGCGGCGATGAAGTGCGCTACAAGGAGCAATGGGCAGGTGAGCCAGCTATTGAGAAGTTCATGAAGAAAAAGGGCATGAAAAACCTCGGCGATGTACAGATGTACTTCTCCAACCGAGTCTCCAAGATGATCTCTAAAAAGGGGCGTCGCGCCATGGGCTGGAATGAAATCTACGGCCATGACGTCAACCACGATGGTGGCGGCACCGCCAGCGAAAAGCTCGACAAAAACGCCATCATCCACCTCTGGAAAGGTGACTGGGGCCTGGCTCGCCATGCCATCAAAGAGGGCTACAACCTCGTCAATGGCTACTCCATGTACACTTATCTGGACTACAGCTACAGCTCCGTCCCCCTCGACAAGGCCTACAGCTTTGACCCAGTGGACAGCATCGGAGGACTCAGCGAGAAAGAAAGAAAGCAGGTACTAGGCGTACAAGCTCAGATGTGGACAGAGTGGACCCCCACGCTGGATCGCATGCAATTCCAAGCCTTCCCACGCAGCGTAGCCTACGCAGAGGTCGGCTGGACCCAGCCTGAGCTCAAGAACTACAAAGACTTTGGCGCACGCCTCCAGACCTACAACAAGATCATGGACGCACATGGCATCAAGCACAATGCGGACGCCCACGTTGCATTCTCTCGCACTGACTATGACAAGTCACCCAAGCTTGGCAACTGGAACCCCGAGAGCTTTAGCGGATCAGCCATCAGCTATGATGCCACGCCCTACATGAATCTCAAGGGCGACTACAGCATTGCATTCTTCTACGACAAGGGCGAAGATGGAGGCGTAATCAAGGGCGTAGCTCTCTACGAGAATGGTAAAATAATCTCGCAGGACAAGCACGAGGCATTTAGCGGTCATGAAAAGCGCAATATTGACTACAAGCTCAAGCTGCCAGCCCTCAAGTCAGGCGCAAGCTACAGCATCAAGGTCATCTACGAGAAAAAGCCCTCTCGCGACAGCCATGGATCAATCTACATCAAGGCACCCGAGGTACTTTAACTCCCTAATTTCAGATATATAAGCACAGGCTCTCATCAAAATGATGAGAGCCTGTTTTTTATCTTGTGCTTTTACTCAACTATTGTAGAATGAAGCTTATGAGAAGACCCATCATCCCTGGACTCGTGCTCGCTGATAGCTGGTTAGCCCCCTATGAGAGAGAAATTAAAGCGCGCATGCGTCTCTTTGATAGCCAAATGGAGCGCATCACGTCAAAGCATGGTTCTCTGATGAACTACTCACTCGGCTACAAGAACATGGGCTTCAATCGCGCCCAAGAGACGGGTGCATGGGTGTATCGCGAGTGGGCACCGGGCGCGCGCGAGCTCTATCTCATTGGTGATTTCAACGACTGGAATCGCAAGAGCCACCCCTTGACCCGCGATAGCTATGGGGTCTGGGAGATACGTCTGCCTGCCCTCGCGCTGCAGCATAACCAAAAGGTCAAGGTACACGTCGTGGGCTCAGACAACATCGGCAAGGACCGAATCCCAGCATGGATTCGCTACACCAAGCAAGACCCGCAGAGCTACGACTTCAGCGGTGTTATCTGGGAGAGCCCCCAGCCCCACCACTGGAAGAACAAAAAATTCAAGCCCAGCAGCATTAAAACTCCTCTCATCTACGAGGCCCATGTAGGCATGGCGGGTGAGGAGCCACGCCTGCACAGCTACCGCGAGTTTGCAGACAACATCCTGCCTCGCATCAAGAATCTAGGCTACAACACCGTGCAGCTCATGGCGGTGCAGGAGCACCCCTACTACGGATCATTTGGCTACCACGTCTCCTCCTTCTTCGCCCCCAGCAGTCGCTTTGGCACACCAGATGACCTCAAGTATCTGGTTGACACCGCGCACGGCATGGGTATTGCCGTACTGCTCGATATCGTGCACTCCCACGCGGTGAAAAACATGGCAGAAGGACTCAATAACTTTGACGGCTCAGGCGGTCAGTACTTCAACGCAGGTGAGCGCGACGCCCTGCATCCCGACTGGGACAGCTGCCTCTTCAACTACGGCCGTGGCGAGGTCATGGAGTTCCTACTCTCCAACCTGCGGTGGTGGCTCGATGAGTTCCACGTTGATGGATTCCGATTCGATGGAGTCACCAGCATGCTCTACGTGCATCATGGGCATGAGCCCTTCACCGATTTGGGCTGCTACTTCAACACTCAGGTGAATCTTGATGCGGTGACCTACCTCCAGCTCGCCTCCACACTCGTGCAGCAGGTCAAGCCTGGAGCCCTCGCTATTGCGGAGGATATGAGCGGCATGCCCGGCCTCTGCCGACCTGTCGATGAGGGTGGCCTTGGATTCTCCCACCGCCTTGCGATGGGGCTTCCCGATTACTGGATCAAGCTCATCAAGGAGGTCAAAGACGAGGAATGGAGCGTGGGCGACATCTGGCATACGCTCACCAACCGCCGCTACGGCGAGTCCAACATCGCCTATGCCGAGAGCCACGACCAAGCACTAGTCGGAGACAAGACGCTCTCCTTCCGCCTGATGGATGCTAAGATGTATAGCGAGATGGGCTGCGACTCAAAGAGCGGGGTCGTCGACCGCGGCATTGCACTACACAAGATGATCCGCCTCGCCACACTGGCTGCAGGTGGTGAGGGCTGGCTCAACTTCATGGGCAATGAATTTGGTCATCCCGAGTGGATTGACTTCCCTCGCGAGGGCAATGACAGCAGCTACCAGCACTGCCGCAGGCAATGGTCACTGGCGGATAACAAGCAGCTGCGCTATCAGTTCTTGCTCGCATTTGACAAAGCCATGCTAGATGTCGTACAAGCAAAGAACCTGCTGGGCAGCCGCCCTGCTCGCCCCGTCAACCTCGATGAGAAAAACCAAGTCCTAGCCTTTGAGCGCGGGGATCTGCTCTTTATCTTCAACTGGAGCGGCGATCAAGCGATTGCAGACTACCAACTGCCAGCGCCAGCCGCTGGGACATGGCGTGTGATTCTGGACTCGGACAAGGCCTGCTTTGGCGGCTTTGACAGACAGGATGACAAGCAGCGACACTTGACAGACAAGTCGCAAAATCTCTCCCTCTACCTGCTGCCTCGCAGCTGCATGATACTGGCGAGGGAGAATATCAGCTGGCATGGTTAAAAAAACCTGCAGCTGATAGCTACTCGACTCATACCCACATGGAATACCAAGCGCAATAAGCAGCGGGGTATTCCATGTGGCTTATTCATTCTCCACCTTCCGCGCGCAGGAGAAAAATCACACGAGGCGATTTCATCCTATTATTGTTGTGTCGAGCCATCGCTCCTTGTCCACAGCAGAGTCAATCATGACGCATCGACTCCACTCTTGCAAATGCCCCAATCTCAGGTATAATAAGCCTATAACAATTTCAACACCCCTCCCCCATCATGCCTGACGCACGTTTTGCCCCCATGCCTGGTTTCCGCGATTTTGCCCCGCAGGAATACGCCCTTCGCTCCTACCTCTTTAACACTTGGCGCCGCGTTGCCCAGCGCTATGGCTTTAATGAATGGGAAGCTCCCACGCTGGAGCCCACCGATCTCTATCTCAAGAAGACTGGTGGTGAGCTCCCAACCCAGCTTTTCCGCTTTGAGGATCAGGGCGGCCGCGATATCACGCTCCGCCCCGAGCTCACGGCCTCTCTGGGTCGCATCGCTGCTGGCTACCAGCGCGAGTACAGCAAGCCTCTCAAGTGGTTTGAGATTGGTTCTTGCTTCCGCTATGAGAAGCCTCAAAAAGGTCGCCTGCGTGAGTTTGTTCAGTTCAACGCCGATATTCTCGGTGAGAGCTCCGATGGCGCCGATGCGGAGCTCATTGCGCTCTCAGTTGACTGCATGCGCGAGTTTGGCTTTAGCTCCGATGATTTCATCGTGCGAGTGAGCGACCGTCAGGTCTGGCTCAATTACGCCAGCGACAAGGGGATCGAAGAGGCCAAGGTGCCTGATTTCCTCGCTATCATTGACAAGTTTGAGCGCGATCGTCCCGAGCAGTGTCAGGCAAAGCTTGACTCCTTTGGCATACAGCGATCGGAGCTTGTCGACTTTATCAGCAGCCCACCTTCCAATTGCTCCCCTCGCTACAGCGTGGTCTTTGAGGAGCTGCAAGCTCGCGGTCTTGAGGATTTTGTGAAGCTTGATCTCTCTGTCGTACGCGGTCTCGCCTACTACACAGGTCTCGTCTTTGAGATTTTTGATAAAGGACACAGCCTGCGCGCAATCGCTGGCGGTGGTCGCTATGATGGCCTCGTTGACACACTCTCCAACCACGCGGTTGATATGCCTGCGACTGGTTTTGCGATGGGTGATGCGGTGATTGCTCACTTGATTGAGGCCTGCCCTGCCGCCCGTGCCCTGCGCGACGCGGCAATCAAGCCCAACAGCTGCGATGTCTGTATGGTACTAGCTGCACCCGAGATGCGTGCTCAAATGCTCAATCTGGCATCCACCCTGCGCGATGCAGGTGTGCGCGTAGATTTACCCCTCGGTGCCGCCAAGATGAATGCACAGCTCAAGCGTGCTGAGAAGATTGGCGCCAGCTACGCTCTCATCATTGGCTCTGAGTTCCCCGATATGGAGCTCAAGAACATGACCGAGCGCAGCTCTGCTACCGTTGATATGGAGAGCCTCTTTGAGGAGCTCGATACAGAGGCTTAATAACTCTTTGCACTCCCTAATCAAGAAGGCCAGCGGAATATCTCCGCTGGCCTTCTTGATGATTAATTTTTGAGGGATTAGACCTTATTCGTCCTCGTCCCAGTACTCAAGATCATCCTCCTCAGCCTCCGCATCGCTTTGTGATGATGGGCTAGCGCTAAGGAAGTCAATAACGACGGGGCAGTTATCAAAGCTATGCTCGGGCTCATCCTTGAGACTGCTCATGACGTAGCCTGAGAGGGTAGCGTGGATGCGATTGCCATCGCGCTTGACAAAGTGTAGCTTGGCCTGATTGGCTGAGGCGCTCAGCGCGGCTCTCTTGTCCTTGACTGAGATGAGGGCGGTAATGAAACGTCCATGACCTCCGGGTACAGTGTAACCAAAGCTGGCCGTGTCGCCATGAGCCTCATAAAAGAAGTCGCTAGCAAGGATGTTATCAACTCGGGTATCAACTGAGCTACGAGGCGTGATGCGCGGTCCCCCATCAATCTGGATGAAGGAGCCTTCAAGCGAGCTGGGCATGCCTTGAGGGCTCACTGCAGCACTCGCGTTTTGAGATTTTGGAGCTGGCTCTCCCTGCTGCTCCCCACAGGAGAGAAGGAGGAGGGAGGATGCGACGAGCATCAGATGGCGAGTCATAGGGCTTTAGTTGCTGCTAGCAGCAGGGACTGGGCTAGGAGTTGGGTTATCAGATGGCACGGCAACAGGCTCGTTGGGCTTATCTTGCTTGCTGAGGATGAGTTGCAGATGATCAATAGCTGATTGCTTAGCCACGTTAGCCGCGCGTGCATTGTCGGATTGCTGCTTGGATAATTCCTCGGCGGCAACTCGTGCGAGTTGAGCCTCGGCAAGCTGGCGGTCGGATCTAGCGCGCAGCTCAGCCTCACGCATCGCCATGGCCTCAGCCTGCAGCTGCAAGTTGGCGGCCATGTGGTTTTCTATAAGCAGAGCCTTGATGCGGTCTTGCGCCTTGATGCGATTGTTGTCAATACGTCCGATAGCCTCACTAGCCTGCTTGAGCATGATCTGCTCCTGCTGGAGTTTGATGATAAGCTTAGCGGTTTTTTGCTCAGCAATGAGGCGAGCCGTTGCCGCGGAGGATGCGGTGGCGAGGGCTCGCTTTTGAGCCTCATAGGCAGCAACAGCTCTCTTCTGCGCGCGATTCTGCGCAGCTTGAGCATCACGACTCAGATTCTCCGCGATGACACGTGATTGATTAGCACTAGCAGCGATTTGCTGAGCCTTTTTCATAGCCCTCTCGGACTGGAAGCGAGCCTCTTGTGACCTAACAGCGTCTGCCTCAGCCATATCTTGAGCGAGGCAGGCAATAGAGACCTCCTTTGCCGCAACCTGAAGTTTGGCAGCAACAACTTCATTAAGAGCGCCAAGTTTCTTGCTAAAGGAGTACTGTGCGCAAGTATAACTAGCCAAGCCACTGAGCGACATCAGCGCGATAGCGCCAATCACAAGAGCGGTTTTGGAATGAGAGACAGCGAGGGATGAGGCAGGAGCAGGGCTGCACATCATCACAGAGATATTGTCAGACTTGCCCTCGGCGCTATCGTAGGCAAGCTTGAGCAGAGAGCTAGCAAAGTCATCCGCAAGCTTGCCACAGTTACTTGGGTCTGTCCATGTGCTCTTTGGCAGCTGATCCCAGAGACCATCACTGCAGACCAAAAGAGAATCACCCGCATCCATGCGACCATGAATCATGCGAACCTTGGGACGAGCCGCCGTGCCGAGAGTCTTGCAAATAGAGCTCTCCTTGCTGCGACGCAGCCATTGGCCCTCATTCTTTTGATAAAGTCCGCAGTTACCCACAGAGGCAGCGCAGTAGCGACCATTAGCCTCAACATAAAGGATAATCATGGCACTCTTGCCCGACCAGATCATCTTATCGCAGCCCTCAATCGAGAGGATGCTATCGTGAGCATCCAGCATAGTCTTCTCAAGCAGCTTGGCGGCGCGACCCTCTTGAGTCAGTATATCGCGAGACTGGAACCAAAGTTGCTCCACCTGCGCTATAGCAACACGTGCAGCAGCGGCGCCCTCTTGTAGGCCGCCTGCCCCATCGGCAATCACCATCAACAGTGCACCATCATCATAAAACTGAGCGCGGCAATCTTGCTGCGTCTCGCGATCCCCCTTGCAGGAGGCTTCTTGGATTCTCCATAAAAATTTACTCATAACATCGAATAACTAACTCTTTACTATCTTACTCAGCAGCCCCCATGATGCAACCATAAATTACACAATCGGCGTATTTCTTCACAAAAAAGGAAAAAAAGAGTGCTTTAGTTCCAAAGCTAGGCTTGAAATCCACCTCATGGTCTGCTAGCATGAATCTACAACAATCATGACCAGCCAACTCGAACAACTCAAGCAGTACACCACCGTCGTCGCCGACACTGGTGACTTCCGTCAAATGGAGGAATTTACCCCCTATGACGCCACAACCAATCCTTCACTCATCCTCGCAGCCGCGGAGAAAGCAGAGTACCGCCCCATCATCGAGAATGTCATCGCTGGATTCAAAGGCTCTGATTTAACAGGTGACGCCCTCACAGAGGCCGTCATGGACAACGTCATCGTCGCCTTTGGTCTCGAGATCCTCAAGCGTGTACCAGGCCGCGTCTCTAGCGAGGTTGATGCCCGTCTCTCCTTTGACACCGAAGCCACCGTTGCCAAGGCACGCGAGATCATGGCTCTCTATGAAGCTGCTGGCATCCCCCGCGAGCGCGTCCTTATCAAGATAGCATCCACATGGGAGGGTATCCAAGCCGCTCGTCAGCTCGCACTTGAGGGCATCAGCTGCAATCTCACCCTACTCTTCAGCCTCGTGCAGGCTGTCGCATGTGCCGAGGCAGGTGTACGACTCATCTCACCCTTTGTCGGACGCATCCTTGACTGGTACGTCAGCGCCACAGGCGAGAGCTACACCGCGGAGACCGACCCCGGCGTCCTCTCCGTGCGTAGCATCTACAACTACTACAAGAAGTTTGACTACCCCGTCCAAATCATGGGTGCATCATTCCGCAACAAGGACGAAGTACTCGCCCTTGCAGGCTGTGACCTGCTGACCATCTCCCCCAACCTGCTCGCCGAGCTCGCCGCAAGCAACGAGGCCATCACCCCCCTGCTCTCACCCGAATTAGCCGCAGCCAGCGACATTGAGCGCATCTGCGCTGATGAGAAAAGCTTCCGCTTCCTCTTCAATGAAGACGCAATGGCCACCGAGAAGACAGCCGATGGCATCCGTCGCTTCTCCGCCGACATCCGCAAACTCGAGACCCTGCTCGCCAGCCTCATCTAAATCACCTCATACCCACACATTCATATGAAAATTCTCGTTACAGGCGGAGCCGGCTACATCGGCTCCCACACCGTACGCCAACTCGTCGCTCAAGGTGCTGATGTCACCGTACTAGACAACATGGAATACGGTCACCCAGCCGCCATCGTTGACAAGAGCGTCACCCTCATCAAGGGCGACCTCGGCGACCCAACCGTCGTCTTCCCCCTCATGATCAACGGCAAGTTTGACGCAGTCGTTCACTTTGCAGCCTACATCGAAGTAGGTGAATCCGTGACTAACCCCATCAAATACTACAAAAACAACTTAGCTAAGCCCCTCGTACTCATCCAAGCCATGATTGAGGCAGGCACCAAGAAGTTTGTCTTCTCCTCCACCTGCGCCACCTACGGTGTACCCTCACAGATCCCCATCCCTGAGACAGAGAAGCAAGACCCCATCAACCCCTACGGAAGCTCCAAGCACATGCTGGAAAAAGTCCTCAAGGACTGCGACCGAGCCCATGGTATCAAGAGCGTCTTCCTGCGCTACTTCAACGCCTCAGGCTCATCTGTTGATGGCCTCATCGGCGAGGATCACAGCCCAGAGAGCCACCTCATCCCCGTCATCCTGCAAGCCATCAAGGGCGAGCGCGACGGCATCACCGTCTTTGGCACCGACTACGACACCCCCGATGGCACCTGCATCCGCGACTACATCCACGTCAACGACCTTGCAGACGCACACCTGCGCGCGCTTGACTACCTCCTCAAGGGAGGCGAGACCAACTGGTTCAACCTCGGTACAGGCAAAGGACTCTCCGTCAAGGAAATCATCGATGCTGCGGAGAAAGTAACAGGCCTCAAGGCCCCCGTCACGTACGGTGAACGCCGCGAAGGCGACCCCGCACGCCTCATCGCAGACTCAAGCAAAGCCGCCGAGATCCTCGGCTGGATACCGGCCTACCAAGACGCAACAAAAATCGTCGAGACCGCATGGAAATGGCATAGCGGCAGCCGCGGTGGTCACTATTGATCCACCCAGCCCACGCAACACTACAACAAAAAGCAGCTCTCGTCACGAGAGCTGCTTTTTTGTCGTTAAATAAATCGGCAATCGACTACTGACCCTCGCGCAACTTGCGCAAATGAGCCATACGCTCCGCAATGCGCAGCTCCATACCATTGCCCGAAGGCGTATAATAAATGCGACCCTCAGGCAGATAAGCCTGCGGCACATAATTCTCGGCAAAGTCATGAGCATACTTATAATCAACCTCCTCATCTGAGACACCACGCAGCTTGGCAAGCCTCTTGCGCGTCGGCGTAGCCAAATGATCAGGCACCGCCAGCGTCTTGCCCTCGCGCACATCGCGCATCGCCTCATTGATACCCATGTAGGCCGCATTGCTCTTGGGTGCCGTCGCAACATAGACCGCAGCATGAGCCAAGGGAATACGAGCCTCAGGCATACCCAGCATCTCAGCCGCCTGCGCAGCATCCATCGCCACACGCAGCGCATTGGAATCAGCCAAGCCCACATCCTCACTCGCACAAATCACAATACGGCGAGCAATAAAACGAATATCCTCACCAGCATTGAGCATCGTTGCGAGCCAGTAGAGAGCCGCATCGGGATCTGAGCCACGCATCGACTTGATAAAAGCCGAAATCGTATCATAATGCCCATCCCCCTTGCGATCATAGCGGATAGCCTTGCGCTGAATCGACTCCTCAGCCTCAACCAGCCCCACCTGCACAACACCCTGCGCATCCGCAGGAGTCGAGAGCAGAGCCACCTCAAGAGCCGTCAAAGCCTTGCGCACATCGCCATCAGACTTTAGCGCAAGATGAGCCAAAGCCTCATCAGTCACCGCCAGCGACATCGAGCCCAAGCCACGCACATCATCCAAAAGCGCGCGGTGCAGCAGCGAGATAATATCCTCATCAGCGAGAGGCTCAAGCGGAAAAACCTGCGAGCGCGACAGCATCGCAGAATTAATAGCAAAATAAGGATTCTCCGTCGTTGCCCCAATAAAACGCACCGTCCCTCGCTCCAAATGCGGCAGCAACACATCCTGCTGCGCCTTGTTAAAGCGGTGAATCTCATCCACAAAAACAATCGTCTTTTGCCCATGAAGACTCATACGCGTGCGCGCCTCAGCAATCTTCTCACGAATCTCGCTCACGTTAGACTCAACCCCGTTCAGCATCACAAAAAAAGCACTCGTCTGCTGAGCAATCACATAAGCCAGCGTCGTCTTACCCACACCCGGAGGTCCGTAAAAAATCAGCGAGGAAAAGCGATCCGTCTCAATCGCACGGCGCAGCAACTTCCCCTCAGCGAGCAAATGCCCCTGACCCGCCACCTCAGCAATACAAGTTGGGCGCATACGAGCCGCCAGCGGCATCGCCTTCTGCGCCTCAGGACTCAACTTGAGCGCATCACTCTGACCGAAAGGAGTAAATAAATCTGCCATACGCAAGTCATCATATCACGAAGAAGAATACATATCAAGAAGAGTCCAGAAGAAGACACACAGAGCCAACCTAACCCACCAGCAGACCTGCGCTGCAGATGCAGGCGACAGCCTCAGACCCAAAGTAATCACCTGCGCAATAGCCAATCTAGGGTAAGCAAATCAGCACATCAAAAAAACAAAGCAGCCCCAAGACATCAAAATATCACAACGCAAGCCCCTCCGAGATAACAAGCCACATTAGTACTTGCGCTGAGCCTCATAAAGACTATAATAGCACCTTATGAACATCGCCTTGGACCAACTCCGCAACGATAGCCAACAACTCATCGATGAGCTCCAGCAGCAAAATGAACTCACAGCCGAGCTACAAAGCACCCTGAGCCGCAGCTGCCGCAGCATCAAGCGCAGCCTCACGCGCTTTGACTCCAAGCTCGTCCTCATGGCCACCATCGGATCTGTCAAAAGCGGCAAATCCACCCTCACCAACTGCCTCACACGCCGCCAGCTCTGCGCCACCAAGCTCGGCATCGAGACAACCAAACTCCCCCTCATCATCCTCGCCAGCGACGATGGAACCGAGCGCATCGAACTCTACTCACCCATGGCGAGCAAATCGCTCAATGAGCAAGAACTCTTTGAGCTCGTCATTGACCACCTGCGAGGCATCGCCAGCGAGGAGTTTGAGCAAAAAATCGCCATCGACCGCCGCCCCCTCAACCAGAACAACCTCGACGCATGGGCACTCGGTCAGACAGCCGCCAACTGTGCCGCCATCTACCTCGTTGAGCCCGATGCCAAGATCCTCCAAGCAGGCTTTGGCATCATCGACATGCCCGGCATGGATGGGCTGAGCTCCAACTGGCAGGATGAGAAACTGCACAGCTGGATGAATCAAAATGCCGACTACTTCATGCTCGTGCAAAGCAGCTTTGCCGCCCTCACACCCGACACACGCAGCTACATCAAAGAAGCCATGGAGCGATCCCCCCGCCCCATCCGCATCGTCCAAAACCGCATCGAAGCCCAGTACTGGCTCGGCAGCGAGCAGCAGCACGAGCAGCAAGACATCCAGCAGCTCAACACCCAAAAGCAACTCGGTGACTTCCTCCATAAAATCATCCCCGGCAGCTGGGTCAACGCAGGTCTCGCCTGGTGGAAGCAAGAAAACAAATACGCCGCCCTCAGCCACAGCGAATACCAATCCAACCTCGCCGCCTGCGAATCCGCCATCCTCAACGACCTGCGCAACCCCGAGCATACCCTGCGGCTCAACTCCATGGACTACCTCCACAAGAGCCTTGAGGACTGCGACGACAATCTCAAAACAGCCCAACGCCATGCCGAGGATCACATCTCCTTCATCCATCAAATCAGCAACGACGTCCAGCGCCTCCTCGACAGCGCCCAACTCCGCGACGCCATCGAGAGCTGCAACCTGCATGAGGGTCGCATGCGCTGCAAATACCTCAGTGATGAAGTCAAAGAAAAACTCAACCGCCGACTCGACGACATCCTCAATCTGGAAATTGACGGCTACTTCCCAGCCGAATGGATCGGCAAGAAACTCAGCGGAGAGCAACTCAATAGCATCCTCGGGCGCGTAGAGATTGAACTTGCAGAACTCGCATCCCAGCAAGAAAGCGCCATCCTCTCCCCCGACAAAATTTGCGAACTCACCGATCTAGAGCGCAGCAAAATCACCAGCTGCGCCGACATCCTCAAGCGACGCGACGCCAAAGACATCGAGCAGGACTACAGCAAAGCCGTCCTCCAAGCATGGCAGCACATCCCGCTTGAGAGCAGCCCCATCAGACTTGGCAACCTCAAGGAGAGCCGCATGCTGGGCTTGATGGAGCGCATGTACAGCTACAACGAGACCAGCGCAGACTGGCGCATTGAGGGGCGACAAGCCATTGCAGAGCGACTCAAGGACTGGAGCAAACTCGTCTTGGAGCAGCTTGAGAGCTTCATCAACAAACGCATTAATGCCATGAAGGACTGCCTGCAACTTGAGCTGAGCCGCTACCAAGAATCAGAGCAACTCGGCCGCAGTCAAAAACTCGCAGAGCAAGACATCGCCCACGTCAAAGCCATACGAGCCAAGCTCGCCCCCATCCTGCACGCCGCGCGCCAATTTAGCGCCATCAAATAAACACGCACCGCAGCCCCTCGGCCGCAAAAAAGCACCCCTCGCCAACAGCAAGGGGTGCTCCAATAAAATTGTAGATTACTCAATCGCAGGCCATCAGGCCTTTGGAGCGCGACCAGCTGAGGCACGACGAAGACGATCCATCATCGCGCAGCCAATACCACCCTCGGTAAGCTCCTCGACGACAATCACATCAATCTCCTCATTCTCATCCATCGTACGCATCATGGCAAAGAGGCGAATAGCAGCCTCCGTCATGCGACCATTACCAGGTGAGAGCACAAGCATCTCATCCCAGCAACCTTGCATCGCAAGCTTGCTCTCGCCCTGATAGCTAATCAAGCCATAGCGCAAGCCCTCGGTCAGCTCAAACTTATCGCGTGGAGCGCAAAGAACAAGTGGCTTTGAGGGAGCATAATGGCAGAGCAACTGCCCGGGAGCCACAGGAGCTGGCTCCTCGCCTGCTTCCTTGAGCTCATCAGTGGCAGCAGCCAGCAACGCCTTCTGACGACCCGACACCTTCTTTGGGCGAATCACACGGCAGATAGGGCGCAACATCTCACGAGTCACAGGACCCTCGCGCAGCATACGCACCGCAGGATTACCCTTTTCATCAATACAAGGCTCTAAAATTGTACTCTCCAAGCCCTCAGCACAGGCGCCGCCATCCACAATAAGAGGGATACGACCGCCCAGCTCTGTGACAACAGCCGCAGCGCAGGTTGGGGAGATATGGCCAAAGATATTCGCACTAGGAGCCGCAATGGGGCTACCCAGCAAGCGCAGCACACGGCGCATCACATCATTGGATGACACACGACAAGCAACCGTAGGCAGACCGCTAGTCACCACATCAGGGACGCAATCCTTCTTGGGCAGCACCAAGGTCATCGCACCAGGCCAGAACTTCATCGTCAACTCCGTGACAATATCTTGCAGAGCCTCAGGAACTTCTGCAATCTCATAAATGTCACGAGCGCGGCTGATATGGCAAATAAGAGGATCAAAGCTAGGACGCTCCTTCACCTCAAAGATGCGAGCTACAGCCTCCGCATTAAAGGCATCAGCACCAAGACCATAAACAGTCTCAGTAGGCAGAGCTACCAGCTCACCCTCTGCGAGCAAATTAGCCGCCTGTTGATAAATATATCGGACATCTTCTAAGGGGTCAATTTGAAGTACACGTGTTTCCATGCGCGCATCATAGCCGCAAGAGCCCCGTCTGTCAAGGTAATCTCAACATGTGAATGCACAAGCAAGCCTTATTCATTCCCTTACGAATAAATAAAGAAATTCATCTAGCAATCTTTTAAAAAAAGATGAAGATTCCTCTTGACCTCATCAAAAAAATCCCCTATAATTGCCCCGCACTAAGCAATCGGCTGGGTAGCCAAGTGGCCTAAGGCAACGGTTTGCAAAACCGTCATTCGTGGGTTCAAATCCCACTCCAGCCTCTCAAAAACTGCGCGTAATCAATGATTACGCGCAGTTTTTGCGTATACTAGTTGTAAAGTCTAAAAGCGTTAATTGAAAAATTGAGGCAACACCAAATCAGCGTCTCGGTGAAAAATGTTCATTTTAGCGGCAATATTTAAAGCCATGAGAAACTCCTTCCCTCGATCACATCATAAATACAATTATTTCACAAGTCTTTGATAGTCTTAGCATACTTATACTTATGATTGATGTACTTATCAACGCCTAAAACCAAAGGAGCCTTATAGCTCAGAGTCTCCTTGCATTCCATACGGAATGAATCATGAATGATGCGCTCAACATCACTCTCAAAGATGCGAATATGACGCCCTCTTTTTGTCTT
The DNA here is from genome assembly GCA_947039485.1 of uncultured Verrucomicrobiales bacterium. GTDB lineage: Bacteria > Verrucomicrobiota > Verrucomicrobiia > Verrucomicrobiales > Akkermansiaceae > Akkermansia. Next base: position 1,268 of record CAMQZC010000026.1, on the reverse strand, counting down.
GTTTTTCTTTGCCTCATGCGCACGCTTACCATATGGGGCTGCGTGACTCTCTGTCCAGAGCATCAATGGCCAGCAGTTTAGCGTGGAGGAACGCTACGATGATCTCGGCCGCACAGCCGGCTACCAGCTCCAACAAGATGAGCGCAATCTGCAAAACATCGCCACAAGCTACGATAGCCAAGGGCGCATCACTAGCGCTAGCTTCGAGCATGCAGGCGAGACCAAGCAGTTCCGATACAGCTACATTGATGGCAGCACCATGCGCAGCCACCCCAACGTCATCGAGAGCGCCTACGCCTACGAGCCCAAGCGCGGCAATGCGTGATTGCATGTATAGTTACATATTGCCTCAATTATTGCTAATCTATGGAACAAGCTCGAATATTTGTGATGATTTCAACATACGTTATAATTATAACATTGAATAAATTATTACATGCTGTGTAGACATACGCAGCGAGACACTTATGTTGAAGCAGTCCACCAGAAAACGCGGCTTGACATCCAGTCAGACAACGCGCTATACTAGCAACTTGATGAAGCGAATCAAAAAGATAACGCTTTAAATGTAAGTTGTGATGAAATTGACTAATTTTTTTGTATTGTTATGCGGCATGTGTATGGCCTTTCAAAGCAAAAAAACAACCACCTGTTGAAGGAGAAACTTTTAGTTTGCATTACGTTTTTAATGGTAAAATGTGGGTAAAATATGAAGCAAAAAAGTCGGCATTTCGGTTTAGCGGTTTCTGTATTGAGGACGAACGGAAGGCATTGAAACAGCGTGCATTGAATGAGTAACTTTATTGAAACTATAGTATAATTATGGAAGTAAAAGACGATCCTATTTTTGATTTTTACAAAAAACCGAAGACTGATATTATTCAAGAATTTGTTTTTTTGGCAAGAACCATATCTGGCAGCATTTATCCAATAAAAGTTTTTATGCATAGCGCGGAAAAAATTGCATGGAATATGAACGGGCCTCAAGAACTTGTGGATTATAGCATTGATCAAATCGAAATCATGGAAAATGGTGGAGTTTTAAATGGTTGTGAGGGAGGGCATTTGAAGTGGCACGTACATGTAAGTATGCCTGAAGGTCAATATGTAGATTTTTTTGATCACTTAAATTATCACGGACAGTCTTTTAGCCTATTGCAGGCATATTCAGTAGCGTTAAATGGCATATCAAGGTATTTGCATGATTATAAGAATAATACTGAGTTGGGGGTTGAAAATATTTATTACAATGATAGATTAGCAGCAGC
>CAMQZC010000025.1 GCA_947039485.1 uncultured Verrucomicrobiales bacterium | reverse complement strand
TGGAGTTCAGACGTGTGCTCTTCCGATCTCTAAGCAAGGGGCACCCCTCGTTGACGTCTGCGGAGCTGTTGAGGATTACGTCAAGAGCTTTGGCTTTGGCATCGTGCGTGACTTTGTCGGTCATGGCGTCGGTCGTAAGCTGCATGAGGAACCGCAGATCCCCAACTATCGCCCCAACTATCACCTGCCACGCCTCAAGCGCGGTATGATTCTTGCTATCGAGCCGATGGTCACCCTTGGCAGTGCACGCGTCAAGGTCTTAGCTGACGACTGGACGGCCATAAGTGCCGATGGCAGCTGGGCAGCTCACTTTGAGCATATGATTACCGTAGGCACCCATGGTGGAGAAATCCTCACCGAGCGTCCACGCATCGCCCTGCCCGAGCAACTCAACATCACCCTCTAAATATAGTAACAAGCAGCATGAAAAACCTCCTTTCTATCGAAGAACTTAGTGGAGATCAAATCAAGGAACTCCTCGCCATTGCCCACCGACTCAAACATGAGCGTGGGGCACATCGTGAGCAGCCACTTGCTGGTCAGACATGGGTGCTAATTTTCGCCAAGTCATCCACACGCACCCGAGTCTCATTTGAGGTAGGTATCTCTGAGCTCGGAGGTAGCCCTATGTTCCTCTCCACTCGCGATATCCAACTCGGACGCGGTGAGCCCATCAAGGACACAGCACGCGTGCTGGGTCGCATGATTCACGGTGCCATCATCCGCACCTATGAGCAGCAAGATATCATTGATTTTGCCGACTACTCCAAGCTGCCCACCATCAACGCCCTCACCGACCTTGAGCACCCCTGCCAGATCCTTGCCGACCTACTCACCATTGAGGAAATCTACGGCGTAGGCTCCTACAAGGGGATGAAAATCGCCTTCCTCGGCGATGTGGATAACAACATGGGTCGCTCTTGGATGTGGGCTGCCAAGCATCTTGGCTTCCAGCTCTGCCTCGCAGGCCCCCGAGCCGCACTACCAAGTGAGGCCACCCTCGCAGCCATCAACTACGATGGCCTCACCTGCACCACTGATGCCGCTGAGGCCGTACGTGATGCTGTTGTCATCAACACCGATACATGGATTTCCATGGGTCAGGAGTCAGAAAAAGGCAGCAAGGAGCAAGCGTTCTTCCCCTATCAGGTCAATGCCGAGCTACTCCGCCACGCAGCGGCAAAGCACAGTGTTTTCCACTGCCTGCCAGCCTACCGCGGCTATGAAATCACCGATGATGTCCTTGAGGGTCATGCAGATTGCATCTTCCAAGAGGCGGAGAACCGACTGCACGCCCAAAAGGCAATCCTCTACAAGCTTGCAACTCAATAAACTCAGCAGCAATTAAACATGAGCAATAGCTACAACGAGCGCCTTGAGAGTCTCCTTGAGGATATCGATATTTTTGACGAATGGACAGAGAAGTATGAGTACATCATCTCGCAGGGGCGCAAGCTCGCAGCTCTCCCCGAGCAGCATCGCCAAGATGCTAACCTCATCCAAGGCTGCCAAAGCCGCGTGTGGGTTGGGTTTGAATGGCAGAATGATATACTCATCATCCACGCTGACAGCGACTCTGTCATCACCAAGGGGCTCATCGCCCTCTATATCCGCCTACTCTCAGGCCTGAGCTCCGCTGAAATTAACTCAGCCGACCTCAGTCGCCTCGATGAGTGTGGTCTCAAGGAGCATCTGGCCTCCACGAGAGCCAATGCCTTGGTCACCATGGCAAGTACAATCAAACAAGCAGCCGCCCAACGACCATGACCCCCACCCTACAAGAGCTCATCGAGAGCAAACGCGCCAAGATGCCCGAGCAAACCAACGCCTTTCGCGTCAGCGATGGCTATCCATGGTCTGATGTATTTATCGACATGCTCGATAATCGCCTCCTCATCTCCCTGCGAAACTGCCCCCTCCCCAAAAAACTGCGTCGCCAACTAGAGGCAACAGGCCTCTCCGTCTTTGTCAAGCAACTCGACAAAGACAACAAGCAAGTTCCTGAACAAATTGCAGGTCCCATCCTCCCCCTTCGTTTCGAAATTGAGGAGAATGGTGTCGTCTACATGATGGATATGGAGGCTGGCTACTCACAAGGTATCTTCCTCGACCAGCGAGACAATCGCTACGAGCTGCGTCAGCGATGCAAGCATGGTAACACCATCCTCAACACATTCTCCTACACAGGAGCATTCTCCGTCTGCGGAGCAATCGCAGGAGCTCAGACCACCACACTTGATCTTGCTCGCCCCTGCCTCGATTGGTGCAAAGTGAACATGAAACTCAATGGCATTGATCCTGAGTCACACCACTTCTGCAAGGGAGACACCTTGCACTGGTTAGAGCGATTTAAGCGACAAGGCCGCCGCTTTGATGGCATCGTGCTTGATCCCCCAACCTTCTCTCGCGATGAGAAGGGTCGCATCTGGCGCGTCGAGACCGACTATGAAAAGCTCGTTGCTCTCGCCTTTGACTGCCTGACCGATCATGGATGGATACTCTGCAGCACTAACTGCCGCAAGTTCAGCCTCGAGGACTTCCATGCTATGGTGTTAGCAGGTGCCCCTAACTGCAAACTCACCACCAGCCCAATGCCCGTGGACTTTGACGGCGAGCCCTACCTGAAATGCATTTGGGTGGATAGGCGCGGATAAACTCCATCGCTGGACGCCAACTCTCACAAGGAATCATTAGCAATGTTCACACTCGCTAACTCCTAGAGTGAGTACGCGTCCAGTAATAGTCTTGCTTAGGGGGATAGTTCACGCAATCCCTCAAAAGCAGCAAGCTCAACATGGAGATTGCTCAGCAGATTTCCAAGCTCTAATGAGCAAGTAATAAAGACATAATAGAAATTTCTGCTTGACCTGAGGTGAGATAGAGAGTACTTAATAGAACATACAACTTATGAAACTCTCTACCTTCCTTCTCGCTGCGGCTCTAAATCTAATCCCACTGACACAGGCCGCAGAATTTATCGAATGTACAACAAAAAAAAGCCCACCCATCAAGCTCTGCCCATCACCAGATTGCTCTCTTATAAAAGCCAAGCTCTGGATCTGTATTTTTGAACAAATACCCCATGGCGTGATTAGCGTGAAGCTCGATAGCATCACCTCAGTAAATATCCACAACTACCTGCTCAATGGCAAGACCTCCATCTCTGAGCTCACCATTGACACCACAGGCAACAATACCATCCGCATCTATTGCGTCTTGGGAAATAAAGGCATCATTAATAGTAAACGAATCGCCACAGCGATCTCCGAGCGTTATGAACAGCATGTGGGAGGCACCCAAGTCGTCAAGGAATATCCACACGGCACGCATAGCCATAGTATTGAATACTATCTTGAGAACTCAGCAATCATTGAAGACCTCTACCAATGTCTCATGCAAGCGTGGATAGGTAACACAGGGCGCCGAGTAGTCATTCGAAACAAATAATCACACAATTCATCATGAAAAACACAACAAAAACACTTGTAGCACTCAGCATGTCGCTACTCTCACTCGCCACAGCGCAAGACGTAATCGCACCATCTGCCACCGTAGCAGCACCAGCTGCCACCGTTGCCACACCAAGTGATGCAGAGATTAAGCAGGTCTTCTCCTACTTCCTCGGCTATGGCTTTGGTCAGCAGCTCGCTCAAGACGCAGCATCGCTTACCGCAGATGACTTTAGCGCAGATGACTTCTTCAAAGGCCTCTCCGGTGGTCTCTCAAATAATGTTGACCCTGCAATCAAAAGCAAGGACATCAAAATCTACATGGACGCCATGGTCAAAAAGCTCGCCGCACGTGATGCAGTGCGAGCCTCTGCCAACAAAAGCGCTGGTGAGCAATACCTCGCCAACAACGCAAAGGCAGCTGGAGTGACAACAACAGCCACTGGTCTCCAGTACAAGGTCCTCACTCCTGGTACAGGCGCTAAGTATGACGCAGCCAAGGATGGCAGCGCAGCTGTCTGCTCCGTAAGCTACGAAGGCCGCCTCGTGGATGGCAAAATCTTTGACCAATCCCAGACTCCCGTCGAGTTCCCCATCAACCAAGTTGTACCCGGCTTCTCCGAAGCCCTCAAGCTCATGCCCGTTGGCTCTGAGTGGGAAGTAAGCATCCCCTCCAAGCTCGGCTACGGACCTCAAGGCCCAGGCGTGATTGGTAACGATGCTACCCTCATCTTCAAGCTCAAGCTCCACGGCATCAAGCCCGGTCAAGACACCAAGCCCCGTCAAGGCACACAGGGCAACCCCATCGAGATGACACCAGAAATCCTTGAACAACTCAAGGCACAGGGCATCCAACCCGTCGGTCAATAAATTAAGACCTACACATAAATCATTACAAAAACGCCACCTAGCATAGAGCTGGGTGGCGTTTTTTTATTGATAAAATAAAGGGGGCAATTAAAAGAGCAGCGCATCAATGGCGAGGAACTTTGAGGAGCCATAGAAGTCGAGCTTCTCCAGCTTACTCAAGTCTTGGCGCAGTGTGGTATAGCTCTTGATCAGCTCTAGACCGAGTGGGTCACTGAGCTTTCGCAGCTGATAAATGATTTGATGACCATGTCCTGCCTTGGGGAGGAAGTTCTCAGCGATTGGCAGGAGCTTATCTGCCATGGTGAGAGCAAGCGCATCTGCACTAGCCTTATCAACAACCGTATCTAGCTCACTGTTGAGCTCCGTGATGAGGCGAATCTGCACTCTGGCCCATTCGCGGGCTTGCTCATCACTCAGATTCATCGCAGTTACATCAGAGATAGAAAAGCCGCGCCGCAGGGGGAAGTCATCGGCTGCAACAAGTTCACGAGCCAAGAGCGGCTTTATCTTACAGGTCGCAGCATAGATGCTCATCGCCTTGACATCAAGACCATAGGCAAGCAAGGTCTCGGTCAGACTCTTGCGCAGCAGGTAACGAGCACGGGCGGTCAGATTGCCCTCAGCCTCACGAAGTAGGGCGAGGGTGAAGGCCGCGGGGGCATTACCCTCGATGGCAAGTTGAGCACTCTCATCTAGATTTGCCTGACTGGGGCGGAAGTTCTCATCATTGGCTCGGAGAAACCTCCAGAGCATAATCTGCGACATCAGGCGCGCCTGCCGTCGCGTCTCAGCATCCCACTGAGCAGGAGCTGTTGCAGGGCGGGGAATGCCTAGCTTGCACGCCGCTGCGTCTTGCTGCGCGGCGCGCAGCTGGAGTGTCCGCTCAAAATGATTATCCTGCGCATGATCAGCCTTGGGTTTTGCAGGCTGTTTTATATTGGGCTTGGGGCTCTTTTTATCGAGCAAGAACATGGGCTTTGATGTCAGCTTATAGATCTCCCCATCTGCGGCAATTAACGCAGCAGAGGAGAGAAGCAAGGGAATCATGCATGTCAGGCGCATCGAGGGAATCAGGCGAACTCGCCCATGTAGAATTTTTTCTTGCCGCGGCGGATGATAACAAGAGATCTCTCAATAGCCATTGCGGGGCTCAGCTCAAAGTCAACATCCTTCACCTGCTCACCATTCAGCGTGATGGCACCATTGTTGATGAACTCACGGGCTTCACGCTTGGAGGCACAAATCTTGGAGGATATCAGAACATCCAGCAACGTGCCATTCTCTAGCCGTACTGTGGGTACGGACTTCATTCCAGCCTTGATATCGGTGATGCTTAAGCTGCGGTAATCGCCCGCAAAGAGCTTCTCGCTAATCAACACCGCGCGATCAAATTCGTCTTCACCGTGGAGGTCCGCAATAATTTCACGAGCCAAGGTTCGCTGTGCAAGGCGCTTTTCAGGTGCTGCGAGATGCTGCGCTTCAATCGTTTCAATCTGGTCAGGTGTCAGGAAGGTTAATCGCTTGAGGTAACCAGTCACCTCGCTATCCTCTGAGTTAAGAAGGAACTGATAGAGTTCATAGGGGCTTGTACGCTTTGCATCTAGCCAGAGAGCATTGCCCTCACTCTTCCCAAACTTGTTACCCTGTGAGTCCGTCACAAGCGGCATGGTCAGACCGTAGACGGTATCGCCCGTTGTCTTGCGCACCAGCTCGATGCCTGTGGTGATATTACCCCACTGATCGCTGCCTGCAACCTGTAAATCCACGCCCATGTTCTCATGGAGGTGCTTGAAGTCAATAGCCTGAATCATCATGTAGGAGAACTCTGCGTAGGAAATACCGGTCTCCATCTGGCGGCGCACATGGTCCTTGCCCAGCATGTAGCCCACGTTGATATACTTGCCAAAGTCGCGGAAGAAATCAATTACATTAAGATTATTGATCCAGTCGTAGTTGTTGACCACCTCAAAGGCAAAAAGTTCCTCTACCTGCTTCTTGAGGCAGTCGTAGTTATGCTGCACGAGCTCACGCTGCTGTGTCTCACGCTCTGTCGTGCCGCGAGGGTCACCGATAAGCCCCGTAGCAAGCCCCACCAGCAAGAGGGGGCGATGCCCAGCCGCCTTGAGTCGGCGAGTGATGAGGAAGCTGGAGTAATGACCCAGATGCAGGCTATCGCCTGTAGGATCAGTACCAATATAGAAGGTTAAGCCACCAGCGTTGAGCTTTTCAATCAAATCGGGGCTCGAGATTTGGTTCACCAAGCCTCGCCATTCCAGTTCTTCATAGAGAGTCATCATATCGTGCGATGAGTATAGCAGCCTCTGCCCCCAAGGTCAAGAAAGACGAGGGTGCCACCAGCATAAAAGCTAGTGGCACCCTCGGAAAATAAGTTGAGTCAAGTGCTCAATTAGCCTTGGATCACACCCTTGAAGTAATCAAGCGTGGATTGGAGACCCTCAGACATGGTGTAGTTGGGCTTCCAACCTGCGTTCATGAGTTTGTCTGGGCAGGAGCGGGAGTGCTTCACATCACCAGGGCGCTCTTCGAGGTGCTGGATGGTGGATGCACTGCCAGAGGCTGCAATAATCATCTCAGCAAGGGTGTTGACAGTCATCTGACCACCGTAACCAACATTGTTCACGCCTGTAACCTCGGGAGTTTCTGCGACAAAGGAGAGTGCACCTACGATGTCCTTCACATAGATGAAGTCACGAGTTTGCTCACCATCACCATAGATGGTGATGTCTTCGCCCTTGAGCGCCTTTTCAATAAAGATTGGCACAGCCGCAGCGTAGGCACCCTTGGGATCCTGACGAGGACCAAAGACGTTGAAGAAGCGGCAGCAGCCAGTGTTGATCTGGCCTGTCGTGCGGAACATCTCCATGTAGTACTCACCATCGAGCTTGGTGATGCCATAAGGGCTCATAGGCTCAGGATACATGGTCTCGACCTTGGGCACGCTAGGATTGTTGCCATAGATAGCAGCTGAGGAGGCGAGAACCACCTTCTTCACACCTGCCTTAGAGGCTTCTTCAAGCACTGTGAGGAGACCATTGACGTTGAGATCCAAGCACTCGCGCACCTTGCTCATGGACTCAGGTACCGAGACGAGAGCAGCCATGTGGAAAATGTAGTCAACACCCTCTACAGCCTTAGCAACAAGTTCACGATCCGTGATGCTGCCTTCGATGAAGGTGTGCTTGAGACCGTCGAGATTCTTACGATAGCCTGTGCGTAGATTATCAAGAATGCGAATTTCATCCGCCCTATCCTGATAGAATTCGCAAATGTGAGAACCGATGAAGCCGGAGCCGCCTGTGATAAGTATTTTCATAATATTATATTGAGATGTATAAATGACGTAAAAACGTATTTGCATCACTATTTTACCCACTCGCCATCAGATTGCAAGTTTAAAGCAGTGGCATCATTGGTATATGCGCAGAGGGTGCTGAGATTGGTACATAAAAAAGGCAGCCCTCAGGCTGCCTTAATCATCTATCTCAATATCGAGATGGAATAAAATTAGTATCCCCAGCTTGGAATAGCTGGTGCAACATATTGAGGGAAGCTGTTTTGAGCTTGATATGTCGTTGTATAGATGGTGGATGCATCATCTGCGATAATGTAAGGCTCCTTGTGCGGGATGATGAGCTTTCTAGCGATGAAATTGGACTTTGGTCTAGAGCTAGTCGCCTTGTTGATATGGATGCCAAGGCGGTCATGAGGCGCCGTCACATCGCTGTAGAGCAGTGAGTGCTCATCATTAAATGAGGAGAGCGAAGCAGCTATACTAGAAAAGGGGCTTTTTGTGCTAGCCTCCGCAGGAGAGGTATTACCATCAGTGCTGATGATCCAAGGAAGCACGCTCATAGACAAAGTGAGTAGCGCTAGGGAACCATAGCTGAGCTTGCGAGTGCTCATGCCGCCAAAGAAGAAGCAAAGATGATCCCAAACACGCATGCGAGTAGGTTGACATACCGCACTTTGTACCACGCGCTCGTGGAAATTGTAGAGGAATCGTTCTTCGAATCCGGCTTCTTGGCTAGGCTCAATGAAGAGCTGCGCTAGCAGGTTCTTCATCTCAGCATCTTCGCTCGCTATGCTATCTTCATTCTTTGTATCCATATTTACCAAGGGAGGTTTTCATGTCTAAGACACACGATAACGGTTATTTGTTCAAAATACACAGAAATAAATGTTATTTAGATGATTATTTTTTGTTTTTACGCCTTTTTCGAGAAAATGGAGTATTAATTAGAGTAGGTACAGAGTAACGGATTGACAATACCAGGCGCTTGGTGCACACTGTACGTCCGCATGATTACATTTACGAACCTTTCGGGGGCATCAGAAATTGGCTCCCACTCTTATCTTGTCGAGATTGACGACACCCGAATTGTCCTCGACGCAGGCATGCATCCTAAAAAAGAAGGCAACGCAGCCAAACCTCAGTACGAACTCATCGGAGAGCGTTCCCCTGATGCTATCTTTGTTACCCACTCCCACCTCGACCACATCGGCACCCTGCCCGTCGTGCAGGAGAAATACCCCCAAGCCGAGGTCTACATGACCAACGGCACCTTCGTCATCGGGTCAGCAATGCTACACAACTCAGTCAATGTAATGACCTCCAAGCGTACGCAAGATGGCATCGTTGAGTATCCCTTTTACACACACTCCCAGCTCGACGACGTCTCCCGTGAGTGGATAGCACGCGATTATAAGCAAAACTTCCGCCTTGGCAAAAAAGACGGTGTCCTCGCTAGCCTGCATGATGCTGGTCATATTCTAGGATCCTGCGGCGTGCGACTCGAGTCCCCCAGCGGCAAGAGCATCTTTTATACAGGTGACGTGCAGTTCAATCCCCAAAGCCTTATCCCCGGAGCAGATTTCCCCACGAGCGATATTGACATCCTCGTTATGGAGTGCACACACGGCGCAACACCTACAGACACCTCGTACACACGCGAAAAGGAACTCCTGCGCTTAGCCAAGGCTATCCGCGAGACTCTTGCCATTAACGGCATCGTCCTCATTCCTGTATTTGCTCTGGGCAAGAGCCAAGAGTTGCTCTATGAGATTGAGCAGTTCCGCAAGAAGGGCCTCATTCCCAATGTACCTATCCACTTCGGTGGGCTGAGTACCAAGGTCACCCTGCTCTATGACAAATTAGCAGATACCACACCGCGCCGCCTCCCAGGCTACCGCCTGCGCGAATCCATCGACATTAGCAGCCTGCCCCGCAAGAACAAAAAGCCACTTGTCGCCTCACCCGGCAACATCTACCTCGTCTCCAGCGGCATGATGAGTGAACACACCGCCTCCAACAAAATCGCAGCGCAGGTCCTCCCCCGCAAGCAGGACTCCATTCTCTTTGTCGGCTACAGCGACCCTGATTCTCCTGCTGGATGGCTCAAAGAAGCCAAGGCTGGTGAGTCTGTAAGACTCAAAGAAAAGGGAGGACAAACCTACCCCTACAACTGCCGCACCGAGCGATTTAGCTTCTCAGGCCACGCCTCGCGCAATGCCCTGCTCGACTACGCCTGCCGCCTCAAGCCCTCCACCATCATGCTCGTGCACGGAGACCCCGCAGCATCAGCATGGATGAAATCTACCCTTGAGGAGATGCTGCCAGACTCGCAGATCATCATCCCCGAGCCAGGACAGAGCTACAACATCTCCTAAATAGAGAGGCAGCCATGAGCTGCCATTGACAGAGAGACGCAGAAAGAAGAGACCCTTTCTGCGTCTCTCTGTGTATTCTGTACTTGCTATGGAGCCTCCATTCTGCTATAAATAAGCTCATGGAGTTAGAGTGCAAGAACTGTGGTCGCAAGTTTCATTCGATGTCGGAGGAAATTGAGCAATGCCAATCCTGTGCAGAAGAAGAATTCTCTACGGCAACTCTCCTTAAAAAGGAGCTAAACGACGAGACTAAAGAAGAGATTCTCGCCGCTCGTTCTCGAGCAAAGCAGAGAGCCCTACAGATGCAAGAGAAGTATCTCGAAGGGCACAACTTTAGCATGGCTAGCCGTGTGCGATTTAGTATCGGCGTTGCTATCCTCCTCATCTGCATTGTTGCGTTTGGCTGCAATGACCCCAATAGCAACCACCCAAACGCATTGCTCAAGCTAGAAGATGATACGATGAGGATCTTTTGCCTAATCCTGTGCATCACATCATCGATCTTCATCATCACATCAAGCCGCAAGTGCAAAATCCTGCGCTATGCTATCTCTGTCACAATCATTAGCTGTGCTTGGTTCTCCCCTCAGCTCAAGCAAGCCATGCAGATATCAGCAAAGTTTGTCGTAGCAAAAGTCGACGCGAACGAACCGACCAACATTGACATTGAAGCTCACTCTGATGGTAAGAACTCATCAGGTAGCCTCCTTGAGCAGAGCGATATCAGCGACTTTGCCAGTAAGCAACCACAAGATGGCAGTAGCTTTAACTACGCTATTTTCATCAACAACGCCGACCCTCTGCTGCGCACTCCCATACGTGACGCTATCGAGCGTATCCTGCGTGCTAGGAGCACGGTAGCTTACAGTCGTGGCAATGGTTTCCTCTTCATCTCTACAGGTATCTCGGGCAAGGCTCGCGACATTACAAGTTTTGCCAAGCGCTTTGGGCAAATCTTACACAGCGACTTGGACATCGGTCTTTACGAGGTCGAGTACAATGCCGTCACGGCGCGCATCGTCAACCGCTACTCCTCAGAGATAGTCTCAACAGAGACTCACCCCTCCTACATCTACGCCAACATTGAGGAGCTCCATAGCATGTGTCCCCAGCGAGTTGAGTTTGCAGCAGGCGTCCTCAACTCTCTTGATGCCCCCATCTTGCGCATTGACATCGTCAACAGCCTGCAGAGCGTCCTCGAAGACTCATGGGTGGAGTATCCTAGCTGCTACAAAAAACTCATCCAAGCCCTCACAACCTACTCCTCGCCAGAAAATGAGAAGAGTGTAGATTTCTCTCTCAAATACTTCAAGTACTGCCTCGCTCGCCAACAAGATATAAATGACCAGATCATCGAATACCTCATCCACGCAGCACCAGAAAAAATATGTGACGACATCATCAAGGAGTGGTGCATAAACCCCATCCGCTGGACTTCAGCACTCGAGCAACTCGGAGAAAGAGCGCAAAACACCCTTCTTGAGTTGCTGTGCAAAAGCAATGCCGACCATCCCGAGGACCTTCAGCAGGTAAGCAACATTATCACCCATCTCAAGAACTATGGCAGCGCGAGCGCCATCCCTGAGCTTGAGCGATTCCGCAGCTGCAAAGATAGCCTCATCCAACAATCCTCTGAGACTGCCATCAAAAGCATCATCAACAGATAATTATTCCACCCACACTCTCTTCCAAGCACCCCTTAGCGTATGAAAAACAAATTCATCTCCCTCATCCTCAGCATGTTCCTCGTCATGACACTTGGCTGGTTCTGCTACCCTATCTTCAACCAAAACCCTATAGAAAACCCTATAGTAACGGAAATCGTTAATAAGCCCGATGTTATAGAAATCAATGACTACGAGGATGATTATGTCCCCCCAGCAGGGATCGTTATTGACGAGGCAGGAGTGGACGATGGGGAGAATCCATGGGATACTGAAGACTTTGACACATCTAAAGGTAGTCATATTGCTGATACAGTGGGCGATGATGGCAACTATGAAATTGATGACAGCCACGTTGAAGAACTCCAAGCCGTCAAGGAATTCATTGATATCCCCGTCGACCCCAAACAAAACCGAGTCTCCCCCATCGCAGACAAAGGCCGCCGTGTTGACATCATTAGCAGCACTAGGCGCATCGCACAACTCATTGCGAGAGAGGAAAAACGCGGAGGCATCGAGGCAGTCGATGAGTTTGGCCCCGAGACATGGACCGATCCAGGCAAAATTCAACAGCTGGTCGGTGAGCGCGTCTTTAAGAAGCTTGGCTCTGGCAGCCCTGATGATATTGAAAAGTTCATGTTTGATCCTGCCAATCGTCGCGATGTAGCCATCCTCTACCTCATCCAAAAGGCAGGCGTTGATACCATTAAGGATATCGCCAAGAAGCATATGGGCAAGTCTATGCTCTCTACACTCAGCAGCGATCTCAGCTGGCTGGAGGACACCCTCTACTCTGGGCCTACAGATAACTTTGATTCAGCACTGAGCTACATTGCTGGACTCTTCACCAAATACTCTGAGCTCATTGATGATCCCATCGCACGCCGACTCGCTACCACAGGTGCACTTGAGTTTGCTCGTGAAGGCTGGAGCGAAGAGGATCTTCAAGCTCGATTCTGGCACTACTACACAAGTCACAGCGAAGGAAAACTTAATAAGAAATTTAACGACTTACAATACTGGGAGACACGCTTTATCATGGGTGCAGTTCAGCCCGGCAAATGGGGCAGCGTACGCAACCTCAAGTGGATGCGCGACAACGTGCGTCTGCCCGAATCACAATACAGTGGAGCAGCCTATCAGGTCGCCTACAACCTGCGTAACATGGCCGGTGACTCCGTGCATGGCAGCGACTACCTCGTCGCATCCATGAAGTATCACAAAGGTGTCATCGCGCACGCTCACCGCAGTGTGGGTGGTGTCTGCGGAGCTCTCTCTCACTACGGCACCTTCGCGGCTATTGCCAACGGGCTACCAGCTGCTACCATGGGTGAACCTGGTCACTGCGCGTACGCCACGCGAGTCAATGGCAAGTGGAATGCCTGCAACAGTATCTACTGGAAAAAGAGCCTGCATAAAACATTCTGGAGAGAACCAGCATGGGACTTCCTCATCCTCACCCAAGAGCTCTATGGCGATCGCTACGCCACACTCGTATCAGACCAAATGAGAGCCCTTGGTGACGTATGCGCCGCCAATAAAAAGATGCTCAGTGCATTTTACTGCTATGAGAACTCCGTCATCGGTCAACCATACAACTGGCCAGCTTGGCTCAATTACCTAGGCTACCTGCAAGCAAAGTCACCAGAGAACGGTGAGAAGTGGGCCGAGGCGAGCACCCTCATCAATGAGGGCATGAACACAAAGTTCCACAATGCTGCCGCCACCCTGCAACTCAAATACGTCTACCCTAAACTGGCAGTGCATCTCAAGGACTTCCGCAAGATAGCACAAATCTATGCCCGTTTCTTCCGAAAGTGCAAGACATGGGGCAACAACCGCTGGGAGATCGACCCCCTGCTCAGCACCCAGCTTAACACCTTTACCACCCTTAAAGATCAATCACGCTTCATGAAGGAAGCCATCAGCCAGCTTATCCGCCACCCTGACTACTCGGGTGCCGCCATCGCATGGGCACTCGACTTCTGCTCACGCCTCCCCGAGGGTAAGGAAAAGAATGAGATTGAGGAGGAATTCTCCGACGTTATCATCCGCGCGCTGCGTAATACGGGGCGCGGCAAGAACAATGCCGAAGCCTCATGGAAGGCGCTGGGTGAGGCTGCCTTTACAGCCAGCAGTAACGCTGATCGACGCATGTTCCAAGCTATTGGCAAACTCGCATGGAAGAAGTTCCCCAAGAGATACACCAAGAATAAGTTCCGAATCAAAGGCGTTTCTGGCGCACTTATCTCGACCACAGGTCTCATCACCTCAGATAAGACCATTGATCCAGGTGGTGACTGCAACCTGCATTGGGCCGTCCTGCAGCGCGCTGGTGGCTACATCAACGGCAAATCCAGCATCAGCGTTGAGCTAGAAAAAACCGCCCTTGTCAACGGTGTCGTCTGCCTCACACAAAGCCCCATGGCTACGAATCGTCCCTTCCTCCTTGAGGTATCTGAGGATGGACAGAACTGGTCACAGGGTGCAATTGTAGCCGCATCTGGTAATGTCATTCGATTTGACTTCCGCAAGAAAAAACTTCAAGGCCGATTCATACGTATGTCCATCCAAGGCGAAATGCTCGCAGAAGACATGACCAAAGGTATCCCCGTTGTAGGCTTCTATGTCTATGGCAAAGCTAACCGCCGCTAAGAACATCAACCACTCATCTTTTATTACAGATATGAAAACCGTCATTTTCAGCAGCCTACTTCTCCTAATAACATGCCTTGGGGCCGACGCACGCAGCTATGCCAGCGCCCTCAAATCCGCGCGAAACAAACCCGTCATCATCTTTGCCTACCCCGCTAACTTCAGCGATCATGGCGAGAAGATGTATAATGAGTACTTCAAGCGCCGTAAACTCCTCAGTGTTGCACGCAACTGTGTTCTCGTAGCTATCCCAGTTTACCAAAACCCGAGTAAGCGAGAGAAGCAACTCTATGAGCGCGCAACAGGTGGGCTCAACCCACCAATGCCACGCAGCCTCCCCGGCATCGTCCTCACCGACTCTACAGGATCCATACGCGGCAGCATGTCTGACTCTGATGTCTTTGAAAACCTTGATCTCGCGAAAGCTGAGCTCAAGCGCATGCTTGGTAACTTCAGCGCGCAGCAAAAAATCCTTTCACGAGTCAAAGATGGCACAAAGAAACGCGACCTTGACCAAATTGCAGAAGCCGCAAGCTACGACCTCGCTCTCCCCAATGATGTGCGTGCGCGCGTGAGCAAGGCCGACCCACATGGTATAGGACTATCCATGACAGGCAACGTTTGGTCAGGTGCACTCGTTGAGCTAGATAAGCTCGATATTGACAGCGCCGAGAACTATATCCGCAGGATGCTCTCTGGTGGTCACTACACAAAAAAGCAACGCCAAGAACTGCTCCTTGCACTCACAGGACACATGCGACGCAAAGACCTCCCCAAGAATCGTCTGCGCGCACTTTACTATGAGATTCGCAACATCGACCCTACTGGACACTACGCCTCCT
This sequence comes from uncultured Verrucomicrobiales bacterium, assembly GCA_947039485.1. GTDB lineage: Bacteria > Verrucomicrobiota > Verrucomicrobiia > Verrucomicrobiales > Akkermansiaceae > Akkermansia. The sequence goes on along the minus strand of CAMQZC010000025.1, from coordinate 24,826 downwards.
ATGCTGAAGAAGCCATCCGTATCTGGTTAGGCGAAGACCCCTTCCGCACGGAAAAAATCAAATAAGCTCAACCTCAACCACAACTCAACACATGAACTGTGCATTAAAGAACACACTGCAACAAGCCGTCGATGCCGGCCTACTCCTCCCCTCCTCACTCGTCAACATCGATCTGCTTATGCAGGGATGTAAATCCCCCGAAGTTGCAGCAGCAATCAACGAGCTCGTCGAGCAGCAAGCTTGGAGTGAGCTCAATGACCGCTTCTTCAAGACACTCGCCTTTGGCACAGGTGGCCTGCGTGGTCGCTCCATTGGCAGCATCATTACCAAGGCTGAGCAAGCCGCAGGAGGTCCCAACGATCGCCCCGAGTTCCCCTGCGTCGGCACAGCCAGCATGAACTACTTCAATATCGGCCGAGCCATGCGTGGCCTCATCACCTACATCAGCAGCGTCGTCGCAGAGACTAGCCCTGGTAAGAAGCCAAGCATCGTCATCGGTCATGACACGCGTCACTTCTCGCGCGACTTTGCCGAGTACTGTGCACGCCTCTGTACCGAGCTGGGCTGCGACTGCGCCCTCTTTGATGGCCCTGCATCCACCCCTGAGGTCTCCTTTGCTATTCGCGAACTCAACGCCGACACTGGTGTCGTCATCACAGCATCACACAATCCCTACCACGACAACGGATTTAAAGCTTACTTCACCGATGGAGCTCAGCTCATCCATCCCCATGACAGCGGCGTCATCAAAGAAGTCAACGCCCTTGAAAGCGATGAATACACAGCCGTAGCAGCTGCAGAGCAAGGCAAGCTTAGCATCCTTGGTGCCGAGTTTGACAACCTCTACATCAATCGTCTGCAAAGCATCGTGCTGCGCCCCGAGGTCTTTGCACAGGCCTCCGCTAAGGTCGTTTTCACCAACCTGCATGGCACGGGAGCACGCTGCATCGTCCCCCTACTCGCCAAGGTAGGCAGTGATGTGAGCACCGTAGCAGCACAAGACTGCCTCGATGGTCGCTTCCCCACCGTGGCTAGCCCCAATCCAGAGAATGCCGAAGCCCTCGATATGGCTATAGCACAAGCCGAAGCCCAAAATGCCGACCTCGTCATCGCCCCCGATCCTGACGCTGACCGCATGGGCATCGCCGTACGAGACAAGAAGACCAACAAAATGGTCCTACTCTCAGGCAATCAGACAGGCTGCCTGCTGGCATGGTACCGCTGCATGAGCATGATTGATCTGGGCATTATCACGCCTCAGAACATCAAGAATGCGGTCATGGTCAAGACCTTTGTCACAAGCCCCCTGCAAGACGCTATTGCAGAGAGCTTTGGCATCGCCACAGTCAATGTCCTCACAGGATTCAAGTACATAGCCGCCAAGCTTGGTCGCTACGAGCAAGCCATCCCTGAGCAGCTGCGCACCAACTACCGCCAAATGAGCGAGGAGCAAACACGCGCCCTGCGCCTTGAGCACAGCCGCTACTTCGTCTTTGGTGGTGAGGAGAGCTACGGCTACCTCGCCCAAGACTTTGTCCGCGACAAAGACGCCAATGCCGCAGCCCTCGTGCTTGCCGAGCTCACAGCCTACCTCTCCAGCAAGGGCAGCAGCCTGCTGGAGTGCCTCAACGACATCTACACCCAGCTCGGCTACTACAAGGAAGTGGGCAAGAGCATCGTCATGGAAGGCGCCACAGGTGCTGCAAAAATAGCAGCACTCACCCAAAGTTACATCAGCACACCTCCAGTTGAGATGTGTGGAGTGAAGGTTGCAGGTATGCGCGACTTCTCCGCTGGTAAACTTATCGACACCGAGGGTCAGCCCATTCCTGCCGAGAAAATGCTCTTCATCGACCTTGAGGACGGCCGCAGCTTTGCGGTGCGCCCCAGTGGCACTGAGCCTAAGATTAAGTTCTACATCTTTGCCCATGGCAAAGCAGGTGAGCAAGTAAGCATCGCTAGCGAAAAAGTTAGCGCCAGCATCGACGAGCTCTGGGAAGCAATCCAAGCAGACGTCGCCGCACGCATGGCCTAAGACTACCCCTCTTATATTATCAAGCCCCGTTAGCACACGCTAACGGGGCTTTTTGGTCGATAGACTTCTTAGGAAATCAGCATATTAATTAGATGTCTAAGACCATATGAGCTCAGGCATTCACGGAGATGCGCCTCTACCGACTGCAACGCCAATAGAATGCAGCGCTATAGGATAACCTGGAGCGATGAGACAACCCAGTACGTCTTTATTTTTGATGTTACCCTACAACAATAAGTCTTCTTTATAAACACTCTAAGTTAGCCTATGTGCACAGAACGCCTTGACCAACAAATTAAATCATTGACAATAATCCCCAATAATATAAAATTAAAGGGAAATTTAGTTATGATTTCAGGATATAGTCAAACAGAAAGAACCATCCATATGATGATGGGACAATTTGACTATACGAGCTAAGAAATCTAGATAAGCTTATTATTTAGATTCCCAACAAAAGCAACTCATGGCAAAATGAGAACAACGTACACAACAATACATACCCCCATGAAAAACAAACTCACCACAGCAGCAGGTAATCCCGTCGCCGATAATGAAAACATCCAAACAGCAGGTCAACGCGGCCCCGTCCTCATGCAGGATCCATGGTTCATGGAGAAGCTCGGACATTTCGCCCGAGAAGTCATCCCAGAGCGCCGCATGCACGCCAAAGGCTCTGGTGCTTTTGGCACATTCACCGTCACCGCAGACATCACTGAATACAGCAGAGCTGCCATCTTTAGTGAGATAGGCAAGCAAACGGAATGCTTCTTGCGATTCTCCACCGTCGCAGGTGAGAGAGGAGCCGCAGATGCAGAGCGTGACATCCGCGGCTTTGCGATGAAATTCTACACAGAAGAAGGCAACTGGGACCTCGTGGGCAACAACACCCCCGTCTTCTTCCTGCGCGACCCACTCAAGTTCCCCGATCTCAACCACGCCATCAAGCGCGATCCTCGCACCAACATGCGCAGCGCTAATAACAACTGGGACTTCTGGACACTGCTGCCAGAATCACTGCATCAGGTCACAATCACCATGAGCGACCGCGGCCTCCCAGCCAGCTATCGCAACATGCACGGCTATGGCAGCCATACCTACAGCCTCATCAACAAGGAGAACAAGCGCGTCTGGGTCAAGTTCCACATTCGCTGTGAACAAGGCATCAAAACCATCACTGATGAGCAAGCCGCCAACATCGTCGCGCAAGACCGTGAGTCAAACCAGCGAGACCTCTACAACGCCATCGCCAATGAAGAGTACCCACGCTGGCGCATGTGCATCCAAATCATGACCGAAGAGGAAGCCAACAAACGTGAGAGCAATCCATTTGACCTCACCAAGGTCTGGTCGCAAAAAGAATACCCCCTCCATGAGGTCGGCATCCTTGAGCTCAACCGTAACCCAGAAAACTACTTCGCCGATGTAGAGCAGGCAGCCTTCAACCCACTCAACATCGTACGCGGCATCGGACTCTCCCCAGACAAGATGCTTCAGGGACGCCTCTTCTCCTATGCAGACGCCCAGCGATACCGCCTTGGAGTCAACCACAACCAAATCCCCGTCAACAGCCCTCGTTGCCCCTTCCACAGCTACCATCGCGATGGTCAGATGCGCACAGATGGCAACATGGGCTCACGTATCGGCTATGAGCCCAATAGCTATGGCGAGTGGCAAGATAGCCCTGATAATAAAGAGCCAGCCCTGCCCCTCCAAGGTGAAGCCTACAACTACAATGAGAGAGAATATGACCAAGACTACTACAGTCAGCCACGCGATCTCTTTCATCTCATGAGCCCCCAGCAGCAGCAAGTCCTCTTTGAGAACACGGCTCGAGCCATGGGCGATGCTGAGGACTTTATCAAGCAGCGCCACATCCGCAACTGCCACATGGCCGACGCCGCCTACGGTGCAGGCGTAGCACTCGCGCTCGGGCTCGACCTTGCAGCAGCCCTTAGCAGCACTCGATAAGTAAGCCAACATTTACACAGCATCCCAGCCTTTAAATCAAAGGCTGGGATTTTTTATTTTATACACATAGGGATTCTAGTTTCACCTTGATTTGCTGCAAATATTTACTAGAGAACTCACTTACAATAGAACAAAACTGGCATATTAAATTATTGACAATATCATCAAATCATATAAGCTTATATCAAGATTCTGTTAGGATGTGATTGCTATAGAGCAATCACATCAAACAGTGCGAACAATAAATAATATTATTATGGGACTCATTCAAGCATTTTCTGGAGCCATTGGAGGCACCCTCGCTGACCAGTGGAAAGACTTCATCCAACCACAAACAAACGTACCAGCCACCGCTGGACTCATCCCTACCCAAGCAATTGGTCAAAACGCAGGGCGTGGCTCCAACATCAACGGATCTCACAACATCATCAGCAATGGTAGCCGCATCCTCGTGCCAGATGGCTATGCCCTCATCATGATGCAAGACACGGGTGTAACTGGCCTCATCACTGAGCCCGGTGGCTATACCTACCAAAATGACGACATCAACAGCCAATCAATCTTTGCTGGTGATGGCGTCGTCTCCTCCCTCATCAAGCAAAGCTGGGAGCGCTTCAAATTCGGTGGACAACCTGGCTCTAGTCATCAGGTCTACTACGTCAATATGAAGGAAATTTCAGGCAATCGCTTTGGCACACAGTCAGAAATCTACTGGGATGACGCATTTCTCGGTACCCAAGTAGGAGCAGTCACGCGCGGCGTCTACTCCCTTCGTATCGTTGACCCCATCCTCTTTATCAAGCAATTTGTTCCTGCCAACATCCTTGTCGCTGGAGGCATCTTTGACTTTGCTGACATGGACAACCCTGCCAGCGACCAACTCTTTACCGAGGTTGTAGGCTCACTTGCCGCAGCATTCTCAGGCTACTGCAACGACCCTAGCCGTGGTAACCGCATCACCCGCATCCAAGGCGATCCTATCGGCTTTGCTCAAAGTCTCGGAGCCGCTGTTGAGGATGGCTACCAATGGAAAACTCAGCGAGGACTCGAGATCGTCAAAGTCGCCCTCGCAGCCATCGAATACGATGAAGACACCCTCGCCCTACTCAGCGATGTCAAGAAGGCCGATGCCCTCTCCGGCAGACGAGGCAACGCCTTTATGCAACAATCCGTCGCACGAGGCTTCCAAGCAGCAGGAGAAAACCCAGATGGTGGTGGTGCCATGGGCATGGGATTCATGGGTATGGGCATGGGCGCTGTGGGTAACAGCATGGCCGGACTCCAGCAACAAGCCCCTCAACAAGCAGCTCCAGCAGCTCCTGTACCTGTAGCCGCAGAAGATCCTTACGCCAAGCTTATCTCACTCAAAGGACTCCTTGACCAAGGCATCATCAGCCAAGCTGACTTTGACGCAGCAAAAGCAAAGGTACTAGGTCTCTAAACTGCATAACTATAGCCCATGACTACAGAACAGCAGGCTAACCCTGATGCAGAGCTCCTCGACGAGGAGCCTGCAGCAGAGCACAACATCCTAGACACACACCAAGACTCCATAGATGGGCAGAATAAATGTCCCAAATGTGGAGCCACAGACATCGCCTTTCGCATACAAACAGGTAAGCTGCGCTGCAACTTCTGTCGTTTTGAGTTTGAACCCATTGAAGCAGAAACCTACGAGCAAAGCATTGACCAACTCGAGGGCCTCAGCATGGGTGCAGGGGCGCAAGATATCGCCGAAGATGCCAATCAAGTCATTACCCTAAAGTGCAGCAGCTGTGCGGCCGAGGTCGCTATCTGCGCAGATGAGGCACCAAACGCTCGTTGTCACTGGTGCCGCAATATCCTCTCACTTAACAATGCCGTCCCCAACGGCTCAGTCCCCGACCTCATTCTACCCTTTTCACTAGACAAAGAGAAGGCTGAGATTAGCATCCAGGGATTTCTCAAAAAACGCTGGTTCTTTGCCCAAACTCAGTTCAAGCGTGAGTTCACCGCCTCTAATATCTTTGGCGTCTATCTACCCTACATGATCATCGACATCAGCGCCCATGTAGAACTAGAGGGTGAGGGTGAAATTCTCGCACGTGAATACCGAGTCAAACACGGCAAAAGTAGCTCATTCCGCTACGATGCCAATGCCTACTCCATCAGCCGTAGCTTTGACCTCTTTATCGATGACCTCACCCTCGAATCCAGTCAAGACAAGCTCAACCACAACGACACGACTAGCACAAAAAACATCATCAACTCTATCCTTCCCTTTGATACAAAAAATGCCATCAAGTGGGACGCTAACTACCTCAGAGGCTACCATTCAGAAAACCGCGACAGTAATATCAGCGACCTCAGCGATATCGCCCACCAGCAAGCCATTGACATAGCCTGTGAAAAAGCCCGCGATCTCATCAAGCAATACGACCGAGGAATCCGCTGGGATGATCATAATATTGATGTCAAAGGTGAAAAGTGGCTCGCAGCCCTCCTCCCTGTCTGGCTCTATAGTTATCAAAAAAAAGAGCATGGCAAACTCTACTACTTTGCCGTCAACGCGAGAACCGCAGAGACCATGGGGAGCGTACCACTCAACTACCCCCGCCTAGCACTCGTCAGCTTCATCATCTTCTTCCTCACGCTACTCCCGCTCACCTTCACCGACGCAGAGTTAGCCTACGCATTCCTCGCCACTGCGCCCTGCTTTGCCTACTGCATCTACTGCTATTACAATAACCAAGATAAGCGGCACATGCACGAGGATGAAACAGAAGCTAGCATCGATAACATCCAGAAAAGCGATGAGCTCTATGAGCATCGGTCAGGGCTGCGCAGCGACTCAATTAAGGATGTAACCCACTACCCCCGCGATCGTGACTAGAATACATAATACGTATAGACGTTGTGGATGGTGTCATCGGTTAATTCAAACATCATATTAAAAGCTAAATCCGCTACTAAATCAACCAGTAGCGGATTTTTATACCGAAATTTTGCAGCGCGGCAATCTTCTTTTCTTGGTGTTGGTTGGATATGTTTTAGGTTTTTTACATTTCTTCCATGCGATAAGTCCACCGTCAAAAAATATGCACCACACCTAAAAACTGCTTTTTTTTAATTGAGTCTATGTAGACTAGATAAAAGAATCAAGTGAGGATTCAATAAAGAGATATGAAAAAATCAGTATTAAATATATTGCTAGGCATTGGGCTTATTTGTCCTGTGATTGCGCAACAAGATGCGTCGCAACAAAATATCAATATTTGTATCTCTAATTGGCAGGAAAATAATAGTCCTGTTGTCCTCATCAAAGAGATAGATCTTGAAGTTCGTGGAAGTTCCAATTCCCCAGATTTCACAAGAGGCAAGGGAATTGATGAGGCGTCTTGCTTGGTCGTTGGAAAAGTAGTGCTTTCTACAACAGATTCCATCAAGCTAGGGACTCTAATACTGTTAGAAATGCATGATGGAGATACAGCATACGAAGGTAGCCCAGAAAGCTCATACTGGATTGTTGAAACGTCTGACAAAAGTAAAATCCTCAAACTCAATGATGATGAATCTAGTCTTTATATTGCAGCTGATTTTACCTACGTTTGGAATGGAAATGAGCTTAGATGTCGTCCCGATCTTTTGCATGGAGTCTGGAAGCAAATGCTCAATAAAGTACTTAAAGAGTCTTAATCGCTACATTTTCAAATAAAAAAGAACCTGCCAAAATTAAAATTTGACAGGTTCTTATTTATTTTTATACTGTTATTAGAGAGTATTCGCAACAACTTCCAAGACACTAGTTTCTGTATCATAAAAATCAGGTCGGTATCACTGAATTTCCAGCGAATTTTGCTAAGCTAAAGGGGGCATTATCATCAGCCCCCTCGCGGACGCTGTGTTGGGGAATCGTCTGATGTGTTGCTTGCCATATATATAAGCCGCTCGTCTAATTATTCGCGAGTTGCGGAGTCCTTCTCAGTTGCTCCGATACTTTCGATCCAATTATTTTAAGCATGGTGACAGCCACAACTTGTATGGCTCCAGCGCAACTCAAGGAGCTTTGAGACCATGGGAGCGTACCACTCAACTACCCCGCCAAGCGCTCGTCAACGCCTCTTCAATGATGCAATCCAAGGTATCACCTAATAGTTACAGCTCAAATCTACAGGGATTTACTTACGCGTGTACAAACTCAAGCCAACAAGCAAGCAGGCGTCAATATAATCAATCCCCTGCTCATTGAGATAAGCCAGCAGCTCATCATTAGCAGCTCCAGGCTGGATAACAATACACTTGTAGGGCACATTACACTCACGCAGCAACTGCAAGCCCTTGATAGGATTGATACAGAGATCAATCACATCCACCCCTCCCTCTATCTCGTTGAGCGAGGCAAGCTCCTTACCCACAGCATACACTGTGTAGCCTCTCTCCATCATTGCACGCTTAATCTTGTAAGCGTACTTATCCTCATTAATCGTATCGCCTAGTACAGCAAAGCGCTGTTGCTTCATAATCTGTGGTAAATCCATCATTCCACCATCCTAGCAGCTAACAGAGCAAAAGTCCACGGCTAAATTAGTGCAGCAGATCTAGCGGCCAACTTTGTGCAAGCCAAGCAGCAGCAAATGCCTAACTGGCGCATCGAGGCATCAACCTAGCGCCATTATCTTGGCAAAGCACCATCATTACAATTAGAAATCCATCATCCTATGGTAAGATACGAGGCTCTACGCGACAAAAAAAGCCGCCCCTCATTTGAGGGACGGCTTTTAAAAGTGTTTAGGAAGCGTGAGTTTTTATTGCTCGCAGATATTGATATCGTATTGCTTGCCCATGATGTTGAGCTTCATGTTACTGCCAGAGATGGCTGCAGCGATGCCTACACTTGTGAGGGCTACTGGGGGACCAAAGTTCTCAACCTTAGCTGTGGTTGGATCCGCTGGGCGCTTGCCTGCATAGTAGTCTTCGAGCTGTTGGGGGAACATGGCGTAGATCACGCAGTTCTCATCAGTGACAGGGAGACCCTTCGCTTCGAGCTTGGCACGGAGATCATCCATACCGGGCTTGAGGAGGTCAGCTGGGCGTACGTTGATGGGGTCCTTGCCCATCTTCTTAGCGCAGAGGGCGCGCAGATCAGCGTCAACAGGTGCAGGGGTATTGCCGTAGTAACCGAGGGCTACATCAGCGCACTGAGGGGAGATGTTTTCCCAGCGGCCGAACTTGACGTTGAGCATAGCCTGCATGCCTACAATCTGAGAGGTAGGAGTCACGAGAGGAATCCAACCGAGGGCCTCGCGGACGACGGGGATTTCTGCGAATACTTCTTCAAACTGGTCAGCCATGTTGAGCTCCTTGAGCTGTGTGCGGAAGTTGGAGAGCATACCACCGGGCACTTGGTAGCGCAGGGTGTCGCTGTTGACAACTTCGTTGGCGTGGCTGGTGAACTTGCTGAGGCTCTCATAGATTGGTGTGAGCATCTCTGTGATCAGAGTGAGCTTTTCCTTGAAGTCAGGGGCAAACTCGGGGCAGTTTTCGTAGCCTTCGAGAAGGGCGAGCATGCGGAGGGTATCAGGCTGGCCTGTACCGTTTGCAAAAGGAGCGATGGAGCAGTCGATAGCGTCTGCACCAGCGTTGACAGCTGAGACGTAGCTTGAGGAGCCAACACCAGCGGTGTCATGTGTGTGTACCCAGACTGGGAGGCCTGTAGCTTGCTTGACAGCCTTGACGAGCTTTTCTGTCTCAGCAGGGGCGATGAGACCAGCCATGTCCTTGATGACAATGCCATCAGCGCCCATGTCAGCGATCTGCTTTCCGAGCTTAGCAAAGTACTCGAGGTTGTGTACGGGGGAGGTTGTGTAGCAGATGGTACCATGTGCTGTTGCGCCTGCTGCCTTTGCTGCACGGATGGATGTGCGCATGTTCTCTGGATCATTGAGGCAGTCAAAGATACGGAAGATGTTCATACCATGCTTAGCGCTGAGCTTTACAAAGCACTCTACAACGTCATCAGCGTAATTGGTGTAACCAACGATGTTCTGACCGCGCAGAAGCATCATGTGAGGGGTTTTGGGAGCAAGTTTCTTGAGCTTATCAAGGCGCTCAAAGGGAAGTTCACCGAGAAAGCGGAGGCCAGCATCGATTGAGGCACCGCCCCATGTTTCGAGAGCGGAGAATCCCATACCATCGAGGATAGGGGCAATTGGTTCCATCTGTTTGGTGGACATACGTGTGGCCGCCAGGGATTGGTGGCCGTCGCGAAGTACTGTGCAGTTGATTGTTGCTTTCATATAAACTTAAGGATGCATTCGAATCCTCCGATTATATTAACAAAAGATTAGGATTGAGTCAAGCGGCATTGGATAAAAATCGCATTTATGCTTTAGCCTTGATTTTACAAGGTTTTAGTATACGATTGAGCGCATGATACGGCTCTATGTTATTCTGTCATGCAGCTTACTTTTCTTACTGCCAAGCTGTGTTCCTAGCCATCCGCTCTGTTACGGGGCTGTAGCTGAGGGCATGGACGGTCAAAAACTCGCCCTTGCGACCGATCAAGCCGCCGTCCTTGAGGAGCAAAGCCCGCTGCGTGCAGAAAAATCAGACTTGGCAGTCGTCTATATTGGCGGCTTCTTGAGCTGGGTGCGTGGCTACTCGCGACTCATGTATGATGTCCTTCCCCCGATCTGTGCCAACACCGATTTGGCAAAAAAATACCCTAATGAAGCTCGCGGATTCTACTACTGGGAAGCTGGAGATGGTAACCTCTTCAGTCATGATACCAAGCTCATTGTGAATGACATTCAAGCTTGGCGCAACGTCAACCCCAAGAGCCCTCTCATCATCGTTGGGCATAGCTATGGAGGATCTGCCGCGATGGACATCGCACGCCAGCTCCCCTCTAATCAAGGTGGAGCAATAGCCATTGCTACTCTAGACCCTGTCAGTCGTCGTGGCTCCAGCAAGCCTAGAGAATCAGCTGAATCGGTGAACTACTGGGTCAATGCTTATATCAAGCGCCGATTTAGCATCCTAGAGATTGTGCCCTGCTTTGGCGGGCCATGGAATCACTGCCCCAAGGCGAATGTAAATCTGAGCTTTAGCGGCAGAGAAGCCGACTTTAGCCGCAAACATCGCCACCGCCACTGCTTCCCCCTGCCTATGTTTGTAGAGCGAGAGCAGGCGGATCAAGCAAGCTCGACAGTCGAGTACCTGCGCCAGTGGCTGAGCAGCCAGCCAAAAAAATAAAGTTCATGCAGGTAACTTGATCACTGCAGGCATGTTGCGCTATGTTGACTCATCTACCCATCACGGGGCAACAACTCATCACATGAAGGAATAAGCATCAATATCCAAACTGATGCGTATCTCCTCGCCCACGGCAAGCTTGGCAATCTCACGGCTGCAAATATCAGCAATCAGACGTGCAGAGTCCGCCTTGAGCGTGCACTGGAAGCGGAACTGCCCATAGGCCTTTGCAATTGCAGCTGGCATAGGCTCGGTAATTTCCACCTCGACGGGTAGCGCCTTGAGAATATGCTTGTAGAGATTTTGAATAGAGAACTCAGCTAGCGACTCGCTCTCTGATCGCAGGGTCAGCACAGCCATATGCTTGTATGGGGGGAAGCCAAACTGCGCGCGCAGCGCGAGCTCAGACTCCGCAAATCCATCTGTATCATGGCGGCGAGCAAACTGAATGGCAGGCGCATGCGGCACATGAGTCTGAATAATTACCTCACCATCCAAATTACCACGTCCTGCACGTCCAGCCACCTGAGTTAGCAGCTGAAATGTGCGCTCAGCAGCACGCGGATCAGGCATACTCATCCCCATATCCGCATTGAGCACGCCAACCAGTGTCACCCCTGGAAAGTCTAGCCCCTTGGATATCATCTGCGTGCCTAATAAAATATCAATGCGATGCGCGCGGAATTCATTGAGAATATCTCGCAGCGCATTCTTGCGCGAGGCCACATCCGCATCCACGCGCTGCAAGCGCGCCTTGGGGAAAGCTCGGCGTAGCACCGCCTCCACCTTTTGCGTCCCATAGCCCTCAAGCAGGATACCAGAGGAGTGACACTCAGGGCAGGTCTTGGGCACCATCGCACGGTATCCACACATATGGCACAGCAGCCTATTCTCCGTCAAATGATAAGTCATCGGCATTGAGCAATGCTCACAGCTCGCCACATAACCACAGTCAGGGCACTGCAGAGCACGCGCAAAACCACGCCTATTGAGCAGTAAAATAACCTGCTCGCCACGATCTAATCTCGTATCAATGGCCATGCGCAAGCGCTCACTCATGATACCCAGATGACGCTTATCCTTTGCCTCCGTACGCATATCGAGCACACGCGTGAGCGGCAGCCTTGCGCCATCCGCACGCTTATCGAGACGCAGCATCCGATACTTACCTAGATGCACATTGTGCAGACTCTCTAGCGCAGGAGTCGCGGAGCCGAGCAGCACCGTTGCCTTCTCCATATGACCACGTAGCACCGCGAGATCGCGGCCATGATAGCGAGGTGCATTCTCCTGCTTGTAAGAGCCGTCATGCTCCTCATCGACAATGATGAGGCCCAAATTATTCACAGGCGCAAAGACAGCCGAGCGAGGGCCAATAGCCACGCGAGCCACACCGCGACGAATCGCATGCCACTCATCAAAGCGCTCACCATCACTCATCGCAGAATGCAAAATTGCCACCGAGCGAGCATCCTGAGCAAAACGCCCCTTGAATCTCGCCATCGTCTGAGGCGTGAGAGAAATCTCAGGCACCAAAATCAGCACCCCCTTCCCCGCAGCCAGCGCATGCGCGGCCGCCTGCAAGTACACCTCCGTCTTGCCCGAGCCCGTCACACCCTGCAAGAGAATCGGCTTCAAATCACCCGAGTCAAAGGACTCTAACACCGAGACCAAGGCAGCATCCTGCTCATCATTGAGCTTAAGCGGATACGTAGCCGCAAAAGTCTCTGTGCCCGCAGGATCTCGATGCACAGACTCCTCCTCAATGCGGATGAACTTGCGCTTCTCCAGCGCGCGACAAGGAGCCAGCGCTGGGCTGCCGCCCAAATCAGCAAGAGGAGCGCGGTTGAGCTCAGAGTGATGCAAGTATCGTAGGATAGCAGCCTGTCGAGGAGCACGGCTATTAATCTTATTGAGGGTCTTATCATCAGGCCAGTCTTGGAGTACCGCCACCTTGCGAGTCTTCTCCTCATGCTTCTCCTGACGCACCGCATCTGGCAGCATACAGCGTACCATCTGCTCAATGGGCACCGCATAATAGCGCGCTGCCCACTCCGCAAGATTCATCAACTCAGGCGAGATGACTGGCTTCTCATCCACCAGCCGCTTCAGCGGTCGCAAGCGGTGTGCCCAAGCCTCATCAGGCTCGACAATATCCACCACCGTGCCCGTCGCCATGCGATTGCGCATCATGAGCTCCACGCGAGAGCCACGCTGCACAGCCTCCATCCCCTGTGGGATCGAGTAGTCAAGCAGCATATCGCTCAGGCCATCAACAAGCACACGAGCAGCCCGTAGTTCGGGCATATCTTCAAATAAGCTCTGCATCGCAGCAGCCTCAGCTCACAGCCATCAAGTCAAAGACTCCTCAGCCTCCTCCTTGGAGAGGATATGCACCACGACGCGCACATCATAACGCTCACCCACAGACTTGGCCAGAGAACGAATAGCAGAAGCCGTCATCCCATTGCGACCAATCACGCGAGCAATATCACACTGCTCTAGAATCAGGCGAAAACGCAGTAAATCCCCCGTCTCAGATGAAGCTACGCGCAATTCAACGGAGTCGGGATTCTTCAAAAATGGAGCCGTGACAACCTGTAAATACTTGCTGACAATCTCAGTGACTTGTTTCATAAAAATACGTACTAAAAGGGATAATGGGGAATAAGTGTATTGGCCAAAGAGCCACGCGAAGCATCATAAGCCCTCAAGCCGCCGCTGTCAAGCGTAAGCTCAAAGAGCATGGAACTTACGCTTGATCTCATTGAGTGAGATTGGTACAATCGTAGGCTTGCCCGTGGGCGTGCAATAAGGAATCTCACAGCACATCAAATCTGCCAGCAACAGCATCGCAGAATCCAGCAAAGGACGCAAATCCTCCTGAGCCGCATACTGACGCGCCAGATGCTGCGCAAAACTCTCATAGGGATTGCGAGAGCGTGCAAGACGGGACTCACCACGAGAGCCAAAATGCTCAATGAGCTCCAGCATAAAAGCCTCCGACTCGTTGAGCGACATAATGGCAGGCACAGCCTCCACGCGCAAGGTCCGCTGACCAAAACTTGACACCACAAAGCCAGCGCGCTCCAACTGCGGCAGCAAATCCATTGCCAGCGCAAAATCACGCACATCAAGCTCCAAGAGCAGAGGCATCAAGAGACGCTGCTGCATCAATGGACGCTTGCTACTCTGCATCAAACGCTCAAAAATCAAACGCTCGCGAGCCGCACGAGGAGAGAGTAACACCAGCCCTTCCCTATTCTCAAAAATCGCAAAAGAAGCAGCTAACTCACCCACATAGCGAAAATTGGGCAAGCCCTCCGCCTGCTGCATAAAGAGAGAAGGATAGCAAATATCAGACTCGGCAGCATCCTCCGTGGTGAACGAGGCCGCAGATGTGGCAGCAGCTGGGCTGGCCATCGTGGCAGTCCTGCTAGAAGCCAGTTGTTCAATCTGAGGCCTAGCCTCTAGCTCGGTAGCACGAGGCGATACGACAGCCGCCGCTGGCAACTCCATGAGCTGCTGCGCTGGCTGCCTCGCCCCAGCCAGAGGACGCAGCGTCAACTTAGGCTTCATCTCAACAGGCCCAGCTGACACAGCAGAACTAGCATCCTCATCACGAGAGCCATCACCGCGAGCCAAGCGACTAAGCGCCTGCGAGCCCCCCAAAGGAGCCCTCGACACAGAAGGAGAAGCAAGCCTCGGTGCGACAAGCGCAGCGGCGGGTGTAGCTACAGCAGAACCATGCCTCGCATGATAAGCCAAACTACCCGCAATTGCCTCCATAATAGCCGCACTCACATCACCCGGACGGCGGAAACGCACCTCACGCTTTGCAGGATGCACATTCACATCAACCAGCCCCGAATCAACAGTTAAATAAAGGAATAACCCCGGCTGCAAGCCCGTAGGAAAGCCACCATAACCATCACGAATCGCACGCGACACAATCTTATCCACAATTGGACGACCATTCAAGAACACATGCAGCATCTTACGATTGCGCCTCGATGAGGAGAGCGGCAGCAAATAGCCAGACACCTGCATCCCTAAAGCCTCATAAGGGCGAATCTCAATGAGATCCTGCGCCAGCTCACGTCCCGAGAGATCAGCAATCCTCTGTCGCAAATCATGCGTACCAGGAGTATCCCAAACCAACTGTCCATTGCGAGTATACACAAAGCGCAGCGCAGGATAAGCCAACGCGTGCAACTTAAGCTGATGCTCCACATGAGCCGCCTCCGTATCCTCACTCTTGAGGAACTTGCGACGCACAGGCGTATTATAAAAAAGCTCAGACACCTCAATCATCGTCCCCGGGGCACAGCCCACACCCTGAGGCGGCATCGTCTCCCCAGCCTCAACAATCAAGCGAGTACCCTCTATATCAGCAGCGCGACGCGTCACAATCGACATCTTGGACACAGAGGCAATACTAGGCAAAGCCTCACCGCGGAAGCCCAATTTCTGAATATCAAACAAATCCTCAAAACTGAGCAACTTAGAAGTAGCATGGCGCAGCAGAGACATCTGAGCATCCTTTGCCGACATCCCGCAGCCATCATCAGACACACGCAGCAGAGCCACACCACCGCGAGCAAGCTCAACGCGCACCGTACGTGCGCCAGCATCAATCGCATTCTCCACCAGCTCCTTGAGCACAGAGGCAGGACGCTCCACCACCTCACCAGCAGCTACCTGACTAGCCAACACCGAATCCATCAGATGAATCGTCTGGCTGGGCGCTAACTCACTAGAACTAGACTGACTTGACTGAGAATTCTGCATAATCATCTTTGAAAATAAATCGCTAAAAAGGCTAAAAACATGTACTGAAAGTAGCATAGCACAAACGGACTAGCCTACCAACATCAAACTAAGCCCCGAGCCTGAAAGTAAAAAAAAATATCAAAAAATATCATTTTCTCCTTGCCATCTCATCAAACATCCTATATAATCCCCCTGCACCCCACAGGTGCAACCAATACAACCCAACGCAGGGTTAGCTCAGTGGTAGAGCGGCTGTTTTACACACAGTTGGTCGGGGGTTCAAATCCCTCACCCTGTACTTTAAAAGATGCTTGAACGACATAACGTTCAAGCATCTTTTTTTTGCGCCCATTTCCCACAGGCACAAGAACTTAGTTCAAGTCCTAACTGGCCCCACAGCCAACTCACGCACCCTCACTAAACGGGTCAACTCCAAAATCGGTGTTTTGGTAAAAAATGTTCATTTTAGCGGCAATATTTAAAGACCCCACACTCCACGAGCACCCGAAGACGGTAATTTGCAAAATCGCGAAATCCATACGCTCGCTATTGTATCAACTTCATCTTGCAATGGAAGCCCTCCGAAAGAAGATCATAACCTACGACCAACAGCTGCGAATCAGTGACACAAAGACAATGAGCAGCAACGGAGAAAAGCTCACAGCCACCGCCAGCGGTGACGCCCTCAACTACACAATCACCGTATCATGACCATCGTCATCTCACAAAGTAGCATCGACAACATCTGCCTGTCCGCTCAATCGTGGAAAGGCACATTCAGCATCAGCAGAACAGACTTCTGGACACCCTCAGGGGAAGAAGAAAGCAAAACCTTCTGCTGCAGCTTCGGCTTCCCCTCATGAATCCATAAGCATTACCATTAAAAGATAATCTCTCATAATTACCGATTTGCATGTTTTTAATGAATTTCGAAATAAGTAATCGATTTTAATGAAGATTTAGAAATTTTAGAACTCTCGATTTGAAACTTCTCGGCAAGAGACAAACTCAAACGTTCATACAGTTCTTCACTAATTTCTGGGTCGAAAACGATTTCTTTGATAAATTGCTTCGCATCTATTTCTAAATATATAGAGTCAATTTTCTTATGAGGTGTAAATTTATTGGACGTATCAAATATAGCGACCCTCACTTCTTCTTCGTACCTGTAACATTCTTGTTTGGTTAGAAGATAGTAAGGAATGAGCTTTTCCCTTAGGTATGCTGTATTTTCATCATCACCCTTATTTCCTAAATCACTCTTAATTTGATTTTGTATACCTTCACGAGACATGTATTGGACGTCACCATAAATAAATAAATCAGGATTGCTCATTACCTTAAGAATATCAGATTCTTTTAAATAAGGATATTCAGCACTAAAAAATCCCTTCGCGGCGTTTAACACATCCTTTACTGTTGTTGTAATTCTCACAGAAATATTGTCAGTTGAATATAATTTCCACATAGCTTCACTCTCAGGACTCTTTGTAAAACAAGAAGCAAAATACTCATCCTTACCTTCAGTATTAGAGATGTTTTCTATACACGCCCTATCTATAGGGCTCTCAAAACGATCCACCCATTTACTAACCTTTATCAAAGTAAACTTATTATCTTCAATCATTTTGATAAGGTATTTTAAAGGAAGAATACGATAAAGAGGAGTTTCATCATTTAAGTCCTTCTCTATTGTAATAGGCTCATCTAAATTATTACTAGTCTGCATACCCTCGACTATACCACACACATCCCCATATACCAGAAAAATTGACAAAAGCCCCTAAGGTATATGGCAACAATCATCGGAACAGTCGGCGTATTCGGGCTCGCCGCAGACCAGCAAGGCATCATCCTCGAATCACAGGATATGAGCTACAAGCCCGACAACAAAATCCAGAGAGACTACCGCGGAAAGAAAGTCGGCATCATCATGTACGATGACCAGACCGACATCTCCCTCACAGGCTACATCCCACGCACAGACGCAGCAAGCATCACAGCAGCCCCCTGCCCCCGCCCTCGCACTCGCGCGGACTGCCGCGTCCCTTCAACTTGCCCAGCCCCACAAAGCAGCCTAGCACTCCAAGCCCCTCACCATCAATCCCAGCAACTACCCAAGCTGAAGCCCTCAAACTGCACAATCCCTTCAATAAGCACCAGACAAAGCCACCACAAAAGTACGCCAACTGCAACCTAAATGGGCATGGTGCCATTCAGCATAATCATAATATATTTAAGTTTTTAAATGCTTAAATATGGATTTTTTAACTTACTCAACTATTCATTACTCTCGGTATCTTGTTAGCTCTTATTACATTTACTAAGTCAAATTAATCAGGTATCAGCATTTTCGGTGTCGATTACATCCTTCTTAATGACTTTGTTTGATCTACCCACTCGCAACTTGATGCGAGTGGGTAGATCAAAGATTGAGACGAAAGAAATTTTCCATCGCCAATCGATTTGTTCGAATTTCTAAAAAGATTCAAATCTTCTTCATAGGGCATTTTCAAATATTGAGCGTATAGCTCTTGATAAGCATCATTATATGTGTCAAACGAGCTATGGTAGGAATGCTTAAGGGGCTTAATGAGCTTGTCCGACTTGCCACGATAAATAATAATGAGCTGAGCTCCATTTATAGCTTCTAAGTTCCTTTCGCTCAATCATACCGGCGCGGACGTGGTTGAGTTCAATGTTGCGACCCAGCCGCGAGAGCTAATGCTCCTTTTGAACTAGTATACTTTTGTAGCGACCTTGCCAAATTGAGCCGTGTCCATTATCATAAAACTTGTGGTAATGGATTGTATAGCGGGAAGAAAGTCCGCTGACGAAGGCTGAAATCTCTTGAATATCACCTTCAATTGCTAGATGAAAATGGTTCGTCATAATGGCGTAATGATAAATTTTAAGATGATATTTCGCATTATATCGTTCTATCAAATCAAGGAAGTGTTGTTTTAATTCATCCGAATTAAAAATTCTCATCTTATTTGAACTACGATTGTAGATATGGTAAATACCCTGTCGTTTTCTGCTTCTAGCTTTGCGTCCCATATTGATGGTAGAGTTATTTTAGGCTTTAGATAAGGATATCAAATCATAAGGTGCTTGTAAATAAAATCCATATTTGACTATTTTGAATCTTTAATAATAGATTCTTATACTGAATGGCACCCTAGAAAGTCCCCGGCGTTTCTCCCTCTATTCACGCGGCAAAAGCACCGGAAATACTCAATGCCGCCCACGCACTCAAAAGATTTGTGCGCCAACACTTCCCCGAAGAACCACTGCAAAATGGAGATGATTTTGAATTTTTCTATCAGACACTTTGGCGACTCTATGATAAATCTGAGCATGCTGCGCGCATTCGCTCAACGATCCCTAGAGATGCTCGTATTTTATTTACTGTATACAATTATATGAATCAACAAGAAAAAACTAAAAATGATGCTAAAAATTACTTTAACAAACATCAGGACTCAATTCAGCAAAACATCCTGAATTGAAAACATTAGATGATATATTTAAAGGAATACATAACTATTACAAAATCTTCCAATCTGACCCGGAAAATAAAAAAGGTCAACTAGATAATTCGCTACATAAAATTATTCGCCATTTTTGGACATATCAAATCAAAAATCTTGAAAACAATTTACCCCTATTTCATCAATGGTTCAAAGATAATCAGATATTCTTGCAAGCGAAAACCACACAAAAAAACAATAAAACTTTAGCATAGGCAGTGTTACAAGGTTCATTTGTACTTGCTTTCATGGTTGATATGGTTACAATGGAAGGTATGAAGATGAAGATATTTATTAGATTCGTAGCTATATCGATGATGTCAACTCTCAGTAATACTTTATTTGCTGAAAATATAGAAAAAGAGCCTCCGTTTCGCATAAGAGGCGATGTGTCCGTTCCACTATGTATGCCTGATATAAAAGATATTTCTAAAGAGGACCAGCTTCTCTTTAGCTCGCTATGTCTAGATATGAGTCTAGGAGGAGAACCATTTACAGATGACTTAGAGACGCTGCAAAAATCTAAGAAAAACATTTTATTGCGGATCAAATATCTCGAGGCAGAGATAACTAAGGAAAAAAAAGCATTAGAAGACATTCAATCTGATATTGAAAAATCGACTAAAGCTAAATAATAATAAATGGTGCCTAGATTCTAAATGTAAGTGCCTTTTTTAGGCTGAAAAAATCGAGCGATGGCTATAAGCTCTTTTTGATCTTAAAATTGATTTATTATTTTTGATTACTGCTCCTTGAAACAAGCAAAAATCTCATTTTTCTTGATTCAAGTGAATAACATCTAATTTAACGCTGATCCTGCCGGAAATCAAGAGCAAGTTAACTTCCCTTGACTGGCACCATTTATTACTAAAAATACAAAAGTCTAGGTGCCATTCAGCATAATCATAATATATTTAAGTTCTTAAATACTTAAATAGGGATTTTTCTTAACTTGCGCAACTGGACATTGAACATTACTCTTGATATCTTGTTAGGTCTGATTAGATTTACTAAGCCAAATTAATCAGGTATCTGCATTTTCGGTGTCGATTACATCCTTCTTAATGACTTTGTTTGATCTACCCACTCGCAACTTGATGCGAGTGGGTAGATCAAAGATTGAGACGAAAGAAATTTTCCATCGCCAATCGATTTGTTCGAATTTCTAAAAAGATTCAAATCTTCTTCATAGGGCATTTTCAAATATTGAGCGTATAGCTCTTGATAAGCATCATTATATGTGTCAAACGAGCTATGGTAGGAATGCTTAAGGGGCTTAATGAGCTTGTCCGACTTGCCACGATAAATAATAATGAGCTGAGCTCCATTTATAGCTTCTAAGTTCCTTTCGCTCAATCATACCGGCGCGGACGTGGTTGAGTTCAATGTTGCGACCCAGCCGCGAGAGCTAATGCTCCTTTTGAACTAGTATACTTTTGTAGCGACCTTGCCAAATTGAGCCGTGTCCATTATCATAAAACTTGTGGTAATGGATTGTATAGCGGGAAGAAAGTCCGCTGACGAAGGCTGAAATCTCTTGAATATCACCTTCAATTGCTAGATGAAAATGGTTCGTCATAATGGCGTAATGACAGATTTTAAGATGATATTTCGCCTTATATCGTTTTATCAAATCATAGGGTGCTTGTAAATAAAATCCATATTTGACTATTTTGAATGTTTAATAATAGATTTTTATACTGAATGGCACCCTAGAATTATTCGGTTTTGTTCGCAACGCCTTGATAAAAGGTAGTTTCCACATAATTGACACCTGCACGCGCTTGGCGAACACCATAACGTTCAAGCATCTTGATTTTGCGCACATTCCTCACAGGCGCAAAAACTTAGTTCAAGGTCTACCTTGCATCACAGCAGCCCCTCAGCCTCCCACTCCAAGCCGCTCATCATCAAGCCCAGCCTCAGCACATCCCGAAGCCCTCAATCTACATATCCCCTTCAGCCTGCTTTATGCTCCACCCAGAGCCACAAAACAAAAGTTCGCGATCACCCCAAAAAGTTCAGAAAACACTAATTACCCTGACAAAACCACCACTAAAACACCATCACTATCATGCAAAATGGCACTCAATGCACCTAATAACCAACAAGCAAGAACATGTAAATATGAGCACTATTTCATACAGGGTCGAGAGTGACTTAGAGAAATCAAAAAAAATGCTAGTAAATGGATCACATACTATAACGTCCAATACACTCATAGCAAGCAAGATGAGATACTTACGAGCATCTAGATGGCGCATTAGTAATCAGTGAAGAGAACTTCATGACTGAGACCTATTCCTTTATAATTTATAGTGAAGGGCATTCAAACCAGAGTGGGCTGGGTGATGCTATCTCGCCTGCGGCTTGCAATCAATCATCATAATGTATTAACATATTATCATGATTTTAGAAAACCACAAACAAGGAATTGATGCTAAGCCATCCATGACACGCAGTAATAACGATGATACAGATTATACAAATCCAATAAATATAGAAGAAGGTGATGAAAAATATGATGCTTCTTTTATTGTTGATCTCGTTGATGGATTCTCTGATGACTTTGAACCACAGGATAGGATACTAAGCACAGTAAATAACATGTTTTGGGACAAAATGCAGCAGAAATCCGATTATGTAATGGGGATGCATGCTGCCTTTGAGGAGGAAAAAAAGGCTTTAGATTCCAATACGAAAAGTGCAACTCTTACCCCTCAACTTCGAAATCATCTAGATTCATCACGCGAGCAGCTTCACAATAATGCAACCCAAAGTTTAAGCTCCACACAAATGATTCCTCAAGATGCTCCGAAATCTCCCATGTCTATCCGATCAGCATGGGAATCAAGCCCAGCATGACTACTCGCTGCAGAAAGAAAACAAAAGATAAGCACCCAAAAGATTGCATCACCAAGCAGCAGCTCTATACAACAGCAAATAGCTCATAATCAAAGATTAAAAAATATGGCATCTGCCCGAAAAAGAGAAGAGAGTCTTGACAAAGCAGATATGGAAGAGCGAATCAAGGCGAATAGTCCTGTTGCTTACGACCGCCTTCGTATCCTCGCACAAGAAGTAGATGAAGACTTATACAGGCTTATTATCAACTCTCCTCCGCTTGAAAGAATGAAAAAAGCCTTTGAACTGACGAAAGGAAAAGTACCAGTAGCTCAAGCAAAGCCATTATCAGCAAAACTAGAACGAGAAGCAAAGGATATCTTAGCATCTAAACCTGTACCAGCAGAGATAAAGAGTGAGTCGGTAGCTAAAGTTAATCAAAATAGCCAAAATCCTCAAGATAATATCCAACAGGGAGCTAAGCTGATAGATAGCAATCAACATATAGAAGCAGGAAGTGAAGAGCGGCAACGTACTAATACCACGCATTCTAGTAATGCCCCCCTCACAGAAGAAGAAGAAAACATAAAAAACGAAGCATTAGGAAATGCTCTGATTGAGGCGGTTGGTCATAATTACCACAACTCAGAGGAATTACGAGTAGCAAGTCAACATCGTAAACTGCAGGAGGATTTATTATATTTCAATTCATATCTAGATAGATTCAAGACGCCTGATGAAAAATCTACTGCGCCAAAATCTAATTTTGATATAAAAGTTAAGCGACATAATCTCAAATCAAATGCAAAAAGAAAATTTGCTGAATTAGATTTAGGTGCTGAATCATGGTCAGACTATTATATAAATGCAGGCATCGCTCAAGTCCAATTAACAAAAGATGAAAAATTTATAGATCCGCCCACAGATTTTAACATCGAAACTAGTTCTTGGTATAAAATCAAATTTGATGCTGCTAAAGCATTTAAAATGACTCATGGCGAAAAGCCTAAAATCGCTGAACCATTACAAGCTCTCACCATGCTATACCGCATTAAAGGTAAAGAAAAAGCTCATGAGATTTTAGATATGGAACCAGTTGAACGAATGAAAACTATTCTAAATATTGTTAAAGGCTATCACTATCAAAACACCGAAATATATCTACCTAGCTCTGATTTACCAAGGAATACGATTAGAGAGATATCAAAGGCTGAGTTAAATGATTATAATAACAGCACTAATAAATTATCGGCGAGAAAAGGTGATCTAAAAACGATCAATCCAAAGAAGGACACAAGTGATGATGCTCAAATTCTAAAATTTCTCTCAGAGAAAGGAATCCCTGCTTGCCAACTACCTGCTATACGAGATAGGATATCAAGGGAAACAGATATCCTTATAGCGCTAGGCTCTCCTATGGAAACACAAACTATTGAAGATAAGTATATTAATAGATATAGATACGCCAATTCGGTAGATGGTGGAGATAACGATATGGGAATGCCTGCCATAAAAGATAGTAATGGAAAACAAATCGCAGCTAAAATGACCATTGATGAGTATGTACGCAAAACCACTCAAGATTTGTATTCCTCATCTCAGGTTGTGCTACATGAAGTATTTCATACGCTTACACCCAGTTCATACTTAACAATTGATAGAGAGCACACGCATACGCCAGGAGCTGATAGCCAGATGCATTCAGCGAAGATTAAGGAAATGCTCAATACCGCACATGCATTGAAACGCTTCGTATATGACCATCTTGATGGTCATATAATCAAAAATTCAGATGATTTCCAAGATCTGTATATGGCGCTTTGGAATAGATTTAACAAAGCCGAGGAAATGGTTGCCATCCGATCAAAACTACCTAGAGACGTAAAAATCATCTTTATAGCCTATGATCGAATGCGATATATTGATGCTACACACAACAAATGTAGGGATTATTTTGAAGAAAAGAAAGCTGATATCCAAAAGCACCATGAAGAGCTCAGTTCATATGAATCAATCCATGCAAATCTCGATAAGTTGCTAAAAATTTATAATGAAAAAGACCCAAAACGACAACAAAACTTATCCCCAGAGCTACGCACCATTCTGAATGTAATTACATCAAGTAAAGCATACCATTTTAATTGCCGTGAAAAATTCGAAAAATGGCTAGATAGCAACGATATATTTCTTCAGGCAAATCGCTCAGAAGATAAAGATTTAGGAGAGCGAGTATATTTAGCTTAATGATATTGCTGACTCTATGCTCAAAAAGTATCTTGACATATCTTCAGCGTACAATTACCATAGCAGTATGAAATTCAAGTTACTCTATTTCTCCATCGCCCTCGTACCAACACTTGCGGCGAAAGAGCTAAGTTCAGATATAGATCTTTCGAGTATCATAACTACTCAACATAAATTTGTCATGACCGAGGAA
>CAMQZC010000024.1 GCA_947039485.1 uncultured Verrucomicrobiales bacterium | reverse complement strand
CCGTGGCTGAGTAGCAGGGGGTGGTCACTCTGTAATAGCTTGAGGGCAACGAGGCGCGTGCAGCCAAGCTCTGTGCAGGTAGCGCGGATGGCCTGCTCAAGGCTCTCTTTGTATGTGAGTGTGTTGGGGACGGCTGGGATGTCAGCGCGCATGAGCTGCGCGAGCTGCTTGATGCCTTCGCGCTTCAGGGCGCTGATCTCGATGACGGGGCAGCCGAGCTCCTTGCTTAGGGCTGCTGTGTCGATGTGGGTGCGTTGCTTTCTCGCGATGTCCATCATGTTGAGCGCAATGATGGTGGGGATGCCCAGCTCGAGGATTTGGCTTGTCAGGTAAAGATTGCGCTCCAGATTGCTCGCGTCAATGATGTTGACGATGAGGTCGGGGGCTGATCCCATGAGGTACTCACGTGTGACGAGTTCCTCGGGGGTGTAGGGGGAGAGGGAGTAGATACCAGGCAGGTCAATGAGCTCGATATCGGGGCTGTCTCTCAGGAGTCCGCTTTTGCGCTCGACGGTGACGCCGGGCCAGTTGCCTACGTATTGGTCTGCTCCTGTTAGCTCGTTGAAGAGGCTGCTCTTCCCACTGTTGGGGTTGCCTGCGATTGCGATGCTTTTCATGATGATTGGATGGCTGGACTCCCCGAGGGAATTAGATGATGTGGATTTGCTCTGCTTCGGCTTTGCGGAGGCTTAATTCATATCCACGAAGGCGCAGTTCCATGGGGTCGCCGAGAGGTGCTACCTTGATGATTTCTATATTAGTGCCTCGTGTGAGACCCATATCAAGGATGCGCTGGCGCAGTGCGCCACTGCCAATTATGCTCGTGATGCAGTGCTTGCTTCCGATCTTGGCTTGGTTGAGAGTTTTGGGTTCTGCCTTCATATTAGTTAGAGCATGCTAACATGCTCGGGTGTATGTTAGCCCATCCTAACTCTGCTGTCAAGATAAAATAGTTAGAATAAGAAAAACTCCCATTAAGTCACGTGGGTGATCTAATGGGAGTTTGGTTTGATTATCTACTCGTAGCTCTTAGCTCGCGACTGGAGCCGCGTCATCGCTTGCCTCGGGGAGCTCGCTCGGGCTATCAGTTGCTGGTTGCTCGGCTGCTGGGAGGGGAGGCTTCGCTTGGATAGCTGGGTTGAGCATATGCAATTGAAAGTTCTTCTCAGGCTTGCTCCATGAGGCGCAGCCCATGGTGCCGATGAGTTTGCCTTCCTTGCTGAGCTGGAGCTTGAGGACTCCATCTTGTGCGTCATAGACCTCTGCGGTGGCGACATCGGGGTTGTACTGTCCATCGTAGATTTTGATGTTGACCACAGCGCTCTCCTTGCTGTTGTCGAGCTCGCAGCGCCCGGTGACGTCGAGTCTGGCTGCTGGTAGGTCGCTATCATAGATGCAGCCGACGAATTGGATGGCGTTGTCTAAGATGTCAATAGCGCTAATCGTGAGAGATATCTTGCCAAAGTCATCAGCGCGCTTCCACTCACCGTGGAATTCGGCATCCTTGGACAGGAGGCTTGTCATCTGATCGGTATGCTGCTTGCGCTTGTTTTGTTGGGCGATTTGCTCATCTTGGATGCGGCGTTCTTGCTCTTCAATCGCAGCGATGCGTGTGAGCATGGCCTCGCGAGCCTGTGTTTCACGGTTCTGGATATAGGGGCTAGACTTTTTACTGAACTCATCGCAGAGGGTCTGGATTTGATTCTTTCGCTGATCAATCCACTGGCTGCTGCTGATGCAGGCATCCTTAGGGAGCTTGGTTTGGGCGGTGAGACTTTGGATGAGCTTGAGGGGTTCCTCGTTGATGATGCAGTTCTTCTCGATCCAATTGCCATCGGGGTTTTGCTCAAAGATGATGTGTGCTTCAATGAGGCTGGCTGCTCCCTTTTCTTGAGACAGGACAAATACCTTGTCAACGGCGAGTGCTTCGAGCTGCTTGACGATCATATCAAGCTCTGCTGGCAGGGGCTGGGGCTGGCGATCCTCATCCATGAGTGCGAGGCTGGGTAGTCCTACTTGGAGGAGGTAGCCTGAGTTGGGGCGCATGGCTGCATTGATGTCCTCATTGGCGGATTTGCGTAGCTCGTCGAGTTCGCTAGGGGCGTTTTGCTCGATGTAGAGTTCTTCGTTAGCGATGAGCTTGCTGTGAGTGACGATGAGTTTGCTGCCGTCTTGGAGCAGGACAGGGGCTTGGATGCTAGGCTCTCCGTCGGCTTGCCCCAGTTGGGGGTACTTGCCGAGTAGCTCAACGAGACCTTCCTTGAGGGAGCTCTGGGCAGCTTGCTTCATGGAGGCATTTTGCGTGGCCTCGTGGCTGATTTTTGTAGGGGCAGTTGCTTCGCTGCTGGGCTTTTTGTCCTCGCCGCAGGAGCTGAGGAAGAGCAGGCTAGCGATGATGCTTGAGGGGATGAGAAGTTGCTTCATATGCTGGTAGAGACGGTGATGATGGGGTTGGGGGTATGGTGTGCGAGTCGAGGCTCGGGTCAAGCTTGCTGTTATGGCTTGGTTTCGCCTTGGCTTTTGGTCTTGAAGATTGCCCACTCTGAAATGTTGGCGATATTGGGCATCTCAAAGGAGCCGAGACGGGCGCGCAGGAGGTGCCAAATCTTGCTGAGATTATTGATGCTGTAACGCTGCTCAAAGACGCGGAACTCATCGTCTCGCATCTTGTAAAAGATGGTACGGTAGATGTAGCTCATGGCCTGCGCCGGGATGAGGGCGTGGCGGTCAGCGGCACTCAGGCCGGCGTAGTGCTCGTCTGCCTCGCAGAAGTATTTCTCTGTGAGGGCTGCCTCATAGGCGAATAGTTGGCGCACGCGGTAGCTGTAGCGGCGCTCTTTGATATCCTCCTCACTCACACCAAAGAGGTCCATATCAGCCTTGGGCAGGTAGATGCGGTTGTACTTGTGGTAGTCCTCGGCAACATCACGCAGGATGTTGACCATTTGCAGGGCAAAGCCTAGCACGATGGCGTAGTCACGCGCTGCTGGACTCGCTCCCATGACAGTGGCACTAGAGATGCCTACGCAGGAGGCGACCTTAAAGGCGTAGGCGATGAGATCCTCGCGCGTGGCTGGCTGCTTTTGCTCGATGTCGGAGCGACAGCCGCTGATGAGCTCCATCATGGGCTTGGTATCTAGATTAATCTCCTCGACGAGGGAGCAGACTTCTGATTCCACGCCTTGGAGAGGCTCGCATTGGAAGTGGATGAGTTGCTCCCAGCGGTTGAGGGCTTCGTGACGCTGCTCGCTGTTCATGCCATCCTCATCGACGATATCATCAATGATGCGGCAAAAGGCGTAGAGCTGACCCATGTGCTTGCGCTGCTGCTCTGGGAGGTCGACGAGGGTGAAGGCAAGGTTGGACTTAGCTCGCTTGGTGATGTTGGCTGATTCTGTCATGGTGGGTGGTGGGCTTTATGGGATTGGTCCCCAGTGTTCGGTAAATGGCCAGAGCGCAAAGAAAGCAGGTCCCATGACGTTGAACTGATGCACAGCGCCCCAGTATCGGGAGTCTAGCGAGTTGATGGTGTTGTCACCCATCGCTGCGTATTCACGCAGCAGGGGCTTATCCTTGGGGTTTGCGAGGCTGAATGTCGCGCCCTGTGTCAGGGGGGCGAGGGGGTAGCTAGGAGAGGATTCCACGGGGGTGTATCCAGCGCTGTTGTAGGGAGCCTTCCTCGCAGCGATGCGCTGGATTGATGGCTCGCTAGCAGGATGCCCGTTGACGATGAGCTGGGGTGAATCAATGCGCAGGCTGTCCCCGGGCAAGCCTACGAGTCGTTTGATGAAGTGGTTGCCACCTGCCTGGTCGCTCATGCTCTGTGAGGCACCATCTGTTTGGATACCTCGGGTGTCAAAGACGAAGCTCTCACCTCGAGCAGGCTTGCGGAAGTGGTAGGCCACGCGGTTGACGATAATCATGTCGCCTGCATTGGCTCGTCCCTTAATGATGCTCTCGCCAGCATCAAAGCTAGCGAGCACGGGGCTGTGCATGCTGGGCTGGTATTTGCCACGCTCCTTGAGGTAGGTGATGATTGCTCCGGGGGCGGTGGGCACACTTGCGCTGCTGCCATCGTCAAACTTAATAATAGTCTCGATAAAGAGTAGCCATTTGGACTGACTGCTGAGCCCGATGATGCTCTTTGGCGTATCCGCCTTGATGTCGATGTAGGAGCTGCCTCGCGTCACGGTCTGAATCAATCGTACCGGCAGGCTAGGGGTCTCCTCCACGTGCTCAACGATGATGCCATTGAGGCTAGGCTGCATTGAACCTGTGGGGATGCGGAAGGGCTGCGCATAGTAGGTGCGGATGCCCAAGAAGACAACCATGATGACAAAGAGCGACTCGACCATCTCACCGATGGCGTGGCGTTTAAAGCCGGCAAATCCCTCACCGCGCAGGTTGAGCAGTGAGCTTAGACGCAGAGTCTCCTCCTTGTTCCAGTCGAGCAGGGCGGCGCGCAGCTCCTTGAGGGGGGCTGCGAGGGCTGCTTGCTTTTCCTCATCGAGCTTGTGCTCAAAGTGGCGCAGGTAGCGATGTGTAGCTGCTGCGATGGCGAGACCTTCGCGCCTCCAGCTCGGGGTGAACCAAGCGAGGGCGTTGTCGATGATGGAGAAAAAGATTTTTTTAAGCACGCGCATAACTTAGTTCTATTTTATGCCTCTTTGCTCGTGATGGAAAGCTCTAATTGCGGCTTGGCCTCAGTTTGCTCTCCATCGGGCTTCTCTCCCAGCAAGTCGGCACCCATCAGCATGAGGCCAAACATGAAGATACCCACAGCAATTCGGTACCAGCCAAAAATGTTGAGGCTGTGCTTTTGTAGGTAGTTAACCAGCCAGCGCACGGCGATGAGGGCGCTAATCCATGCAGTGATGGTGCCTGCAATAATGGCAGGGAATCCAATCTCGCTCACCATCTGATCGCCATATTTGACGGCATCATAGCAGGTGGCCGCTGTGAGGCAGAGGAGCCCCAGCAGGAAGCTAAACTCAACGGCTGCGGCCACACTCAGTCCTGTGACAATGCCACCCATCATCGTGGTGAGGCTGCGGCTCACGCCTGGGCACATGGCGAGGCACTGCATGAAGCCCACGGTGAGTGCGCCCTTCCAAGTCATGGATTCGAGCGATTGGCCTTCAAACTCCTTGCCCTTACGGCGGCGGTAGGCGGTAAAAATGAGAATAAAGACACCACCAAGGAACCATGTTACGGCAACTGTTTGAGCATTAAAGAGATAAGACTTGATCAAATCGCTGAATGTGAGGCCGATGATGACGGCTGGGCAGAAGGCTACGAGGATGTTGATGAGTAGACGCCGACCAACCTCATCCTTGCCAAATAGCCCCATAATCATTTGCTTGACTCGCTGGTAGTAGAGACCGAGTACCGCGAGGATGGCACCACCTTGGATACAGACGGAGAATGCATCCATGGCATCGGATTTGACAAGCCCGAGAAAGTATTGCGTAACGATGAGGTGTCCTGTTGAGCTAACGGGGAGGTACTCTGTGATGCCCTCAACAATACCGAGAATAATTGCTTGTAAGATGGTCATGAGACCATAAGCCTATCGTGATTGGGCGAGAAGGTCAATAAAAATACAATTTATGAGGTTCTTTCGCACTCCATAGAAAAAAAAGATTGAAAAAATCAGGATATTTTGCTATGAATAGGGAGCAGACTTAATGATGTCGCTCCTCTTACCCATGAAAACTGAGCTCCTAAAGATACGCCGAGGCTTTACACTTGTAGAAGTGTTGGTCGTAATGGCCATTATGGCCATCCTAATGACAATGGCTGGATCAGTACTGCAAGAGGCAGGCAAGGGTCGCGGTATCGACTCCGCTGTTATTCAGCTAGAGGGATTCTTACGCGAGGCTCAGGCCACAGCTATTGGTAATGATACGCAGACTCGCGTTGTTATCTTAGAGGATAAGGCGGATGATAAACATCTGCGCTTTGTCAATGTCATGATGCTTCGCAAGGATGAGCGCACGAAGGGTGACTATGATGGCTCTAACTTGCAGCGTGGCGGTCGCTGGGTGTCGACCTCTGGTGGAGGTGTCCTGCCTCCTGGTGTTTTCTTTAGCCCCTACTATAGCCGCCCCATCCGACTTGAGGGTCGCGCTGATGCAGGCTCAATGATTGGGAATGATTCGATGCACTTGGCTGGTCGCGGTACCTCTCGCGTCTATTATATCGAGTTTGATGAGAAGGGGCGCTTTGTCTCCCCGATGGCCGATCCTAGTAATCCCACGCAGCCCCAGCGTATCGTTGTAATGCAGGGTAAAAAATCCAATAAGCGTACAGCTGATAACGGTATTGAGCCTCGCGAGTTGGACAACAAGCGCCGCCCCGTAGGTGCCAAGGGTCTCGTCATCTGGCCAGGTGGCGATACGAGCCGCCTGCGCACCCTCGATCAGTTGGAGGTACAGTCAAATCGCCGCCTCCGACGCAACTAATGTTAGCCTTATAAGTTGACCAAACAATCACTATGAAAATTCTCAGCAATCAAAGCAACTGTAAGTACGGCTTTACCCTGATGGAGACGTTGCTTGCCATTGGCGTCATCGGTATCCTCATCAGTATCTTCATGACGCTCTTCCTACCTGCGCGTGGGATGGTGCGATCCTCGCTTGCGCGTGAAGAGTCAGAGCGTATCATTAGCGTGCTGCGCTCCGAGATGACGACTCTGCGTGACAATGAACACGCCTCAGGTAATCAGAGCAGCAAGACGCAATTTATCTCGGGATTTGACAAGGCATTTAGCTGGGTGGAGAAATCAAAGAAGCCCTCAACCACGATTGTCATTTTCTCCTACCGAGCAGATACCTCCAAGGCCAGACGCGTCGATGGCAGCTATCCAGCGGTGCCTGCTAGTCGCAATGTGCCCTCCTCCGAAGTTTCAATGGTTACCATGGCATGCCCCATGAACAGCAAGTTGCATCGCAACAGCATCCGTCAAGCGGTGGGTTCTGTCTTCTTTGTGCGCTTCACTCAGCTCTATCGTGACAGTGACAAGGGCTTCAGACTTGCAACCCAAGGGGGCAAGATTAGGGAGTCTAAGACTCCTGATAAATATGTATCGGGCCCCGATGATAAAAATGGCTACGGCGCCGTTCTTTATCTGCGTACGGATTTCTTCATGATGACACCTCCCGACCCTCAGCGCTACTTGCGTCGCACGTGGTCGCAGATGGAGAGCCCTCTCTTCTCAACGAATATGTCTATTCGTCGCTAATTAACTTTATATCACAGTGCTATGAAAATAAGTATCCCTACTCAATTGCGTCGAGGTTTTACGCTCATCGAGCTCTTAGTTGCGATGACCATTACCGCGATGCTCGTATACATCATCATGCAGATGACCAGTCAAGGAATTGATATATGGAAAAGCGTGAATCAGGATGTCGAGACAAGCTCCCGCGCTCGCGTGGCTATGCGCGCCATTGCTAATGACTTTGAGTCCATGCAAATACGTCATGATGACAATGACTACCAGTGGTTTTACTCCAAGACGGAGAATGTGGAAGGCGGCGGCCCCAAGGGTCTCAAAATTCCCAAGTCTGCCCAGATGGTATTCTTCACCTCCGCCATTGACCGCAATCCAGCGGTGAGTAGCAGCGAGAGCCTGCGCGAGAGTTATCGCGAAGCACGTAATCATAATATTGATACGCAGGGTGATATCAATGCCGTTGGCTACCGCCTGATGTTCCGTGACCAGATTCTCAATATTGATGGTAAGGACAAGAATGCAAAGGGATCCTTCCCCCTCTTCGCTCTCTATCGCCAGCTTGTACCGCCTCGTAAGGCCTTTGATGATCTCTTGGGTCAGACCAACTTGGAGCAGGCTTATGTGAGCTACGAGCAGGATGATCAGAACTACTTCCTCTGTGAGAATATTATCGAGATGAGTCTCATCCTTGATATACAGAGTGCTCAGGAACAGTCCTCAGCTAAGGATGCTAGGCCTAGCTATGAGACAATCTCAGTGCCCATCATTGGTAGCAATTCAAATAACGCTAAGGTCGCCATTTTTGGTGATCGTATCGAGATCAACGCTACCAAGTATGAAAATGCCCGCGTGGTCTCCGCGAACATCTCAGTCACTGTTGTCACGGAGGAGGGGATGCATCTAATCAATCAGGTGCACCATGGCCGCCGCATTGCGCCCAAGCCTGCAGAGTTCTTCCAACGCTACACCCGCTCCTTTGCTCACCGCGTAAGCCTTCCTTCATCGTTCTAATCATCTTGCAATTGACATCGCTATGTTGATGCAATCTACAGACCGATATTCTGGGCTTCCTCCCGAGAAGCTTAGCCTCTGGCTCGACCCCATTGCACGCGATGGCTACAGCAATATGGCAGCTGATGAGCTGCTTAGCACGCGCCCCGAGGCTTGGTTGCGTGTCTATGGCTGGCGCAAGCCTGCCGTGAGCTTTGGCTACTTTGACACCACGGCTGTGGCCTCCGATATCTTTCCAGGTAATGATGTGGAGTATATCAGGCGATGGACAGGGGGTGGTATTGTCGACCACCGCCGTGGCTGGACCTACACCCTGAGCCTGCCTGCATGCAAGGATATCATCTATCCAGCTAGCGATCGGCTTTATCTCTGGATTCATGCAGGGCTAGTTGAGGCACTTCGCGCACATGGCGTGGACTGCACACTGCTATGCAGCGATGCCCCTAATGGAGGGCGCTCTTGCTGGGCTAGCCCCGTGGCTAGCGATGTGGTGGACGCGCAGGGTACCAAGCTCGCAGGAGCTGGGCAACGCCGCTATCGCGGAGCTATCTTGCATCAAGGACTTATTCAGGAGTGCCAGCCCTCAGATGGCTGGCCTCAGACCCTCGCCCGCAGTCTCTGTGAGCAGGTGGAGATTGTTAGCTGCGAGGAGCCCTATGAGGGCTTTAACGATGAGCTTGAGGCACTCCTTCAGAGCAAGTATCTGAGTGAGTCGTGGAGTGACGAGAGCCGTGGGCGCCGCCCCAGCAAGGCCTCGGACTAAAGCACAAGTCCAGATAATGATGATTACCCCACCAGAGAGCTGGCGAGTCAATGTCGCCGCTGTCATCATGGATAGCTCGGGGCATGTCCTGCTTGGGTCCACGAGCGATCAGAGCCGTCACTGGCACTTTCCCCAAGGTGGTGTGCGGAGCAAGGAGAGCCTGATGGAAGCCCTGCAGCGCGAGGTCTATGAGGAGGTTGGGCTTGAGCCTAGCAGCTACCGCATCGTCTGCTTTCTCGGTGGATTCCGCTATCGTTACGGCAAGGACAATGAGAAGAGAGAGCGCTGGATTGGTCAGCAGCAGACCTACTTCCTACTCCTCTGCCATGGAGAGCGTCCCGAGGTGGACATCTCGCTGAGTCCAGAGTTCTCGCGTGTTGAGTGGCGTTCTTGGCGTGAGCTTCGTCCCAAGATTTTTGTTCGAGCCAAGCGCGATGCCATAGCGAAGCTACTTCAATCCTTCTTCCCAGAGAATATGGAGATTCATGAACTCATTGCCTATCTCGAGCACCAGATAACACCGCGTCGCTACCTTCACGAGAGCGCTGAGCGGATTGATCTGATGGCAACTGCGTGCAACGAGCAAAGCCTCTTTGCCGAGGGGAAAGAGGAGGCCTCGGTATTGATGATGCACCTGAGCAAAGATATTCAGAGCATTCATTCCTCCCTCGAGGCGAAGAAAAAGGGGCGTTTGCTCGTGATTTTTCACGGCCTTGATGGCAGCGGGTGTGATAGCAGCCTGCGCAAACTATGCCGCAGCCTAGATCCCTTTGGCCTGCGTGTTGAGACGCTCTTATCCGCTAGCGAGCAGGAGATGTCGGCCTATAACTTGGATTGTCCTGAGCATCTGCTGACGCCTCAGCAGGGAGAGCTGCTCATGCTTGATCGCTCCCTCTACTACGCTCTAGGCAAGGATATGTTGACAGGGGCGTGTGATGAGGCGCATCTGAGTGAGCGGATGCGCTGCCTGCGTGATTCAGAGCAGCGATTGAGCGAGCAGGGGACGCATATTATTAAGATATTCCTGAATATCTCTCAGCCTGAGCAGCAGCGTCGCTTGGAGAAGAGGCGGCTCAAGCCCGCCGCTTGCCCACGCCTGCAGGTCTGTAGTAACTCAACTGAGGGGCAGTGGCAGCGCGAGACTGAACTCGCTCAGCAGATGCTCTCACTGAGCTGCAGCCAGAGCAATCCTTGGTACATTCTCCCTGCTGATGTCAAGTGGTACCGCAATTTCTGCATTGCTCGTATCCTGCTTGATCGCTTGAGGAGCATGCTAATTGAGGAGGACTAATTAGTCCTCGTTTTGATGTAGGCATGCATCTCATCGATGAAATGCTGCAGTTGATCTATTTTGCTTTGATCAATCCCCTGCATTTGCTCCTCAATATGCTGCCCTAGGGTTGCGAGATGCTGAGAGAATAGCTCATGAATCTCGGCCTCTAGAGTGAGCAGTATTTGTCGGCGATCGCTTGGGTGGGCTTCGCGCTTGATGAGACCTCGATCCACAAGTTGACTAATGAGCATGGAGGCTGCAGGCTGGCTGAGTCTTGCTGATGCAGAAAACTTCTTAAGGTTGATACCATGGGGCTCATCAAGCGTCATCAAGTAGATGCGCATGAGTGCCTGCATCTCGCTGGGACGCAGATTATAAGTCATGATAATATTCTCACCCTGACCAAAGCCCATGAAGTGGCGCCCAATCTCAATGAGCTTGAACATCTGGCGAGCTCGCCAGATGTGCTCATTACGCAGTATGTGATTGACTGTCATTAGGGGGTCTCCTTACCAAATGCGCGTGCTGTAGCATCACGCATACGGGCACAGATTGAGTACAGGGCAGGGACCATAAAGATACCCCAGACTGTTGCCAGCAGCATTCCGCAGAAGGTCGTGATACCAATCTCCTGACGGCTCGCAGCACCAGCACCCGTTGCAATCATCATGGGGAATACACCACAGAGGAAGGAAATAGCTGTCATTAGCACCGCGCGGAATCGCTTATCCGCACCGTTGAGCGCGGCTTGAGCAATGGGAGTGTGATGCTCGCAGTGGTCATCTTTGCAGAACTCTACAATCAAAATAGCATTCTTCGAGGCGAGACCCACGAGCATTAGGATACCAAGCTGTACATAAATCGAGAGTGACAGCCCAAAGATCTGCGCTCCCATCAGAGCCCCCAGCGTCGCGACGG
This sequence comes from uncultured Verrucomicrobiales bacterium, assembly GCA_947039485.1. Lineage (GTDB taxonomy): Bacteria > Verrucomicrobiota > Verrucomicrobiia > Verrucomicrobiales > Akkermansiaceae > Akkermansia. The sequence continues at coordinate 29,405 of CAMQZC010000024.1, read as the reverse complement.
AGACCGAGAAAATGACAGGAATTGGCGTCGTCCAGCTCTCATACTGAGCTACGAGAAAGAGGTAGGCAAAGAGGATAGCCATGGCGAGCAGTGCGCCCATCTTGCCTGTGTTTTGTCGCTCTTGGAACGACATCGCCTCCCAATCCACCTGCCATGTGCGGTTATGACCCGCTGCACGGTCCTCTGTATTGATGTCTTGGATTGTCTGCTCAATGAGCTCCATCACCTGACCTGAGCCTACACCGGGCATGGGGTTGACTGAGATACTAGCACTCATCAGCTGGTTGAATCGCTCATAGGTGGCAGGACCTAGTTTGTAGCTCAGGGAGCAGACGGCACTCAGTGGTACCATCTCACCTGTCTCACTGCGCACGAGTACGTTGAGAATCTCATCAGCGAGGCGGCGATCCTGTGCGTTACCTTGGATTTTCACCTTGAAGCTAAAGCCGTGTAGGGTGAAGTCATTGACGTAGGTGGAGGCCATCATACTCTGTAGCGTGCTAAAAATATTGTTGACGGGGATATTGAGTGATTGTGCCTTCTCGCGATTGATTTCCAGATGGATTTGCGCGGTCTCAGCATTGTACTCGGATCGCGTCATCATCACCAGATCGCGGCGCTCCTGCAGTCGTGCGGAGACCTCCTTGACCATGTTGCCCAGATCCTGAGGCGTTGCGTCACCAGAGACCTGCAAGATCATAGAGACACCACCTGCGATACCCAGACCCATGATGGCGGGGGGCGTCATAGCCATGATATTAGCCTCGGGGATATCGGCACAGACCTGATTGATTTTTTGCTGAATAGCGGTTACGTGCAGGTCGGGCGTTGGGCGTTTTTCCCAGTTGTCGAGTATCACGATGAACATGGCGTTGTTCTCGCCTGATCCCATGAAGCTAAAGCCTGCCGAGGAGACAAAGCCCTCCACACCTGGAATCGTTGCAATACGGGCCTCCATCTCTCGGAGTACTGCATCGGTGCGCTTCTTCACCGTGGCGGAGCCCTCAAGGGTGACCATGACAAAGATAGCGCCCTTGTCCTCGATGGGGACAAATGAGCTGTTGAGAGCTGTGGGCACGAGGGCCTTGCTCCAGTTGATTTTGCTCTTTGCTTCCTCTTGCTGCACGCCAGCTATGTTCTTTTCGTTCTTTTGCTTTTCAGCCTTTAACTTGGCTGCCTTTTGCTTTTGCTCCATCATGTGCTTGCGTATGGCGGCGGGGTCATTAGCTAACTCCTTAGGAATGCCCATTGCGCTCATGATCATGATTTTTGGGGCTCCGTTATAGTAATAGTAGTTGCCTGCAATGAGGCCGGCAAAAATCAGCACTGTCAGCCAAGCGTGCTTCACGAGGATGCGTACACCTGCGAGGTAAATTGTGCGGCAGAAGTCCAGCACCACATTGAAGGGGGCAAAGACAATGCGCGTCGTGAGACTACGCTTCTCTGGGATGGGGCGCAGCAGAATTGCGCACAGAGCAGGCGAGAGAGTCAGCGCGTTGAAGGTGGAGATACACAGGGCAATACACATCGTCACTGAGAACTGAGTGTAGATAACACCCACCATGCCACCGTAGAAGGCGATGGGTACATAGATGGCTAGTGTGACTAGCGTGGTTGCCAGCACCGCACCGGTGATTTGCTCCATGCTCTTGATGGTAGCCTCCATCGCGGGGAGCTTCTCCTCGGCCATGATGCGCATCACATTTTCCACCACCACAATGGCATCATCCACCAGCGAGCCAATCACGAGAATGAGACCAAACATGGTGAGCACATTGATGGAGTAGCCCAGCATGAGCATCACCGTAAAGGCTCCCAGCAGGGAGACGGGAATTGTCAGAGCTGGGATGATGGTTGCTCGCCAGTCTTGCAAGAAGGCAAAGGTCACGAGCACAACCAGAGTGAGAGAGAGGATAAGCGTGATGATAATCTCCTTCATCGTGGCGGTAATAGCCTCGGTGGGGTCATAGCTAATTGTCCAAGTCATCCCTTCGGGGAAGGATGGTTCAAGTGCCTTCACCGCGTCCTTCACCGCCTCGACGGTGATGAGGGCGTTGGCTTCATTGTTGCGAGAGACGTGGAAGCCTACAGAATCAATACCATTGAAGCGGCTGTAGCTGCTGTAGCTCTCTGAGCCCAGCTCAATGGTCGCAATGTCACGCAGGCGCGTGACGTGACCATTCTCGCCGCGCTTGACGATGATGTTGCCAAACTCCTCAATGGTCTTGAGTCGACCTACAGCGGTGATTTTGAAGGTGGCATAAGCTTGCTCATCCGCCGCACCAACGGAGCCCGCAGCGGCCTGGATATTTTGCTGATTAATAGCCAGCGTGATGTCCTTAGGCACGATGTTGAGCGCACTCATGCGCGTGGTGTTCATCCAGACACGCATGGAGTAGCTGCGGTCAGGCCTGAGATCAACCGCTGAGACGCCATTAATCTTGCCTACCTTGTCCTTGAGATTCATGCGCAGCCAGTTGGTGAGCTCGAGGTTGCTCATCTTGTTGGGGTCTGCCATAAAGGAGAGCATGCAAAGCATGTCGCTAGAGCGCTTGCTGACGGTGTAGCCTGTCTGCTTGATTTCTGCTGGGAGGCGAGACTCCATGCGCTTGATGGCATTGGAGACATTGATGAGAGCCATATCGTCATCGGTGCCTGCCTTGAATACAATTCGGAGTGAGTAAAAACCATCCGATGAACAGGTGGAGCTAAAGTACTCCATGTCGTCAACCCCGATGAGCTGCTCCTCCACGGGGGCTGCTACCACCTGTGCGAGCTCCTCGGAGCTCGCGCCGGGGAAGCTCATGGAGACCGCAATGGTCGGGGGCGAGATCTCGGGATACTCTGCTATGGGCATCTTGGTGAGGCAGATGGCTCCTGCCAGCATCATCAGGATGGAGATGACAAAGGCAAACTTGGGGCGATGAATGAAAAACTCTGAAAACATGGGTGGGGAAATTGTTGAGCGTTACGCTGTGAATAGATAAAAGTTGAATGAGAAAAAGAATTATTGAGCCACCTTGACCAATCGACCATCATGCACCTCGGCAAGTTTGTTGGTGATGACCCGATCGTTGGCATTAATGCCTGAGAATACCACAACGCGACCCTCAGTTGTCTGAGCCCCCGTGAGGATGCGGCACTCGCGTGCCTTGCCATCCTTGATGCTGTAGACGAATTGACCGAGGCTGTCATGCTGGATAGCAGCAGCTGGAACGGCCAGCACCTTGAAGTTGGGCGAGCGGCTGACTTGGATGGAGACCACGCCTCCGGGGCGGAGGAACTCGCGCTTGTTCTTAAAGACCGCCCAAAAGTTCTGCGTATCGGTGAGCTTTTGGATGTGATTGTCGTAGAAAGCAATGCTGCCCTCCATGGGGATGATTTTGCCTGTGGAGCTAATGACCGAGATGCTGGCCATCTCCTGCACCTTGGCAGCACTGCCGTACTGGGCGAGGATGTCGCGCTCACTCAGGGAGAAGCGCACGTAAATGGGGCTCATCTGCACCAGATTTGCCAGAGCCTTGCTGTCAGTGATAAAGTTGCCCTCCGTGATGTCGAGACGCCCGATGCGTCCATTCATCGGCGCTTTGATGGCGCAGCGGGCCAGATCGTCTTGCGCAATGATAAGCTGAGCCTCAGCGCTGGCTTTTTGGGCATGCAGTTTGTTGAGAGTACTCTGAGCCTCTTCTTGCTCGTCTTTGCTAGATGCCTGACGATCAAAGAGATAGTTCTGGCGTTCGAGCTTAGATTTCGCATCTTTAATCTTGATGTCGAGCTGGGTGACACGTGCCTTTTGAGCATCATAGGTTGCCTGATAGCGTGTCGCGTCAATTTCAAAGAGCGTGTCGCCAGCTGTGACGGATGCGCCCTCCTCAAAGAGCACTCGCTCAAGCAGACCCTGGACCTGTGGGTTGAGCTGCACGCTGTGGATAGCCTCCACACGCGCGCCATGGCTGCTCAGGACGCTGGGGTCAGTGCAGCTTGTCACGCTGCCAGCTGTGACCTCTAGGGCGATGCTCTCTTGCATGCTGATGTAGTTGGATGGCTGCCCTTGCTTATTTTTCGATTGAATCGGGTTGACAACCGCGCCGACGCGTGTCTTGTGCGCGCCATCAATGATGACCGTTTCGCCCTCCTTGAGACCATGATAAATTGACTGGTAGCGACCTTGCACAGAGCCAGCCTCCACGGCGCGCGTGATGACCTTATTATTCTCATCAATGATGTAGACAAAGGCGCCGTTGCTGTTGTAGTGTACCGCTGTGATGGGCACTTGCTGCACCTTGATATTGTCCTTGAGGCTCACATAAATAGCTCCAATTCCCTGAGGACTCAGCTGCCCATCCGTATTGTCAAATGCCGCCCAGAGAGAGTAACTGTCAGAGCTCTGCGAGAGCTCATTGTCCACAATCTCAATCTGCCCCGAGTGTGGGTAGTAGCGACCATCGGGAGTCTTGAGCTTAATGTTGCTCGATTCGCCAATCTTCTTGGGGCCCTTAAAGCTGAGCATCACATCGCTCTGACTCAGGGGGAATCGTACATAAATAGGGGAGATCTGACGGATATCCGCCAGCTCTTGACCGCGCAGGATGTAATTGCCAGGTGATGTCTTGATGCGTCCAATCTGCCCGGAAATCTCGGCGTGAATGGTGCAGTCAGCAAGATCCTTTTTGGCCTTGGCGAGCAGTGCTTGGAGCTCGACCTTGTTGGCATTGAGCTGAGCAATTGAGCTTAGAGCTGTCTCATTGCGCTCAACGGAGGTTGCTTGAATCTTGCTCAGTTGACCGAGGCGCGTTTGCAGGCTCAGCGCATAGCTCAGCGAGGCCTCTAGGTCGGCTAAGTTCGCCTCAGCCTTTTTGACCGCAGCGTCGTAGCGTGTGTTGTCGATGCTGAAGAGCACGTCGCCCTTGTTGACAAAGTTGCCGTCCTCGACCTTAATCTGCTTGAGGTAGCCCTCTACTGCCGTGCGTACATAAATTGCGGAGATAGCCTCCACATGACCAATGCTACGGCGCGCAATTAAATCCGTGCCGCTGCTGACCTGATCGACGAGCACGGCGGGGATAGGTCGCCCCCCTGGCATCTGAGCTTGGAGTGATGCTGCTGCAAGGAGAGCCAAGGCGAGGGGACAAAGGGGGAATTTCATGCTGATTGGGTGTCGAAAAATTGTAAAAAAATGACAATACATCAATTTACTTATGTATACAAGTCCCAATTCAACCTATGCTCAGATTATGACAAAGTATAGCCGTCTTTAGCGGCGTCGCAGGCTGGTACGCACAGCGGAGTAGCTCATATTGGGCATGATGAACTTGTGCAGCTCAATGGTCGCCTCAAGCGCGCCAAATTCCTCCACACAGCATGCTGCGAGCTTGCTCGCCAGTGTCTCAATGAGCTTGATGGGTTCCTCCTGCGCGAGCTCAACGAGTCGTTGCGAGAGGGTGAAGTAGTTGATGCTGCACTCAATATCCTCCTGCATCGCTACAAAGGGCAGGGGGCTGACGAGCTCGATGTCCACGAGCAGTCGCTGGGCGCAGGCTCGCTCCTCATCGGGTACCCCAATGTGGCAGTCAAGCTCGAGACCCTTGAGGATGATGCTGTCGGGGGCTGGGGCAGGGCAGCGCTGCATCAACTGCTGAAGCGCTGCGAGATCTGGCAGCAGAATATCAGGTCGAGCCTCGCTGATTTGCGCGGCATTGTTGTAGCCGGTGAGTAGACCTATGGCGGTGACGCCTGCGCAGTGTGCGGCGTGCACATCATGCTGCATGTCGCCAATAAAGGCTGTATCCTGAGCTTTGAGCCCGTGCTGCTGCATCAGCGTGGCGATGTAGTCTTCCTTGTTGAGGATGCCTGAGTGGATATGCTCAAAGTAGCGCTCAGTGTCGAGCTGCTTATTCTGTAGGGCAAAGGCATTTGAATCCATGCTCGTGAGGATGAAGCAGCGGATGCCGCGCGCGGTGCAGAACTTGAGAAAGTCAAGCGCATGCGCAAGTAGCTCGACCTCCGTCTTGGAGTTGTCAAATGCCACGCGGTAGTGCGTCTCTAAATCAGCAATGTTTGCCTCGGGTACCTTGATTGCGTAGTAGTTGGGGTAGGGTAGCTGGAACTCTGCACGAAAGTCATCATGACTCAGTGGATTGCGGTTGTACTGCTCTAACACGTAGTTGGTAGCTTCAATTGTCAGGGCGATGTCATCACAAAGTGTGCCTGACCAGTCAAAAATAAGATTGCGAAACATGAGGGGGGGGGAAGGGTATGTGTGGTTGTTGAGCTCTAAACCTTAGCGTTTTTTTTGCTTCAAGAGACGGATATACTTCTGCTTGAGTTTTGCCTTGGGGAGATTGGGGTTGAGGAAGGGATTGTCCTTGCCATAGCGAGCCCAAGGGCCCGTAGGCACGAGGGGGAACTCAACAAAACGCCAGTGCAGGGTTGCCATCCCACCGGGGATGCCTAGATAATCGCGCACGGCGGGGGAGAGGTCAATGGCCGCGCCCTTGTTCTTTGTGCTGTTCTTGGGGCGAGATCCGAGGAAAACATATTTCCAATCATCCGTGACAAAGGGGCCGCAGTCCTCCCACTGAGCAAAGCAGTAGCGACCCTGATAGTAAATCTGCACCCACATACCCTGACAGACGGAGCTGTATTTGTCGCGCTTGTCGCGCTTGTACCATGGGATAACCTTTAGCGCCTCAGGTTTAGGCCCACCCTTTTGGATGTCATTGTAGGGCAGAGCCACGTAAAAGGGATTGAGTGAGGGGGTGAACTTCTTGGGTATGAAGCGTACAGGGCAGCGCATCTCTCGATCTGGGTGATCCAGGCCGCCAAAGTTCTCTGTCCAGTCACTATCCCAGCTGCTGGCCGTGTTGGGAGTTGGGTTGTTAGGCGTGGGCAGCTGCCCTACGTAGAAGTAGGTTGCTGTGATGTCAAAATGCCAGCGGTAGGTGCCGGGGCGCTTGACCTGTCGCTGCTTCTTGGGGTCGGGGAAGTTGCTGCGGATGCGCTTGTTGTCGCGTAGCGCCTTTGTCGCAATGTGCGTCTTATTCCTGCGCTCTTGGCGTAGGGAGGTTGGATTTTGTTTTGTGACAAGAGTCGGACCCGTGCTCACGGATCGATTGCTCGAGATCTTTGTCATTGTCCTAGCTGGCTCTGCTGCCAGAATTGGCAGGGAGAAAAGTAGGAGCATGCAAAGAGGACGATACATAAAGTAATTAGATATTGCGCATGATACTTGCGCGCGCTTGGTTTAACTTGTCGGGAGCATCCAGCGTGTAGTGGAGTCCTCTCGACTCGGATCGGCGCGAGGCGCAGTCCACAATCAGCGAGGCTGTCAGCGTGATGTTGCGCAGGTCAATGATGTCAGGTGTCACACGGTAGCCCCAGTAGTACTCATTAATCTCGCGGCTAATATTGCGCAGACGTGAGGCAGCGCGCTGCAGTCGGTGATGTGTGCGTACAATGCTCACATAGTCTGTCATCGTGCGGCGCACCTCATCCCAGCAGTGGTAGAGAATTGCCAGATCATCGCGCTCAGCTTTCTCTCCTTGCACCCACTCAGGAATGGGGAAGTCCTCAAGCTCGCGCGTCAGCGGCAGGTTGCACAGCATCAAGGAGAGAGCACGCTTGCTCACCACAACGCACTCTAGCAGAGAATTGCTCGCAAGGCGGTTGGCTCCATGCAGTCCCGTGCAGCCAGACTCACCAGCCACAAAGAGACCACGTAGCGATGACTGCCCATTCACATCCGTCTGCACACCACCACATTGGTAATGAGCTGAGGGGACAATAGGAATCATCTGATGCTCTACATCAATTCCATAGTTAAGACAGGTCTCATAAATGCAGGGGAAGCGCTCCGCCATAAAGCCCTCGGGCTTGTGCGTAATATCCAAGTACATGCAGGGGTGCCCGGTGCGCAACATCTCGCTGTTAATCGCACGGGCCACAATATCGCGAGGCGCCAAGCTTTTGCGGGGGTCATACTTCTGCATGAACTCCTCGCCATCAGGGCCGCGCAAGACGCCACCCTCACCGCGCACGGCCTCAGAGATTAAGAAGGTTAGCCCCTCACTATTCTTTGCCTGCGGATTAAAGAACGTTGTTGGGTGGAACTGCACAAACTCCATATTGGAGATGCTCGCACCCGCGCGCCAAGCCATCACAATACCATCGCCCGTTGCCGTTGTCGGATTGGTCGTGTACATGTAGACACGCCCCGTACCGCCGGTGGCCATCATCACGCGATCGGAGCGAAAGATATCCACGTCACCCGTTAATGAGTTGAGCACATAAGCTCCCAGCACGCGATCCTGCGTCACCGACCCGAGCTTGGCGCTGGTGATGAGGTCAATAGCTACGCGGTGTTCTAGCAGTGCGATGTTGGGATGTGCATGAGCTGCAGCGAGTAACTTGCGGCTCATCTCAAGCCCCGTGGTATCCTTGGCATGCAAGATGCGGCGCTTGCCGTGACCGCCCTCGCGGCCGAGGCAGAACTGTCCGTCCTCCTCCATATCAAAATCAACACCCCAGTTGAGCAGCTCTTTGATGCAAGCAGGTGCCTCCTGAATAATTTGACGCACCACCGCCTCATCGCAGAGACCCGCTCCAGCATCCAGCGTATCCGCCACATGCTCCTCAAAGGAATCATCAGCATCCATGACCGCGGCAATGCCGCCCTGGGCCTTTGCGGAGCTCGATTCGAGAAAATTACACTTACTCAGCACGGTGACTGAGCCATGCTCAGCAGCTCTCAGAGCAAAACTGAGACCTGCTACCCCACTGCCGATGACTAAAAAATCTGATGTCTGCATATTGTGTCTATCTGAGCGAGACTATAACAAAAATAAGCCCCCACGTCACGCGAAAACGAAGGATATCCCCAAACTCCACGGGCATTTTCTGCTCGCAGGGCATTTTAATTTCTCTGCGCCCCGACGTCGTTGGATTTAAGCACGCTCGTCTAGAATAATAAAAAATGCCGCAGTCCTGAGACTGCGGCATTTTTATGAAATTAAATAAATGAGGTTTAGCTGTTCACGCGGCCGAGGTAGCTACCATCTTCCGTCTTAACGGAGATGCGCTGACCAGCGTTGATGAAGAGAGGTACCTGCACTGCAAGACCTGTGGTCATTGTGGCGCTCTTGAAGACATTGTTAGCACTGTTGCCCTTGATGCCCTCGGGGGCTTCGGCAACTTCCATCGTGATAGCAGCGGGAAGCTCAATGGAGCAAGCTGTACCATCGGTGAAGAGGAGAATGTAGTTAGAACCCTCAATGAGGTAAGCCTTGATGGGCTCAATGATGTCCTCGGATACGCAAGTGTCCTCGTATGTGTCATTGTCGAGGAAGTGGAAGCCCATACCGTCAACATAGGAGAATTCCATCTCTGTACGTGTAAGCAACACGCCTTCGAGGAAATCATTGGAGGTGAGACGCAGATTGTAATCTTTGCCCGTAGCAATGCTGCGGATAGTCATCTGAACATAAGACGCCATGCGAGGAGGTGTCTTGAGATGGGTTTCACGGACAACGCATACGTCGCCATTGTGGCTAACTGCGTGACCTTTGCGAAGCTGAATAACGGGGACTTTTGCCATAACTGCCGAAGGGTAGCAGAGCCTTAGCTTAGAGTCAAGCATTTTATGGTATGCTTAGGGTGATTATCGCGCCGTTATCAAGATTTGGGCATCTCATTGACAATCCCCATAAAGATTGGCAGCTTGAGCTCATCATCCACAATCATCAGTAGGAAGGGACGGTTGAAATTGAGCTCAATGGCCGGGGGGAGTGCGATGCACTTATCTCTAAGGATGATGGCCGTGGCTGCTGCTGCCTTTGTGCCCTTGCTTCCCAGCTTGAGCTTAGCCTCGTGGATGACATTGCTTACATAGGCATCATTAGCTGATTCTAACATTGAGCTCAGATTAGCCTGATGCGTGAAGATATCAACTAGACCAAGGGCTTGAAGCTGATGGGTGAGCTCGGCACGGTAGCTGAGGTTGAGCTTGGGGAAGCTGATGCTGATATCCTCATGGCGCTGTGAGCGCAGGGCCTTGAGCAGCTTGCTGCCGTTTAGGCTGCTCACAAAATCGGCCATCGCTAGCCCCTCGTTGGGCAGGAGAGCTACAAAGCTATAGCCGCCACCCGCGTAGGACTTTGCAAAGCCCTGCGCCTGCTCCATCTTAATGTAGCGAGACTCTGAGGATGACATAAATTGGGCAGGCTGTATTGTCCCATCAGCTGCGCTGAATGGACTCTCTTTAGTGAGCACCTCCTCAAAGGGCGTATCCCAAGGCGCATCAAAGGAAACGGCGTTAATCAGGTAGAGCAGGCTATTGGGAGGGGGTGGTCCAGCGAGAAGACTCGGGATTTGCCCATCCGTTTTTTTACTCACCCAGCTGTTGATATCCTCTGTTGTTTGTGCGTCAAAGGCCGTAGGCTTAATCTCAGCCTTATAGAACTCCTCGCTCGCCGACACAAATCTCGCGTTCATGCGGATGCTTCCATCATCACGGTACCAAATCGAGTTCGCGCTGTGCGCCTTGAGTTCTCTAGCGGATGCGAGATGTGCGGAGTAGTGCTTGATGAAGGTATTGCGCTGGTCACGATGACCGCCTAGCAGCTCCTCGAGCTCCGCCAAGCTCTCGCCCTCAGTCCCATTCGCCAGCATAGCTAACGCAGAGCTCAGCGAGAGAGGGGAGATGAGTACATTCTCCCCAGCGGCAGCTTGCTGTAGCAACTTGAGGGAGAAATTTGCCATATGCTCCGCCTGTAAGTTTGTCACCGCTGAGGCTTGTAATGCAGGGGGAGTAGGGGGATTGCTCGTTTGGTTATCACTGCAGCTCTGCAGCAGTGCAGGAGCCAGAAGGAGGAGTATGTTTTTGCAAATCATGAGGAGGGTTTTTTATTAACTTATCATAAGACCTGCGCTAGTCAAGTATAAAGAAGCTTAGAGTGTTGCTAGTTGCCTTGGCTCAGGAGAAATCGTGCAAGATGGCCTTTGCGCTCGAGCGTCTAGCCGGAAGTATGCGGACGTCATAAGAGCTGAGCTCCGTGAGGGGCTCAGCTCTTGTTGAATTGTGATGTAGCGCGGGCGCTTACATGTCCATGGCGTTCTTCTCGTCGAGGATGCCGGACTTCTCAAGGTAGTAGTCATAGCCACCTGCATAGGTGGTCACGGCGCCGTTGTTGAGGTGCAGGGTCTTCTCTGCAAGGCTGCGAATGAAGTGGACATCATGGGAGATGAATACCAGTGTGCCCTCATAGAGCTTGAGTGCTTGGGAGAGGGCCTCCACACTGAGAATGTCTAAGTGGGTGGTGGGCTCATCCATGAGCAGGAGGTTGGGAGGGTTGACGAGGAACTTTACAAGGCTGAGGCGAGACTTCTCACCACCAGAGAGTACCTCAACGCGCTTTTCAACGTCGTTGCGGCGGAAGAGGAAGGAGCCGAGCACGGCACGGGCTTCTTCTTCGCGGAACTCGGGGTTGGCGGCCATGATTTCCTCCAGTACGGTGTAGTTGGGTGTGAGATTCTCAGCACGCATCTGGGAGAAATAGCCGATACGGGTGGCAGCACCCATCACGCGCTCACCTTGGTCGATGGGGAGTACTCCTGCAAGCACCTTGAGCAGTGTGGACTTACCAGCACCGTTGGGACCGACAAGCACGATGCGCTCACCTCGCTCGATGAGCAGGTCAACACCGCTGTAGATACGTTTTTCACCATAGGACTGACCCATCTTGATGAGCTCCATTACCTTTTGCATACTGCGAGGTGGGGAGGGGAAGTTGAAGCGGAAGATTTTGCGCTGCTGTGAGGGCTTATCCAAGCGGGGCATTTTCTCAAGCTGCTTGATGCGGCTTTGCACCTGCGAGGCCTTGGAAGTTACTGAGCGGAAGCGGTCGATGAAGGACTGTACATGATCAATATCCTTTTGCTGGTTGCGGTAGGCTGATACCATTTGTTCGTAGCGTTGCTCCTTGAGCTCGGCGAACTTGCTGTAATTGCCTGTGTAGGGGATGAGTTTTGCATTCTCAATGTCGTAGACTGTATCCACGAGCTCATCCATGAAATCACGGTCATGGGAAATCATGAAAATTGCACCTGGGTAGTTTTTCAGGTAGCGTTGGAACCAGAGAAGGCTCATCAAGTCCAAGTGGTTGGTGGGCTCATCGAGCATGAGTAGGTCGGGCTCAGCTACAAGAAGCTGGGCAAGGTGGGCTCGCATGACCCAGCCACCGCTCATCTCGCGCGCTGGACGCTCAAAATCGCTGTCCTTGAAGGCGAGACCCTTCAAGATTTTTTTGGCCTTGGGCTCCAGTTGGTAGCCATTGTTGGCGATAAAGATGTCCATCGCCTCGGCATAAGCCTCGCTGGCGTGATCGTCAGTCTCTTCGCAGACCTTAATTGTGCGCAGTGCAGTGCCCACTTCTGGAGTGATGCTCATGGCAATCTCAAGGACGGTACGGTCAGTTGGGTCACCTGCTTCTTGAGCGAGGTAGCCGACGTAGGCGTACTCATCCATGTTGACCTGACCCTCATCGGGTGAGTCCGTGCCTAAGATCATGCGGAAGAGCGTGGACTTACCAGCACCATTGGGGCCGACGAGGGCTACGCGCTCGCCCCAGTTGACGGAAATTTCAGTTTCTTGGAAGAGGGTGCGGCCTGCGTGGGATTTAGTGAGTTTCTTGATGGTGAGCATGCGCGGAGAGGATACACTGAAAATGTTGTTTTGGCAACTGATATTTGCGGCTATATGATAAGAGTGCTCTCAGGATGTGCCCTGCTAGGATAGATGCTAATTATTTCATGCGCTTTCTGCGCGGCTTGATGTGGTGGGGCGTTTTGCGGCAAGACGCTTTGCAGAAGTTTCAGTTGCGGCGTTTCTCGCTAGGTGTGTGTTCCTTGATTATCGAGCCCATCTCCTCAATATGGGATGGGCTCGATGCCCATGGGGTATAGACAGTGTCATGGCAAAAAAAGGAGCGCGACTCCCGAGGGGGTCGCGCTCAAATATTGTAACTCTAAATAGCTAGATTAGATCTTGCCAAAGAGGGTCTTGCCTTCGGAGAGGAGGTCGCTAGCGGCTACTTGGAGGCGCTCTGCGATGCCGTTCTCACCCTTAGCAAGGTAAGTGCGTGGGTCATAGACTTTCTTGTTGCCTACTTCACCGTCGATCTTAAGCATGCCAGCAATGTTTTGAGCCATGTGGAGCATGATTGGCTTGGAGAATGCGTACTGAGTATCGGTGTCGATGTTCATCTTGATGACGCCATAGGAGATGGCTTCGCGGATGTCAGCGAGTTCGGAACCAGAACCACCGTGGAAGACGAGACGCATGTCGTCGTTGTACTGGTCAGCAACAACTTTTTGGCCGTCACGGAGGATTTTTGGCTCAAGCTTAACTGCGCCTGGCTTGTACACACCGTGTACGTTACCAAATGTAGCGGCAAGCATGAATTGACCAAGTGGGTTGAGTGCTTCGTAGGTGTCGAGCATGTCTGCAGGTGTGGTGTAGAGCTTATCAGCGTGTGCACCGCTGTTATCTACGCCGTCTTCTTCACCACCAACAACGCCGATTTCGACTTCGAGGACGATGCCGAGTGCTGCGCATTCCTTGAGCATTTGCTTGGAAAGTGCAAGATTCTGTTCCATTGGGAGGTCAGAAGCGTCAAGCATGTGGGAGTTGAAGAGGGGGCCCTTACCAGAAGCGATGCGCTTCTTGGAGGCTTCGAGGAGGGGGCGCAGGAAGCTGTCAACCTTGTTTGCTTGGCAATGGTCAGTATGGAGAGCGACGAGGACGTCGTACTGCTCAGCAAGTGTGTGTACTGCTTCAGCGAGAACGATAGCACCGAGTGCTGCGTCCTTGACTGCGGAACCGGATGCAAATGCACCACCACCGAGGGATACCTGGATGATGCCATCAGACTTAGCTGCTGCAAATGCCTTGAGGGCGCCATTGATTACTTCGAGGGTTGTGACGTTGATCGCAGGGTAGGCGTAGCCTTCGGACTTAGCGGTATCAAGCATCTTGATGTACTGTTCTTGTGTTGGGACAGGCATGGTACTATATAATATGATGTTAGAGTATTGACTGGGAGCTCGCAAGGGTCGCGAACAAGTCGGTGGTATTTTAACGCCTCTGAGAGAAATATGCAAGTAGAAATTCGCAGGCTCGTTGCATGTGGCTTATCTTTTTGCGTTATAAGTTGATGATAGAGCTCTTGTTTGTTAGTTGTTAGTTGTATATATCTTTGTGGCTCTTTTGGTTGTTTGTTGTATTTACCTTGAAATAAGGTTGACAAAAGTAGCCTCTGACTCTAGACTTGTCTTCGTCATGAGTAGTGGAGAGTTGTCAGAATCGCAGCAGAGAATTGCCGACGCGCAGAAGGTGACTTGGGTTGGCTTTGCGATTAATTTAATCTTGTCTCTGGGCAAGGTGCTCGCTGGTGTCTTTGGTAACAGTGCTGCCATGCTCGCGGATGGTGTGCACTCGCTGAGTGATTTTGTGACTGATGTCATTGTGATTGTCTTCCTCCGCATCTCGGGTAAGGAGCCAGATGAGGATCACCGCTATGGTCATGGGAAGTTTGAGACGCTGGCAACTTTCCTGATTGCCGCGGTATTGGTGATGGTGGCTATCGGGATGGCGCGTGTCTCTATCATGCTCATCCTTGATGTTATCCATGGGGCGCTATTGCCACGCCCTGATATGATAGCTCTGTGGATGGCTCTCATATCTCTCATTGTCAAGGAGCTGCTCTACCAGTATAGCGCTGCGGTGGGGCGTCGTATTGCGAGTCCCTCGGTGATTGCTAATGCTTGGCATCATCGCTCGGATGCCTTGTCCTCCTTAGCGACGGGACTCGGTATTGCTGGGGCGATTTTCTTGAGCGAGCGTTGGCGCATCCTTGATCCGATTGCGGGCCTACTTGTCTCGATCTTTATTCTTAAGCTTAGCTATGATCTGGCTCGTCCGAGTGTGGAGGAGCTCATGGAGTCTGCTCTCCCTGCGGAGAGTAATGAACGGATCAATGAAGTGATCCTCGCGCATCCGCAGGTGATGGGTATGGGCGAGCTGCGCACCCGCAGGGTGGGGCACCGTGTCATTATTGATGTGCATGTGCACATGTCTGCCAGTCTCAGCTTTGCCCAGTCACACCGCGTGACCGAGGTGCTGGAGAGTGAGTTACAGAAAAAGCTCGGCGGTGATGTGTCGAGCACCATCCACGCCGAGCCTCTTGAGGATTGATCCTGTTGCTGCGTTAAAGGGTAGCTGGCCAGACGCCTGATGCTTTGTTGAACTTGGGGACTTGGAGTGTATTCGCTGGTAGTTTGGCGTCGAGGAGTGCCTTTTTGGTAACCTCTGCGCTGAACTCTGTGAAGTCGGTGCGGAAGATGTCAAGCAGGACCTTGCCGTTCTCCATGATAGGTTCATCGAGATCCTCAATGAGTAGGCAGAAGCCAAACATGCCACCGGGGATTTCTGCGATGAGGATTTCGATGGGGTAGACTTCACCCTCTTTGACGTTGAATATGTTGCCGCCCATGAGTCCACCGACGACGTTGTTCCAGTGAGGGATACCATCGGTGGGGAAGAGCTTGTAGCCTTTGTGCTGGGAGACCTGCCCTTCCTTAATTGCATCCTTGTAATGTTTGGTGACGCCGCTGTGTCCGAACTTGGGATTCTTAAAGATGCCTGGCAGGCTCCAGCCAGACTCTAAGACGAGCTGGCGGTTGAATCGCACCGCGATGACGTCATCACCTGTGCCAACGAAGCGGAATCTCCCTGTCTTGGGCGCCCTAACCTTGCCGCGATAGATTATAACGAGCGCGGAGGGTTTGGTCTTTTTTGCGCATTGGAATGCATGGGGCGCATAGTCAGCTGAGCAGGTGGGCAGCAAGAAGTAGCTTGAATGCAGCTTGGTTGCGGATTGGTAGTACTTGCTGAGGGTGGTGGGTGCCCAGCGTCGCTTGAAAAACTCAGCGAGGATAGCCAGAACCTGATCGTTGTTTGTAGGGTTGATCTTGTTTCTTGCGCCTGATTTTGTGAGTTTAAGATCGTAGAGAGTACCCTCGAGGGTGGAGCCTCCAGCGCGGCTACTGCCAAGTCCGGTGCCGCCCTGCTCACCGATACCTTCGCCGAGGTCTGCACCCATGTTCAGCCCCGGGGTCAGACTGGCACCTAGAGACATTTCCATCGGGGGGAGCTCGATAGGATTTAGAGAAACGGGTGATGATGTTGTTGCCACAATGACAGAGGGTGCTACGCTTGCTGCTGCTGGTATAGACTTGCTGGAGAGCTCTTTGACTGAAGGTCGCTCTGAGGGGGGGGCGTTATCAGCTTGAGCCGTGTAGGCGAGTAAGGTGGGCTTCATTCTATTATCGATGAGATCGTAGGTGAAATAAAGGATGCAGCCGCTAAAGAGCAGAAGGGAGGAGCATGCGAAAAATGAGCTGAGTTTGCGTCTTAAATTAGCGCCTGCAAGAGCCTTGAGAGCTTCCTCACTCATTTGTATATGTAGAGCCATAAGTATGTAAAATTGGTATAAAAAGGATTGTAAGTGACGGTTATCTTATCATAACGCTTCACTGATGGAAGCTAAAAGAGAGGGATGGGTATATTTGTGGTAATTTTAAAATCCCAGCGTTAATATTATTGCTTATTTCACCAATAGAATGAAAGACTTTGCACGACACGAGTACACGGAGGCGATATTTCTTCCTGCCCAGTCTTGGCTCTAGGGCTTTTTGGCTTGATTCTATGGGCTTCTATGCTGTAGAATGCGAGGCATGAGCAAACTTGATGATCTTTTCGCCTTCTTGAGTATTCCCAGCATCTCCGCCCAGCGAGAGCACGCTGCGGACGTAGAAAATTGCGCTGATTTTTTGGTGTCCAAACTGGCTTCGCTCGGCTTTGATGCCTCGAAGCACTTGACCACCATCCACCCCATCGTTGTGGCTAAGAGCCCAAGTGTGGAGGGTAAGCCTACGCTGCTTATCTATGGACACTATGATGTCATGCCTGTTGATCCCATTGAGCTGTGGGAGAGTGAGCCCTTTACCCCAGAAATCCGCGATGGCCGCATTTATGCCCGCGGTGCCTCCGATGATAAGGGACCTATCATGGCTCTGATTCATGGGGTGCAGGAGATTCTTGCTGAGGATGGCCAGCTGCCCCTCAATGTGACCTTCCTCTTGGAGGGTGAGGAGGAGCGTGGTAGCGAGACGCTCTATGAGTTTATCAAGGATCCCGCCGTGCAAAAGATGCTCGATTGTGATGTCATTGTGGTGAGTGATACAGGGATGGCTGATATTAATACGCCTACCTTCTCCTATGGACTCAAGGGTCTTTGCTGCTTTGAAATTAAGGTTTCAGGCCCCGCGATGGATCTGCATTCTGGTCTCTTTGGTGGTGCCGCCCCCAACCCAATCTCCGCGCTCTGCGAGATGATTGCTAGCACACGTGATGCAAATAATGTGGTGACTATCGCAGGATTTTACGATGGAGTTATGCCCATTGCAGACTGGGAGCGTCAGAGCTGGAGCCGCGTGCCTGGTATGAGTGACCGCGAGCTCTCTGCGCTCACTGGCTCACGCGCCCTGCGCACGGAGAAGGGCTACACGGGCGCTGAGTGCGTCTACGCTCGCCCCACCTTTGAGCTCAATGGTATCACTGGCGGCTATCAGGGTGAGGGTTCAAAGACCGTCATCCCCACGCACGCTACAGCTAAGATTAGCTGCCGTCTGGTGCCCGGGCAGGATCCACAGCGCGTGATGAATTGCGCTCGTAAGCACTTTGAGAAGGTATGTCCTCCCTCCGTCACGATGGAGTTCTTTGACGGACACACTGGCGAGGCTTACATCATTGATCCCCACACCAACTATGGCAAGGCAGCTCAGCGTGCTCTTGAGAATACATTTGGCACAGCCCCAGTTCTGCTGCGTGAGGGTGGATCTATCCCAATCGTTGCAGCTATCTCCAAGACGCTGGGCAAGGATACTATCTTCCTCGGTCTGGATCTGCCCGATGCACGCATCCACTCCCCCAATGAGAATATGCGCGTGGAAATTTATGAGAAGGGTATTGAACTTACCAAAAATTTGCTGCGCCTCATGGGCGAAGAATAAATGATGAATGCTGTAGAAATTGAGAATCTGCACAAGAGCTTCCTCGGCCACTGGGGTCGCGGAGGCGTCTATGCAGTCAAGGGTGTGAGCCTGAATATTCCCGAGGGGAGTATCTATGGGCTCATCGGACCCAATGGCTCGGGCAAGAGCACGATGATGAAGGCTCTGCTCGGGCTGCTCAGCCCCGATGAGGGTGCCTGTCGCGTCTTTGGCAAGCCTGCAAGTACGCCAATCAATCGACGAGAGGTTGGGTTCTTGCCTGAAAACCCCTATTTTTATAAGTTTCTCACAGGGAATGAGACTTTGCGATTTTACGCGCGTCTCTGTGGTCTGCGAGGAGCTGCTCTACGTGATCGCTGCGAGGAGCTACTAGATCTCGTGGGTCTGAGTGATGCTGCGCATCGCCGCGTGGGGACATACTCTAAGGGGATGCTCCAGCGCATTGGGCTCGCCCAAGCACTCGTGCAGCGCCCTCGTCTGGTGGTGCTCGATGAGCCTACTGCTGGGGTTGACCCCATTGGTTCACGCACGATACGCGACATCATTTTGCGACTCAAGGAGCAGGGGATGACGATCTTTCTCTGCTCCCATCTGCTGGAGCAAGTGCAGGAGATCTGCGACCGCGTGGGCATCTTGTACCAAGGCTGCCTCATTGCTGAGGGTAGTATGGAGGAGCTCACGCGCGATGATCAGCGCGAGGAGCTTATCCTGCGCGACATGACACCCGCGCTACGTGCTCAGCTTGTGGAGCTGCTTGGTGATCACCTTGAGAGCATGCAGCCAGCCCGTAACTCTCTTGAGACCGTTTTCTTAAAGGGTATTGCCAATCAGCTCGCAAAGTGATGCGCGCTTTTTGGCTCTGACAACTCATGTGAGTTGTTTGCAGGGCTCTGCTTTTGATTGATCATATCAGTTTTCTAGGGGGCAACAATGTAGCCTCCTTGAGTCAATTGATGTGGCATGGAGCTTCCTCCCTCGCTTGCAGCGGGTGCGCGTATGGCGCCAATATCAGTTGTGCTTTTGTTGAGCACCCTGTCCATTTGAATAAACAAAAATAGCGGAGAGCTCAAAATGAGCTCTCCGCTATGTTAATTTTGCTGTGCTAGCGGCTCTTTTATTTCTTGAGCTGCTCAGCTGTTGCTGGCGTGACGCGCACAGGAATCTTGAGCGCGGGCAGCCCCTCGGCCTTGACCGTGATGGTTGCTGTGCCGCTCTCACCGCGTTTGCCGCGGACGATGGCGAGCAGGCGACCATTGAAGAATCGCTGCTTGTGATCCTGCATGCTGGTCCAGTCGGTGGGGTCACCGTTGCAGAAGCCGATGAGCTCGGCAGGGCCATCGATGCTGAAGCTGACCTTGCGGCTGTCGGTGGGTACGACGTTGCCCTTGGCGTCTTTCAGACTCAGTTCGAGGTGTGAGAGGTCACGAGCATCACCGAGGATGCTAGCGCGATCCACATTTGCGGCGACGCTGCTGCTCTGAGCTGTGGTGACGCGTGTGGCTGTTGCCCATGGCTCGCCCTGCTTTGTGACGACGACCTTGAGCTCACCGGGTTGGTATTTGACCTCTTCCCATGTGAAGCGGTACTCATTCTTGCCGACGGTGATGCCAGATTGCTGGAATGTGCCGCCCTCTGTGGCGCTGCGCTTGCGCTTGCCAAGGCTCTTGCCGTTGAGGAAGAGCTCGGCCTCATCACCAGCGGTGAAGACCATGACGGGGGTCGTTTGACCCTCGCGGCCTGCCCAGTTCCAGTGGGGGAGGATGTGAGCATTTTTCTTCTCAGGTGCCCAGCGGCTCTGGTAGAGGTAGTAGGTGTCCTTGGGGAAGCCTGCTAAGTCGATGATGCCAAAGTAGGAGCTGCGGCTAGGAGCCTTGTTGCCCATCTTGGCGAGTTGGGCTAGAGCTGCTTGCTTCTCCGCAGCTGTGGCGCCATGGAAGTTTTGAATCTGGGATGAGTCTTGGTTGTAGGGGGTAGGCTCACCGATGTAGTCAAAGCCAGTCCATACGTACTCGCCTGCAACATTGGGCTCCATGTCCTGACCCTTGAACTCAATGTCAGGGCAGTTGGCCCAGCCTGGGGCAAAGAGACCGTAGGCGCTGACTTGGAAGTCGCGGAAGCCCTGTGACTTGTTCCAACTCAGGGGGAAGAAGTAGGTGTCGCGGCTGGCAACGCAGGATGCTGTCTCAGATCCGTAGAAGGGCATGTTGGGGCGTTTCTTTTTGTACTCCTTGTACATACCTGGCTTGTAGTTGAAGCCAAAGCTGTCAAGCACATCACCAAAGCCGTTGTAGGCACCTACGGCTGCGTTGACACCGACGCTGTAAGCGCGTGTGCTGTCATACTTGAGGAACTCTTCCTTGAGCTTTTGGTTGATGGCTGTGCCCTCTTTGCTATAAATCTCGGAGATTTCGTTGCCGCCACTCCATGCGATGATGCAGGCGTGGTTGCGGTCGCGGAGGACAAAGTTCTTAACGTCTTTTTTCCACCAGTTTGGCCAGAAGATATGGTAGCCGGAGTCCTTGCCGTATTTCTGAAGCTTCCAGATGTCAAAGAGTTCGTCAATGACGAGGATGCCGTGCTCATCGCAGAGCTCAAGCAGCTCCTTGGCTGGGGGATTATGGGTGGTGCGGATGGAGTTGCAGCCCATCCCTTTGAGAATCTCAATCTTGCGCTCCATGCCGCGCTTGTAGAAGGCGCTGCCGAGGGCTCCAAGATCATGATGCTCGCAGACTCCGTTGAGGCGTACCTTGCGACCATTGAGGAAGAAGCCTTCAGGCTTCCACTCAGCAGTGCGCACACCAAAGCGTGTGTCCTTGAGATCAATCTGCTTGCCATCTTGGGCGATGCTTGTGCTCAGGGTGTAGAGGTTTGGCGTCTCCATGTCCCAGAGCTTGGGGTTGGGCAGGGTGATGCTTTGCTTGACAACTTGGCTGCTGTTGGGCGCGAGGGTGACGCTAGTGGGCTTCGTTGTGATGCCTGCAACCTCTTGACTGATGGTGATTGTCGCTGGCTTGTCTGTCGTGTTGTCCACGGTTGTCTCGACGGCGAGCTTGGCGCCCTTGTCCGTGATACTCGGTGTTGTCACGTAGACGCCCCAGTTGGCGATGTGTACGGGCGTGGTCTTTTCTAACCAGATGTGGCGATAGATGCCTGCGCCTGGGTACCAGCGTGTGGAGAGCTCCTTATTGCTGGCTTGTACGGCGATGAGGTTCTTCTCTCCAGCCTTGAGGTAGGGGGTGATATCCACACGGAAGGGTGCGTAGCCGTAGGCCCAAGCACCTGCTTTTTTACCGTTGACATAGACCTGAGGGCTGGCCATCACACCGTCAAAGTCGAGGTAGTAACGATCCTTCTCAGGGGAGAAGTTGGCTGCCACATCAAAGCTCTTGCGGTACCACGCGTAGCCTGTCCAAGGCAGCTTGCCTGTCTCGTTGGGTTCCTCCATGAGGAAGGGGCTCTCAATAGCCCAGTCGTGGGGGATTTGTACCTTTTTAAAGCCCTTGGTCTTGTAGGCAATTGTGGCCTCAGTTGGGGCTTTTACCTCGGGGATGATGGGCTTGATTTCTTTATCGTTCATTCCGATAAATGTAATCTCGCGGATGCTGGCCCACTTGTTATTAGCTAAGTCGTGGATGTTAATCTTGACCTCATTGGTCTTGATACCACCAAGTTTGATGCTGCTCTCACTGCCCGAGGCATCAATCTTGAGTTGCTTGCCATTGATCTTAATGGTGGCATTCTTCTTGTTGTCGTTTTCCCAGACAATGTTCATGCTCTTGAGTTTGCATTTCTTTCCGAGCTCGATGTTGAGCCAGTGTCCGTCTTTGGCGTTTGCCGCGCACCAGCGAGTGGCAGTGTTTCCATCAATGGCGAAGGCGGGCTTGTTGTTGTGCTGGCTGCTGCTAGCCGTTGCTGGCGAGTTTTCATCAGCAGGTTGGTTGGATCCAAAGTATTTGAATTGCCATCCGAAGTCGAATGTTTCTCTCTCTGCTGCTTGCGCCGTAAGGGCGGAGAGGCACGCGAGGATCATAAATGAAGATGTTCTCATATTAAATATTAGGGTCGCTCAATAGCTTAGATTACTATAGCATATTGAGGGGGGGGTGAGCAAGCTCAAAGACTGTGTGTCCTCCTCCCTCATTTTACTTGTGAGAACTGAGGCTCTATGGTAGATTCAATCCAGATGAAATACCTGCGCCAATTATTCTTCCTCGCGATGACGCTGCTGCTGCCTCTCTCGGCTCAGGCGCGTTTAGTTTATGCTTATGCTGTTGATGATTCAAATATTAGGGGCGAGTCTGCCCAGGATCCTGCGGTGCTGATGAGTGTGTTTAAGTTCCACCTCGCGCTGGTGGTGCTTGATGAGATGCAGAAGAAGGGTGGCTCGCTTGATGCCGAGTTGCATGTGCCAGCCGCTACTTGGGAGCTGGATACGTGGAGCCCCTTGCGCGCAATTTATCGCGGCAAGGATGCTGACATCACGCTGCGCGTGCTGCTGGATGCTGCTGTGGCCGGCAGTGACAATCTGGCGACAGATGTGCTGATTAACTACTTGGGCGGCATGCCCAAGCTGCAAGCCTCTCTTGAGGCGATGGATGTGAAGGATACGATCCTCAAGTATGATGAAAAGTCGATGAGGAGCACAGCTTTTTGCCTAGAGAATACGGCAAGCCCTGCCTCGGTGCTCAAGCTGCTGCGTCGATTCCACAAGAAGGAGATTATTCAGGGCAAGTACTACGACTTCCTCAATGAGACGCTGCTCTCCACCAGCACGGGGGCGAATAAAATCAAGGGTCTGCTTCCCCAAGCTACGCCTGTTGGGCACAAGACCGGTGGCAGCGCACGTGTTGATGGGATCAAGCTGGCGGATAATGATGCGGGCTATATTCTCTTGCCCGATGGGCGCACGCTCTACCTTGTTGCTTTTGTGCAGCAGAGCAAGGCTAGCGATGATGACTGCGCGGCTCAGATTGCTCAGCTCGCCTCTCTTCTCTACAAAAAATACACTCAAAATTAATTTATGGCTGAAGCATTCGATATCAATAGTCTCAATGAAGCGCAGCGCCAAGCGGTGCGCACGATTGATGGCCCCTTGCTCATTCTGGCAGGTGCTGGCACGGGCAAGACACGTACGGTGACTTGCCGTATCGCTCATATGGTCGACTGCGGGATTGATCCCCATGGCATCCTTGCCCTCACCTTTACCAACAAGGCCGCCGCTGAGATGGCTGAGCGCGTCTCTGGGCTCGTTGAAAAGCGCGCTGCGCGCAAGATGACGGTCTGCACCTTCCATTCCCTCTGCGTGCGTATCCTTCGCCAAGACATTGGCATGCTGGGCTACAAGGGCAATTTCTCTATCTACACAGGAGGTGACCAGACGGGGCTGCTCAAGCGCTTGATTATGGAGTTTGGTGCGCGACGTGAGAAGCTTGAGCCCGGTGCCGTGCTCTCTGAGCTCTCGCGCGTGCGCAATCTCGGACTCGAGGCGGATGATATTGAGGATACGCTCATCGCCGCGGTGTCAAAGGCCTACCAGCGTGAGCTGAAGAATCAGAATGCTGTTGACTTTGATGACCTTCTGGTGCTCACGGAGCGTCTGCTGCGTGCCTACCCGACGGTGCAGGCGAAGTGGAATGGCCGCTTCACACGCATTACGGTGGATGAGTTTCAGGATACAAACTCTCTCCAGATGAGCCTGCTGCGTCAGCTGGTAGGCCCTGAGCACCATGTCTGCGTGGTGGGGGATGATGATCAGTCAATCTATGGCTGGCGAGGGGCACAGATTTCAAACATTCTCGACTTTGAGGACTTCTTTCCCAACCCCATGGTGATTAAGCTGGAGGAGAATTACCGCTGCACGCGTCAGGTGCTGGACTGTGCTAACAAGCTGATTGTACATAACACGGGGCGTCGTGAGAAGACGCTGCGCAGCAACAAGGAGGGTGAGCACCCGGTGCGCCTCATGGCGATGCCTGGCTCGGATGATGAGGCTAACTTCCTCGCTGATGAGATTGACCGCCTGCGCGCTCAGCGCAGCGCGAACTGGGAGGACTTTGCCGTGCTCTTTCGCTCCAAGATTCAGAGCCGCGTGCTTGAGATGGCTCTGCGTGAGCGACAGATTCCCTACCGTATGGTGGGGACGCGCTCCTTCTTTGACCGTCGCGAGGTCAAGGACATGTTGAGCTACCTCCATACAATGAATAATCCTGATACGGATATGCACCTGCTGCGCATCCTCAACACGCCTGCGCGCGGGATTAGCTCGACGACCATTGCTAATGTGCTCGACTGGAGCCGTGAGAATAAGAAGTCAGTTTGGGCTACTCTGGTTGATTTGGAGTTCCTTGCCGAGTGCAGCGTGCGCTCACAGGATAGTATTCGCGGTTTTTGTGATATCATCACGCGCTTTGGCACAGAGTTCGAGCTCTCGGAGCGTCACTTTGTGGATGTCTTCTCCGACTTCCTCACCGATATTAGCTATGAGAGCTATGTGGGCAAGAGTTGCAAGACGGATGAGGAGCGTCAGGGACGCCTCGCCGCTATTGATGATATCAAGGTCGCGTTGCGCCAGTTCTGGCTGCCGGGGCACAAGCTCCATGATTTTCTCGCAGGCATTAGTCTGGATGATGAGCGTGATAATGATGATATTGAGAAGAAGAGCGGCGTCTGCCTCATCACGATGCACGCTGCTAAGGGGCTTGAGTTCCCCTATGTCTATATCGTGGGTGTGGAGGAGGGGCTGCTGCCCCACTCTCGCTCCGTGGACGAGGGCAATCTGGATGAGGAGCGCAGGCTCTTTTATGTGGGCATCACGCGCGCTCGTGAGCAGCTGACGATGACTTACTGCGCTACCCGTATGAAGTATGGCAAGGAGGAGAAATGCGCGGTATCAAGCTTTATCCAGCAGATACCTATTGCCTGCTACGATTACGTAGACTATGATGCGCTGATGAAGGCGCCAGTCTCTGAGGAGGTTCAGGCAGATTTCTTTGCCTCCATCGGGGACTTGATGGGTCGCTTTGAGAATTAATGAGGGTAGGGTTGCTGCTCTAGCTCTGTGTGCAGCCATCCGGCTTGTATCTCACGCCAGAAGGCGTAGTGGGGGCTATCCTGCTCCTTCTCCATGCGCTGCTCCGTCATGGCAAAGGGGTAGACCTGCACGGGGATGCTCCTTTGACCCTTCTTGAGGGATTGCTCAACGAGGTAATAAATCTCCTCAATGGCGGGGTCTCCCATGGCAAAGCAGCCAATGGAGCAGTCGCTGCCGTGCACCATGATAAAGCTGCCAGTGTAGCCTTTGCTCCTGTCGTAGGCATTGGGGTAGCCGATGTTGAAGGAGAGGTGGTAGCGGCTCTTGGGGTTGAGCGCACCTACTCTCACCGCGTAGAATCCCTCGGGGGCTTGGTAGTCACCCTCAGCTGTTTTGGGTCCGAGCGTGCCGCTCATTCCGAGTATGGGGTAGCTTTTAATGATCCTCCATCTCTTCTCCACGGGGTCTTGCACCCAGAGTTCAAGCAGTAGATCCTCCTTGATGATGCGGATGAAGGCGGGCTTGCCATGGTGCTGCTTTGTCAAAATTGCTGCTTGCGCGGGGCTGATGATGATAGGCGCTGGCGCGGGGGGGAGGAGAATGGGCTCAGGTGAGGGGGATATGCGGATGGGCGCTGGCGTGGAGGAGATCAGCATAAGAATGATGCAGTAGAGTAGTTGGGGTATGATCATGTTTATTCTTTGCGTTTGGGCATGAATCGCTTAGCTAGACGGCTGATTTTTTTGCTTTCTTGCGCCGGTGCTGTAGGCTCGCGCCTCCAGCCCTGCCAATCCTCAGGGATTGCGTTGATGGGGGGCGTGGCTAGGCTTGTTTTTTTGCGCAGCAGCATCAGGGGGATGATTGCAGACATGGCCATGGCGTTAAAGTAGAAGAAAAATCCTGTGAGATATTCAATCATGTCCGCTCTCTTGCAAAGATACCCTGGCAGGAAGCTCCAATGCCGCATCGTATCAACGATGCTCCAGAGGCTGGCATACCAGATGAGTGCATTGATGATGATGATGCCGAGGCTCAGGAGTCTGTATTTGCCAAAAATCAGACCTAGCAGGAGGCTGATATGGAGCAAGACGATGATGTAGGGCTGCGCGGCGAGTAGTTCAAGGAGGTAGATGAGCCCATCGTGCTCACCGAGGGGGCTTGGGATGACATACTTAGCCCAGCCAGTCAAGGCAGCGTATTGCACGATGACGGGCAGGGCGCTTGCGACAAAGATAATATTCCAGAGTATCCAACTGCAGCTAAAGAGCGCGGGTAGGGCAAGCAACAGCGTAATCCATGGCAGTAGGGAGGTGAGGCGCAGCTGCTCCAGCATGGATGAGGAGAATAGCTGGCTCAACACTGCCTGTGAAGGACAATCCTCAGGAAGCGCAAATCCTGCGATAAAAAGCCAGAAGAGAAAAAGAAGGAGGATGTACTGGATGAGACAGTTTCGCATGCTGATAGAGTGATACGGAGTGAGACAGGATGATATTATCAGGTGGGCTAGGAGTGTTGTCAAGGCGAAAATTTCTATCTTGACGCAAGAGGGCATAGAGTGGTAGTATTGCTTTATGAGTACGAAGTTTAGTTGGGAAATTCGCCCGACGGACGGAGGTGTTGATTTTGGCGATGAATTAAATAAGACGCTTCCCCTTTTGGTGCGGCGTCTCCTGGCACAAAGAGGCATTTCTGGACGCGAGCATGCCGAGAGGTATTTGCGACCGCGGCTAGCCGATTTGGGTGATCCCTTTGCATTGCAAGAGATGGATGTGGCCGTTGATCGCATCTTGCAAGCGGCATCACTCGGGCAGCATGTCTGTATCTATGGAGATTATGATGTGGATGGGGTGAGCTCCGTGGCTTTGCTCTATGCTGTCCTTACAGCTTATGGCCTGAGGGTCAACTATTTTATACCCGTTCGCACAAAGGAGGGCTACGGCCTGAGTCAGGAGGGGATAGCGCATGCGCTTGAGCTCTGTGGCGATGAGCCCGATCTGCTTATCACGGTGGATTGCGGTACTTCCTCCATGGACGAGGTGGCTTATTTACAAAATCGTGGTATCGATGTGCTCATTTTTGACCATCACGAGGCCAGTGTGCACGGTCGCCCCCCAGCGGTCGCTGTGGTTAATGCTAAGATGGAGAAGGATAGTCCCCTTGTCTATCTTTGTAGTGCAGGGGTCGTGTTTAAGCTGGCTCATGCGCTGCTCAAGCGTCAGCCGCTGCCAGACTTTGACCTTAAAGATTACCTCGATATTGTCGCTATAGCGACGGTGGCGGATATTGTGCCGCTGGTGGAGGAGAATCGCCTGCTCACGCGCCATGGTCTGCGCATGATGGCTCGCGGGGGTAATGTAGGACTGCGCGCCCTGAATGATGTTGTGGGTCTGAAGCGCTCCATCAATGCCAGTCATGTCTCCTTCCGCCTCGGGCCACGCCTCAATGCGGCTGGTCGTATGGACTCCCCCATTGATGCGCTCGATTTGCTCATGGTGAAGGATGAGATGCAGGCTCATGCCCTCGCTGCTCGTCTTGAGCAGCATAACCAAGCTCGTCAACGCGAGGAGGAGAAAATCCGCGAGGAGGCCAGCCTTATGCTCGAGCAGAACTTTAATCCACATGAGGATAGCGTCATCGTGCTGGGCTCTCGCCGCTGGCACCCAGGTGTGGTAGGCATTGTAGCTTCGTTGATGATGCGCCGCTACCACAAACCCGCCTTTATCATCTCGATTGATGAGAAGGGTATGGGAAAGGGCTCTGGGCGCTCCATACCCGGTGTCTCCCTCGTGCAGGCAATTCGCGCCTGCAAGGATACGCTTGTCTCGGGCGGTGGTCATGATATGGCCGCAGGGCTCGCTATTGAGGAGGGGCAGCTTGATGCCTTCCGCGAGGCTTTTGGCCGCTATGTGCGTGAGACAAGTGAAAAGGATGCCCTCAAGCCCGTACTCCATATTGATGCGGAGGTGATGATACCTGAGTTGAGTCTGGATCTGCTCGATAGCTACGAGCTACTTGAGCCCTTTGGCAATGCGAACCCTCATCCTGTCTTTATGACGCGCGCCGTTATGCTCACCACCTCCCCACGCCGCCTGCAGGGCAATCACCTGCGCCTCAGTCTGCGTCAGGGGGATAGTGAGTGTGAGGCGATGTTCTTTAATGGTGGCAGCTTTAATCTGCCTGATCCCCCATGGGATATAGCCTTTACCATCGATCGCAATATCTGGCGCGGTCGCTCATCGGTGACGATCTCTATTCAGGACATCAGATCCGCTCAATAACTTGCCTATGACCCAGCCTCCAAGCAGTCTCAGACCTCCCCGTCGCTCCAGTAAGACACCTGAGCATGGGGATTGGCGAGTGCCTGTGGAGGATCCTGCGCAGGCGCAGCACCTGCCCAATCCATCGCTCTCTGTATGGACGCGCTTGAGCCTGCGCTCTGACTGTCTTCAGAACAGTGAGTTGCGCGGTATGATGCGCCATCAGCTTGATCTTGCTCAGCCTGTGGAGTGGTCAGATGATGACTTTTGCATGCAGCCTATCAGGGGCTGGGCGCGAGCGCTGCGCCTCTCAATAGCCATCCTGCTGCTGCTGCCTCTCTCGCTCTCCATGGTCTTTGCCTTGATGCTGCAGATTCATGCGCATAGTGCTACGGTGGGGGTGAGCTTTTTTCTCACAGAGCCTATCTGGTTTACCCTGCTGGGTGCTGCTAGCTTCCTCTGCCTGATGTTCTCTAGTCTCGCCAATCCTCTCATGATTTACCTTTATGTGCTGGGTCACGAGGCTACTCATGCGCTCACTGTCTGGCTCTGTCTGGGCAAGGTGAGCGACTTCAAATTTGGTTTCGATGGTGGCTATGTGGATACAGATAAGGATAATTTTCTCATTGCTCTCTCGCCCTACTTTGTGCCTCTCTGGATGGTGGTCTGGATGCTGCTCTTTTGCCTCGTGCACGCGCTGATTCCATTTGAGAGTTACGAGCGATGGTTCTACGCAGGTTTTGGCTTCTGGTGGGTTTATCATATTTATTGGACCCTCTGGGTGATCCCTCGTGAGCAGCCTGATCTTATGGAAAATGGCTTATTCTTCTCCTCACTGCTCATCCTCTTGATGAATATGGTTGTCTTGCTGGGTGTGCTCTGGGCCTTTGATGTCATTGACCCCCTCGGCTACGCAGAGGCTGTCTATGAGAGTGCTTTGCACAGATCGGAAGAGCGTCGTGTAGGGAAAGAGTGTGTCAGTACGTGTAGAT
>CAMQZC010000023.1 GCA_947039485.1 uncultured Verrucomicrobiales bacterium | reverse complement strand
ACGTCGCAGCTTCGGCGGCGGCGGCGGCGGTGGCGAACGACGCAGCTTCGGCGGCGGTGGCGGCGGTGGCGGCTACGGCGGTGGTCGCGGTCGCTAAACACAGCACCAATCCTACAAAATTTCAAAAGCCTTGCAGCATGCGCTGCAAGGCTTTTTTGTGTAAAATTATAATAGGGCTAGTCCCCAGGGGCGTAAAATCTTAACCACAGAGGAGACCACAGCAAAGAAATCAGCCTCGCTCTCAGCGCTGAGCTCAATGGGCTCAAAATCTGAATTCTCAGGAAGAAGTCGTGTCCGACCCTGCCCCATCTCAAGGCGTTTGACCATCAACTCCCCGTGGATGGAGTTAGATGATGATATCCCCGTTGCGAGCCTGCAAGGCGTGATCAACAACCAGCACATCAGCCTCGCTGATACCTGCCCCAATGATGCTCTCAGCTCAAGCGCGCACAAAAAAGGTCGCCTATGGATGCTTGATGCAGAGCTGGCTGAGAATAGGTCTAGTCCTCAGGGGCGTAAAATCTTGACCACTGAGGAGACCACACCAAAGAACTCAGCCTCGCTCTCAGCGCTGAGCTCAATGGGCTCAAAATCTGAATTCTCAGGAAGAAGTCGTGTCCTACCCTGCCCCATCTCAAGGCGTTTAACCGTAAACTCACCGTGGATGGAGGCGATGATGATATCCCCGTTGCGAGCCTGCAAGGCGCGATCAACGATTAGCACATCACCATCGCCGATGCCTGCCCCAATCATACTCTCACCTCGAGCGCGCACAAAGAAGGTCGCCTGAGGATGCTTGATGCAAAGCTGGGTGAGGTCTAGGCTCTGCTTGATGTCACCAGAGCTAGGCGAGGGAAAGCCTGCGGCTACACATTCCTCAAAAAAGGGCAAGCTGGTTATCGGATCTGTCTCACGCGCTGTATTCACGTGCCTATCCTAGCAGCTGAGGCACAGCCTGCCAAGAATGGGCTGTGGCATAATCATCGGGGCTGATGCCGGTTAGTAATATGACAATAGAGCAATTGCTTTTGCCTTTCCTCTCAGCCCCAAATGTGCTACCCTTTGCCCAGACATGCCAACAAGCAATATTCCAGCCATCGGTATCAACCTAGATAACGACTCCATTGACTTTGCGGTCATCATTGGCTGCAACATCATCATGCGCGGAGACCCCATGCTGACGGCTGACTACTCTACCCCCAACGAGGTCATCGCAGAGATTGGGCGACGAGTGCAGGAGCTCATCACCATCTTCCCCACCGTGCGCGCTTTGGGCATGGGCTTATCTGGATTCGCCGACCATGATGCAGGCACCGTTCATTCGCTGCGCGGCACTCCCGGCTGGCACGACATCCCTATCCGCCGTATCTTGACTGAGATATCAGGTCTGCCCTGCTCTATTGACAATAATGCTCACTGCTTCGCCTACGCGGAATGGCAGCTGGGTGCCGCACGCGGCATGGATAATGTCGTCTGCATCAATTTGGGCAAAGGTGTCGGAGCTGGTATCATTGCCAATGGGCAAATGCTGCGCGGACACTTTGGCGCAGCAGGCGAGGTTGGGCAAAGCAGCATTGACTATGATGGACGCATTGGTCACTACAGCAATCGCGGCGCCTTTGAAAATTATGCAGGTGCAGATACCTTTGCTCGTGACGCGCGCATGGTCTACGCCGCAGCAGGAGTCAACATCAGCTACAAAGACTGCTCACCTACCGCCCTGCAAGTGGCGGCCGAGGGAGGCTGCCCCATCGCGCGCAAGCTGCTTGAGGAGCTTGGTCGCAAAATTGCGAGCTGCATGCTCAACTGCTGCTACATCCTCAACCCTGAGGCATTTATCATCAGCGGCTACCTCTCCGGTGGCAGCGAGATACCCATGCAGGCAATCAAGCATCACCTGCGCAGTCAGTTATTCTCCACGCACTACGACATGCTCACCATCCGCTACGCGGAGCTGGGTGACGATGCTGCTCTCATTGGAGCTGCACGCATGGGCTTGGAGAAGTTGGATTACTTAGCCGCTGAGGGACTATGAGTGAGCCATGCAGCAAAGGCGAGCTGAGACTCTGCCGCCAACTGGCATTAGAGGGCGACTCTGCCGCTAGCTTTCTCGCCGCTCTCAAATCAGGCAAGCACTCACGCAGCGCTCTCGTCCTCTCGCCCCGCGCAGCAGCGGATTATCAGCCCCCCTTCCCCTGCATCAATACAGAGGCAGACCCCAACTGGGCTTGGCTGCCCCCCCGCGTTTTTATACCAGAGATTGCCGGGTGCAAGCCAGCCTCCTATGACGACTACCGCGAGGGCAAGTACTACCTACTCGACCTCTCCTCATGCTGGGAGTCCGCCCCCCTCTCTTGCGTCCCTACCCCCTCTCGCAGCCTTGATCTCTGTGCTGCCCCAGGCGGCAAAACCATGCTCATGCACGGCCGCTATGCGGCGAGTGAAAAGCATGTTGCCAATGAGGTGCATGCCGCGCGTCGCGGCATCCTGAGGCAGAATGTAGAGCTCTGCGGACTGCCGCGTCTCGAGGTCACTGGACTACGCCCCGATCAGTGGGCCAGTAGCGGCGAGCTCTTTGATCTCATCCTTGCGGATGCCCCATGCAGCGGTCAATCCTTGCTCGCCAAGGGCATCAAGAACACCGGCTGCCTCGGCGCCTCCATGGTCAATGGCAATGCCAAGCGCCAAAAGGGCATCCTGCTTGCCGCCCTCAGCTGCCTCGCCCCCGGCGGACACCTGCTTTACAGCACCTGCACCTACACCACAGAGGAGAATGAGAAGGTCATGGCCTATCTCCTCAAGCGTCACCCCCACTTGCAAGCCGTGGAGATTGAGCTACTCGAGCCCTTCCGCTCCACGCTCTGCAGCTTCCCCGCCTACCGCCTCTTGCCAGCCCATGGCTTTGGTGCCGGTGGCTTTTGCTGTCTCTTGCAACGCAATTGATAATTTTTGCACTTGCCAAGTCTATCCTTCTATGGCATGATGCGCTCGTTGGATATCTGCCATGTGCAGGTGACCAACAACTACTCAATCAAAATAATGGGGAAGGCGGTTAGAATCCGCCACTGTGCCGCAACCGTGTGCTGACTTAACAGTCATCGAGTCGGGAAACCAACTGAGTAGTCAGCTTCTAGCCTCGGCGTCGCACCGATAGACAAGCCACATGCCCAGCACACCACCAAGATCTCGATACCCCCTACCCAGCCGCAGACGCATGGGGCTGGTGGCACATCGGATCAGGTGCATTCAAGAGCAGGAGCGCATCGCCTGGCGATCCCTCCCCCTTGTCGCGATCATCGGCATTGCATCCCTGAGCGTTGGGCTCTTCTTTAGCGTGAGCATCGGGCGCAATCTCTCGCTTCGCTCCTCAATCGGGCAGCAAATGAGCATGCAAACCTCCTACAAAGAGGAGAATATCCCCGTGGACGCCCCTGCGCAGAAACTCATCCAACCAAGTGTTGAGCAGCTCCTGAGCCAACCGAAAGTCAAGGCCCATAGAATGGCTCCCCTCATTCAAATCCACTCCATGGCGGAGATTGCCCTGCCTGAGATGGAGATCGAGCATGAGCCCAGCCCCACACCGACGCTTGCGCTAATGGACATGCCAGAGCCAACACCCAGCAAAGTCACAGCCAAGGCGCGCCCCAAAGCCGCCTCAGCACAGAGAAGGCAGAGCAAGCGTGCAAATAAGCATCGCATCGCATCCTCATCCTCCTCAGGCATCATCAAGAGCGAGCGCATCAGCTACCGCTCAGCCCCAGAGCCCCCCTTTCCTAGCCTCATGCTCGCACGCCAAGCCAGCGGCAGCGTGCGCGTACGCATCTGTGTCTCCGCTGACGGCAGCCCCACACGCGTCGAAGTCCTCCGCAGCAGCGGTCACGAGCTGCTCGATGAGACAGCCCGCAAATGGATCATGCGCAAGTGGCTCTTTAACCCAGCCAAGGAGCAGGGCATCGCCATCGCAGCTGTCGTCACCACCAGCATTAACTTCGTGCGCGGCTAAGAGCTTTTATTGAGCTTTTATTGAGCGTAGATGCCAATCTCAGAGGCCGATACGTGATTCTTCTCCAGCGCAGCTGTGCCTGTGAAGCGGAAGTAGCGAGCCCTCTGAGCTGCAAAATGAATTTGCTGCTCAATGGGGTTAGCTCGCAGATTACCAAACTCGCCCTCAGAGACCTTCACATAGTTCTTTCCATCCTCAGAGACCTCAAAGATATAGCGTGAGGTCATGCCATTGAGCGTACCATCCTGACGAGGCAGGTAGGAGAAGCCGGTAACATCATAGGCCTTGCCCATGTCCACCGTAAAGCTCTGCGGCGCATTGAGCTCTCCTGATACTGGGTGCGTGTGCCAGAAAGTCTTGGCATTATCATCAATCGCGCTCTGGGCGTTATTGGTGCTAGGCTGCTCGATAATATTCCAATCCTTCTTGCTCAGACCATAGCTGATGCTTGCCACCGTACTCATCTTGCCTCGCGCCATCGTAGCAGCCTTGACAACACCACCTGTAGGCAGATTGATGGGCTGGCTGTAGACGGGGGAGTTCTCATGAGGCTCAGAGCCATCTAAGGTGTAAACGATACTCGCAGCAGAGTTACTCTTGAGCTCGACATCACCCTGAGCATTCTTGCTAATGGCAGGAGTAAGCAGCGACTCAGGCATCTTAAAGAGAGATATCTCAGAGATTGTAGGTGCAGCCTGAGCTGAGGTAATGCGCAGGCGAATATCTGTAATGGGCTGTTTGTTCTCAAAGCGCATCATGACCTGATTG
This sequence comes from uncultured Verrucomicrobiales bacterium, assembly GCA_947039485.1. Lineage (GTDB taxonomy): Bacteria > Verrucomicrobiota > Verrucomicrobiia > Verrucomicrobiales > Akkermansiaceae > Akkermansia. The sequence goes on along the minus strand of CAMQZC010000023.1, from coordinate 37,515 downwards.
CCGATACTCTCACCCTTGGCCACCTCGCGCCACTCGCCATTAACCTTGATATCAAAGGCCCAGCCGCGCACGCGCTGCCCAAGGCGAATCTGCTCGCGGATACGCACAACATCCACGAGGGATGGCTGCGCCAGCTTTGCCTCGACAAAGCCCTCCTTCGTACCATTATTGGTGCTCCAGTAGGACTCAATCTCATCATCAAAGAGCAGTTCTGCGCCAAAGAGCGCAGGCTTATCCTTGCGCAATTCACTAACGGCAACCACCTTTGCGCCAAGCGCGTAATCCTTAGCATAAAGATCATCACGCAGGGCCTTAAAGCCGTTGAGAGAATTAATATCCGCAGGGCAAAACTGACCCTTGTCATTGAGCGCCACATTCACCAGTAAGTTTGCGCCGCGACCCACACTCTCAAACCAGACCTTGAGCAGCGCCTCGGGTGACTTCACACGATTCTCCTGCCCCTTGTGCCAGAACCAGCCAGCATGATTGATCGGGGTATCGCCCTCAGCAGGTACCCAGCGAGAGGCATTCACATCGCCATGTGCCGTATTTCTCTCGCCTGCGCCTGACTTCATCGTCGGCCAATGAGGGTAATTGACATGACCCTTCTCACTGCCGCCCCAACGGGCATCCCCGTGGGTACCAGCCCCCCAAACAATGCAATTGGGTTGCATCTTACGAATCATCTTCACAATACGCTCAAAATTATAATAGCTCTCAGCATGACCAATGCTGCGGTGCTCACGCTTGCCGCCATAGTAGCCATCGCCACCATTTGCCCCATCAAACCAAATCTCAAAGACAGGGCCGTAGTTCGTCAAAAGCTCCTTAATCTGTCCGTAGTAGGCCCTCAGGTAACCCTTCTGACCATACTTGGCGTGATTGCGATCCCAAGGGGAGAGATAGGTGCCAAAGAGCATCCCATTGTCTGCACAGGCCTTGGAGAACTCGGCCACCATATCCCCCTTGCCATTCTTATAAGGAGAGGCTGAGATATTATGCTTCGTCATCTTGCTGGGCCAAGCGCACCATCCATCATGATGCTTTGCCGTGTAGATCATCCCCTTCATGCCTCCATCCTTGAGAGCCATAATCGCCTTATCGGCATCGAAGTGGCTGGGGTTAAAAAGCTGAGCTTTCTCATCGCCATAGCCCCACTCACGACCTGTAAAGGTGTTGAGCCCAAAGTGAATGAATCCATAGTACTCCAATCGCTGCCAGTTCACTTGCTGCTTGGTTGGCAGGGTGCCCCATGGCTTGGGCGCATCCGCATTGTAAACATACTTTGCCACGGCAGCAGCATCATAATCCACCACGGAGGCAGTCGTAGGTGCTGAGACTGCGGCCTGAACTGTACCCGCAAAGATCGACAGGGCAAAAAGACGAGATAAAAAACTGGAATGATTGGTCATACAAAAAGGGGAATGAAAATAGGAATATACTTAGAAAACAAAAGCTACAATCCGCAACAATACTAACATATGCCATCCCTCCTCAGCAAGAAAGAACTCATAAATGGCTGAATTAAGCAGTCTCAGCCGAGCTGAAAATCGCGGAGCATTTGTTATTTTCTCTTGCATCATCCATAAATCTGTGTTTAACTCGACCCAGACCACGAGCTTCATAGGCGCGTGGAGAGCTCTCTGGAGGCGGTTGGAGCCGCACGAAATAGATGGGTAAGATGGTGTAATTCCGTCACTGTGTCGCAACCGTAATTAATGCAAATTATAAGTCGGGGTACCAGCCAGAGTGTTCGTTTAAGACGATCGACGTAACATCGATCAACTAGGCAGACAATATGACAAAAAAAACTACTACACCTTTCACAGGTGTCACACGCATTGTGCTTGCCATCGCTATGGCAGGATCCTGCGCCCTCGCGCAGACTCAGAAAGAACAAGCAGCTCCAGCCACGACAACAGAGTCGGCTAGCATGGAGACCGAGCTTGCCCCCGTCACCGTACTCGCTAGCAATGGCGTTGCAACCCCAGTCAATGAGACGGGTGTCTCCGTCACGGTCCTCAACGTCAAGGAACTGCGCAAAGAAGGCGTCCTCACTGTTAGTGATGCACTCTCCCGCGTACCTGGCGTCTACATCTTGCCAGGCGGTGGTGCCTATCAGCAGGGCAACGGCTCTAAGCCCGTCATCCGAGGCATGTCCAAGTCCTCTTATACCCTCATCTCCATGGATGGCATGCGCCTCACAGATGGCGGCGGTAACCTCTCCTCCAACATCGTAGGTCGTCACAACCTCTTTGCGATTGGTCAACTTGAAGTACTCAAAGGCTCACAAGCCGCAGTACACGGTGGTGGTGCTGTTGCAGGCGTCATTGCTATGGACACCCCTCAGGGTCAAGGCGAGCCTAGCTTCACACTCTTTAATGAGTACGGCAGCTTCAGCAGCTACCTCGGCAGCCTCACCGCGCAAGGTCAGGTAGATAAGCTCTCCTACTTCATCAACGCAACCTACAACACGACTGATAACGACATGGAGTATGCTGATGGAACCAAGCCTAAAAATGACAAGGCTGGCTACCATCAAGCATGGAATGAAGCCATCCGCCTCGACTATCAAGCCAACGAGTACAACAAGACCACTGCTACCTACAAGCGTCAAGATGCTCGTTACTACAATGAAGACACCAACTACAACATGCGTAGCAACCTCTTCACTGTTAAGCATGCTACAATAATCAACGACTGCTATGATAGCAACCTGATGTTTGGTTACTACGGTGACAACAACAAGCTCTCTGACACCTACTTCAACCAAACACGCGACATCCAAATCGAGTGGAACAACAACTACAAGTGGAATGAGCAGAACAAAACTCTGCTTGGCACCTCTTGGAATCAAAGCCGCTATCAATCTGGTGATGGCAAAACAAAGACTAACCAAAGCCACCTCGAGGACAATGTCTATGGCTTCTACGCAGAGCACAAATACGAGCCTGTCAAGAACTGGAACAACAGCCTCGCAGCTCGCCTTGATTACAGCGACACCTTTGATGCACTCTACACCTTCCGCGCCGCATCAAGCTACCTCTTCAACGAGGAAACAACACGCGTCTTTGCATCAATTGGCTCTGGTTACCTCGCTCCATCATCATTCCAGCGCAGCAACTCCGAGAACACATCTTGGGGGACTACCTACAAGGGCAACCCTGATCTGGATGTAGAAAGCACAGTTAGCGCCGATTTCGGTATTGAGCAAAAGATTGCTGATAACCACAACATCAGTGCCACCTACTTCTGGCTGCAACAAACCGATGCCATCATCGCAAGCCCTACAGCTAAAAAAGGCGTCCTGCAGTACCAAAACAACGACGGTCACTTGCTCAGCCAAGGTGTCGAACTCGCCATGAGTGGCGTCATTGAGGAAACATGGAAGACTGGCTATAGCCTCTCCTTCACCTACACACAGCCCAAAGATGATGATACTCAAATCGCCGATACAGCTCGTCAAACATGGTCTGCTGACATCCACACCAGCCCCATTGAGAAGCTCACTATTGGTTTAGGTGCCGTCGCCGCAGCTGATCGCACAGGCTATGACAGCAGCCGACTCGACAACTACTACAGCTTGCGCGCCTACGCCAACTACGAAGTCAACGAGCATCTCAGCCTGCACCTGCGCGCTGAGAACCTCACAGACCAAAGATTTGTCACCTCCCCCCGCTGGGACGGCGCTGGCTACATCGCCCCCGGTACAGCTATCTATGGCGGTTGCACAATCAAGTTCTAATACACCCCATCTAAACACCTGATTTTACTCCCCAGCAAGGCACGCTCTTGCTGGGGAGTTTTTCACCCCCCCCTCTCTAGCCCTCATGCGCAAGTCCCTCAGCATCGCCATCGCTATCATCCTACTCATCCTCGCAGCCGTAAGTTACTGGGCCATGCGTACAGAGAGCGAGCGCAAAGAACAAAACATCTCTAGCGCAGCACAGAGCTACGCAGCAGCAGACTACCCCGAGGCCATGTGGCCAGCCCTGCAACAGATTGAGGACATCAGCATCAGCGAGGGCATCCCCTCAGACATCCCCAGCAACCTCGACTGGCAAGACGGATCGGGGCTCAAGGAAATCGGTGACCCTGCCGCCATCAAGGGCGGAAGCATCAGCCTTGTCAATGTCGGGCCATTCCCTGCGCATTTTCGATTCTTGGGAGAGTACAACGTCTTCTTCCACTACACACTTTACAAGCAGGTCGATATTAAGATGCTGCACATCCACCCCAGTGAGGAGGGTGAGAAAAAAATCATCCCAGGGCTCGCCCAGAGCTGGGCTGTAGCCCCAGATGGCAAGACCGTCTACCTGCGCCTCAACCCTGCCGCGCGCTACTCCAACAATCGCCCCGTGCGCGCTAAAGACATCCTGCTGAGCGTCTACCTGCGCAGCTCCCCCTACTCCCAAAACCTCAGCTACCTCCCCGCACTGCGCCAGCGCATTGAGGCCATCCGCGTCTACGACAATCACACACTCTCCATCACCCTGCGCGATACAGGGCTACTGGCCGCCTACCGCGCCAGCGAACTCCTCTCTGCCGACGAGCCTAGCTTCTACGCGGAGTTTGGCCCAGACTATGCCGATCGCTACAGCCAGCGTATCCCCCCCACCACAGGAGCATACCGAGTCGAGGAGGGCGACATCATCCGCGGCCGCAAGATTAGCATGAGCCGTGTTAAGAACTGGTGGGCGCATGAAATCAACTCCCCCTACTACCGCAACCGCGCCAACGTTGATCGCATCGAGTACAACTTCTTGAGTGATGAGTCTCAGACATGGGAGTTCCTCAGCAAAGGCAAGATCGACCTCATCCAGACCCGCAATGTAGCGGCATGGCAGCAGCGACTCACCCAGAGCAAAGACCTGCACGAAGGCCGCATTGAGAAGCGACGCTTCACCGCCCAATACCCCCTCCCCCCCTACGGCATCTACCTCAACTGCGCCACCCTGCCTGACCTGCACCTGCGCGAGGGACTCATCTATGCCATGGACATCGACAAGGGGCTCGACATCATCTCACGCGGTGAGCAGGAGCGACTCAGCTGCTTTAGCGATGGATATGGAATCATCAGCCCCCCAGCAGGCAGCGTCCCGAGGCGAGCCTACGACCCCAGCAAGGCACGAGCCGCCTTTGCCAAAGCAGGCTACAGCGAGCGCGGCGAGGATGGCATCTTGAGCAAGCCTGATGGCACGCGCCTCTCCGTGAGCATGAGCTACACCCCCTCCGAGAAAATTAGCACCTTGATGCAAATCCTCTCAGACTCCGCCAAACACTGCGGGGCAGAGATCCGCCTCGAACCCGGGCCATGGCAGCGCAGCGAGGAGCGCGTCATTGGCAAGACCTACGAGCTCGCATTCTGGGCTGACGTCGCCACCAACCCCCTGCCACAGCTTGAGCATGTCTACCACTCCAAAAACGTTGATGTACGAGAGCTCAACATCCAAGCAGTCGCAGACAGCAAGCTTGATAGCTACATTGAGCAAATGCAGCAGGCAGAGAGCCAAGCTGCACTCGCAGCGGCCACCTTGGGTGCCAACCTGCGCATCCAGCAACTTGCCGTCTGGCTGCCCGGTTGGAAAGAAAACCGCGGCTACATCGCCAGCTGGAGGCGCGTGCGCTTCCCCAACACCCCCGACTGCCGCCTGAGCACCCCTGCCCCCTACGGCATCACTGAGGCGCATCTCTACTGGGTCGATGATGAGGGGCACCCCAATCAAGGCATCTATCCTGAGGTTGATGAAGTCATTGAGCCTTGAAGTCTCCCCCCCGATGTGCTAGCCTGAGACACAGATGAAGCGCCCCCTCCTCAATCTAGGTCTCTCCTTGCTGCTGCTGCTGCTTACCCTCGCCTACTCCATGCAGAGTATTGGCGAGCGCATGGACAACTGCGCCATGCAGAGCTTCATCAGCAAGGAAGCTCTAGAAAATCGCCAGCCCATCAAGCAAGAACTAGCCCAGCTCCTCCAAGCAGAAGAGGCTAAGTACAGCCAAATCCCCGATCTCAACACCGCCATCTACCCTCGCCGTGAGGGTGAAAAGCCCGGCTTTGTCCAAGGCTACTTCATGCTCAGTCCGCTAGGATACTTCGCCCCCGAGCCCGTCCTCGACCAGCAAGAAGCAGACTTTGCCTACGAACTACGCCAAAACAGCCTCATCATCGATAGCGCGAGGCGCAAAGCAGGCAGCCCCAGCGCCCCACTCGTTGACCCAGACGACGACAAGGGCGGCAAGCAACAAGGCAATCAACTCCCCCTCTTTAGCATCTACACCATCAGCAGCAGCGACCTGAGCAAAGACATCAAGCAGATGGGCAAAGCGAGCAATTTCTTCGCATGGCAAGTCGATGAGCGCATCATCTACATGCGCGGCATCCCCAGCGACCAAGGCCCCAGCGCTGAGGGTCTCCTCATCGACAAAGCAGCACTAGAGAGCCACCTCTTTGCCAAGCTAAGCCCTGCCCTCAGAGCGCGCATCAGCCTCAAGGTGGATAATAACATCAGCATCCTTGTCAGTAACAAGCCAGAGCAAGAAGCCAACGCTGAGCTCAGGAGGCAAATCACCCTCGGCATCATCCTCTCTATCGCCTGCCTCATCTACCTGCTCGGCGCCATCATCGATCTCATCATCAGCCTCTGGCATAATCGAGCTCGCGGCATCGCCATCAGCCAACTTGATAACCCCCTTGATAAGCCCAGCAACAGCCCCATCCACGAGCTACTTGCAAAGCTCAGTGAGCGCCTCCCCCAGCTCGCCATACTGCCTGACAAGCGCAGCGCGCACGGCCACATCATCTGCAACCAGAGCGTCCTGCAGGGACTCATGCAAGAGCTCATCGTTGACTCAAGCCCCATCAAGGTCCAAGCCCTGCTGCGCCAGCGTCATCTCGACCTGCGACTCAGCGGCAAACTCACAGACAAACCCAGCCCCCGAGCCCATACGCTGAGTCGTATCCTAGGCGCCAAACTCAAGCGCGAGCCACAGGGCTACTGCATCAGCCTCCCCCTCCTCTAAACAATCACAGACATGCTCAACTTCGACTATCAAAACCAGACGCGCCTCATCTACGGTGAAGGTGAATACCATCGCATCGGGGAACTCCTCGCCCCCTACAAAACACGCATCCTGCTCCACTACGGAGGTGGCAGCATCAAGCGCCGCGGGCTCTATGATGCCATCATCGCCTCCCTCACAGCCGCAGGCGTCGACTACTGCGAGCTGGCAGGCGTGCGAGCCAACCCCGAGCTAGAACTCGTGCGCAAAGGCATCGCCCTCGCACAATCCCAGCAAGTCGGGCTCATCCTCGCCGTAGGTGGCGGCAGCGTCATCGACTCAGCCAAGGCCATTGCCATCGGCGCGAGCAATAAGGAAGACATCTGGGACATCTTTGCGCAAAAACTGCCCCTCACATCCGATCCCCTGCCCACAGCCTGCATCCTCACCCTACCAGCTGCAGGCAGCGAGAATAGCATCAACACCGTCATCAGCAACGACGCGCTGAGCCGCAAACTCGGCTATGGAGACAACCGCCTGCGCCCTGCGCTGAGCATCATCTCCCCCGAGCTCTTCCTCAGTCTCCCCCCCGAGCAAATGGCCTACGGAGCCTGCGACATGCTCTGCCATGTCATGGAGCGATACTTTAGCAACACGCCTAACACCGAGCTAAGTGACGCGCTGAGCGAGGCGAGCATGCGCACCATCATGCAGCAGGCGCTCATCCTGAGGCGCCATCCGCAGAGCGTTGAGGCATGGGGACAACTCGCCCTCTCAGGCACAATTGCCCACAACAACATCCTAGGCATCGGCAGAGAGCAGAGCTGGGCCTGTCATGGGCTGGAGCATGAGCTGAGTGCCGTCTACAACAGCGTCGCCCACGGTGCTGGACTTGCCGTCATCGTCCCCACCTACATTGAGGCCGTCTGGCAGGCATCTCCAGGCATCTTTGCCCAGTGGGCAGTCAACGTCATGGGCGTCACCGCATCACGCGATGAACAATCCTGCATCGAGGCAGGTATCGCCGCTCTGCGCAACTGGTACCGACAAATCGGGCTCCCCCAGAGCATGGAGGATCTTGCTATCCCTGAGAACTGCAACTGGCGCGCCATGGCCGAGGCTGCTATACGCGTGAGAGGAGGCGCACTGGCAGGCGTCAAGCCCCTTGATGGAGATGATGCACTCGCAATCTACCACGGTTCTCGCCGCGCCAAGGCGGGGGCTTTTCTGGATTGACAACATGTACAAGACGTGCTAGAATAGTGCTGCTATGAATAAACGACTCCGCAAAAAATACCGCGTTGGTGAGTTCTCCGAACTCTGCTTTTCTTTCTCCTTCGAATACAAAGGTGATGTAGAAAGCCCAGCCTGCGAAGAGTTCCTTCGCTCCCTGATTGAAGACTGCATCGAAGCTCAGAGCCTCGACTGCGAAGGCCACCTCACCGAGGACGCCTGCGTCATCACCGTCTGCGCAATTGATCCCAAGGCCACAAACCAAGAGCAACTTGACAGTGTCAAAACATGGCTCGAAGCTCGTGAAGACGTTGAAATCAAGGCCTTCAGCCCCCTGATGGACCGCTGGTACGGTGTATAACCGACCCTTATGCTGCCTTCGGGCAGCAGCGTCTGCCCAAGCCCGAGGCATCAACAAAAAACCGAGCAACTCGATAACAACATGAACGGAGATCCATCCAATCAACCCGAGGTCATCAAGGGCCTCAAAGGCATCTATGCCAACACAACACAACTTAGCGACGTGCGGGGTGACGAGGGTCGCCTCCTCTACTGCGGTTATGAGATTGAGGACTTGGCCGACCTCTGTAGCTACACAGAGGTAATTTACCTTCTCCTCAACAAGCGCCTGCCCAACAAAGAAGAACTCGACAACCTCGAGCAGCGTCTGCGGCATGATCGCGAGCTGCCACAGCCCATCCTCGATTTCTTCAAGTCAGCCACCAAGAAAGCACGCCCCATGAGCGCGCTGCGCACGGCTGTCTCCATGTTAGGTATGTACGACGACCGCACCAAGGACACGAGTCAAATCAAAGAAATCGGACTGAGTCTCATCGCGAAATTACCCGTGATGGCAGCCTACTACTACCGTATCTGCGAGGGGCTCCCCCTGCCCCCCATCCGTACAGACCTCGACGAAGCATCCCACTTCCTCTGGTTACTCAAGGGTACTGAGCCAGATCCGCATGAAGCAAAAATTCTCGATCTCGCCTACATCCTCCACGCTGACCACGGCATGAATGCCTCTACATTCTCCGCCCGCGTCACCGCCTCCACCCTCTCAGACATCTACTCCTGCATCACTGCAGCTATCGGCACCCTCAAGGGGCCCCTGCACGGTGGCGCTAACGAGGCCGTCATTGAGATGCTCCAAGAGATTGGTGAGGAAGAAAACGTCGAAGCCTACATCAATGAGAAGCTCGCCAACCGCGAGAAAATCTTTGGCATGGGTCACCGCGTTTACAAGACGATGGATCCTCGCGCACCCCAGCTGCGCCGCATCGCCATCCGCCTCACCCAGACCATTGGTGAGCCCAAGTGGATTCGCATGAGCGACATGATCGCTCGCATGGTGCGTGCTCGCAAGGGACTCAACGCGAATGTAGATTTCTACTCCGCTACAGTCTACTACAGCCTAGGCATCCCCTCGCGCATGTTTACCGCACTCTTTGCCATCGCTCGCTGCGCTGGCTGGGTCGCCCAGATTAGTGAGCAGCTTGAAGACAACACCCTCTTCCGCCCGCTCTCTCTCTACACCGGCCCCGACGAGCCTCTTTTGGTTCCCGTCATGGAGATGCGCTAACAAAAGATTAGATATCAATATCATTGCGCTGACTGCAACTGCGGTCAGCGCAATTTCTTTGTGGCATAATTGAGCATTGGTACTTTTCAGAAGCCGTCAACTATGCTAGAATACGCGCCAGCCCTCAACAGTGCTTCATATTTTATGGATACTCCTAAAAACTACCACGTTGTCCCCACCGTCATCGAGAAGACAAGCCAAGGCGAGCGCGCCTACGACATCTACTCGCGCCTCATGGTCGATCGCGTCATCTTCATTGGCAGCGAAATTGACGATAGCTTGGCCAACTCCGTGATTGCCCAGCTGCTCTTCCTCCAGATGACCGACCCAAAGAAGGACATCCACATCTACATCAACTCCCCCGGTGGCTCCGTCACCGCAGGTCTTGCCATCTATGACACCATGCAGTTCATCTCCTGCGAGATTAACACATACTGCATCGGCATCGCAGCATCCATGGCCTCCGTCCTCCTTGCCTCAGGCACAAAGGGCAAGCGCTTCTGCCTGCCAAACGCCCACGTCATGATCCACCAAGTACGCGGTGGCGCCAGTGGCACAGCCTCCGATGTAGAGCGCACCATTAAGTTCATGCTCAGCCTCGACGCACGCCTCACAGGCATCCTCTCCAGGCACACAGGCAAGCCCGTGAGCTCCGTGAAGAAGGACCAAGATCGCGACAACTACATGAGCGCAGAAGAATCTCTCGCATATGGTCTCATCGACCGTATCCTCACCCACAAAACAGAATCCTCACCCGCATGAGTAAAGGCAACTGTAAAGTTTGCAGTGGCGAGCCCAACGAGGGACGCCCCATGGTAGAGACTGAAGCTGGTCCTATCTGCTTCCAGTGCATTGAGGGGATGACCTATCAGATGCTCTGCAGCGACTTTGGTGACATTGCCGCTGAGCGCATCATGACAATCATCCGGGGCACCCATCCCGAGATCCTCCCACAGGAGGATAGTGATGATAGCCCCGTACTCGAGGTCGAGACCAAGGACCTCAAAGAGCTGCTCACACCAACACTATTGATGGATGGGCTCAACAACTACGTCATCGGTCAAGAGCGCGCCAAACGCAACCTCTGCGTCGCCGTCTACAATCACTACCTGCGCCTGCGTCAGGAAAAGGGTGATGATGGTGTAGAGATTCAAAAGAGCAACGTCCTGCTCGCTGGCTCCACAGGCACAGGCAAGACCCTACTTGCCAAGACACTCGCACGCATCCTTGAGGTGCCCTTCTGCATCGTCGACGCCACCACCCTCACCGAGGCTGGTTATGTCGGTGAGGACGTTGAGAACATCATCCTGCGCCTCCTCCAAGCCGCTGACATGAACGTCGCCAAGGCTGAGCGCGGTATCATCTATGTCGATGAAATCGACAAAATTGGCCGCAAGACCCAAAACGTCAGCATCACCCGCGACGTCTCAGGCGAAGGCGTGCAGCAAGCACTCCTCAAAATCATCGAAGGCAGCGAATGCAACATCCCCCCCAAGGGCGGACGCAAGCACCCCAACGAGCAGTACATCCGTGTCAACACTGAGAACATCCTCTTCATCTGCGGTGGCGCATTTGTCGGACTCGAGGGCATCATCCGCAAGCGCCTCGGTGCATCCAGCATGGGCTTTGCCGCTGTGGAAGAAGACCGCGACAGCAAGGAATTCACCGAGGAGGAAGTCCTCGCCAAAGCTCTGCCAGAGGATTTATTCCAATTTGGCATGATTCCTGAGCTTGTTGGCCGACTCCCCATCTTCACCTCACTGACAACCCTCAATGAGGATCAACTCGTCGAGCTGCTCACCAAGCCCCGCAATGCTCTGGTACGCCAGTACAGCAAGCTGCTTGAGATGAGTGGTGCCAAGCTTGAGATCAAGCCCTGCGCCCTGCGCGCCATGGCCAAGAAAGCCATCGAGCGAGGCACAGGAGCCCGCGCCCTGCGCGGCATCCTTGAGAATCTCATGCTCGATGTCATGTTTGATGTCCCCAGTGATGACAGCATCACAGGCGTCATCATTGATGCAGAAGTCGTCGAGGGCAAAAAATCCCCCATCATCACAAAGAAGAGCGTCTCAGCAGCAGCAGCAAAGCCAGCCAAAGCAGTCAAAGCCAAAGCAGAAAAGCCAGCTAAAGCAGTCAAAGCCAAAGCAGAAAAGCCAGCTAAAGCAGTCAAAGCTAAAGCAGAAAAGCCAGCTAAAGCAGAAAAGCCAGCCAAAGCAGCAGCCAAACGCTCCCGCAAAAAACCTAGCGAAAGCTAAATCCCCCCTCCCCTTGACATGCTAGTACTTGGTATTGAGTCCAGCTGCGATGAGACCGCCGTCTCCCTCATGGAGGAAGTCGCCGGAGAAGTCCAGCCACGCCTACTGAGCTCTATTATTGCCACCCAAATCCCGCTACACCGCCTCTACGGAGGAGTCATCCCAGAGCTTGCATCACGCAATCACTCGGTTGCCCTCCCCGAGGTGCTGCAGCAGGCACTGGATGAGGCAGGGCGCAGCATCCATGATGTTGACGTCTTTGCCAGCACAGCAGGGCCCGGCCTCGTCGCGGCCCTGCTCGTGGGCAACACCGCTGCCAAGGCACTCGCTCTGGCAGCAGGCAAACCCTTCATCGCCATCAACCATATGGAGGGGCATATGCTCTCCCCCTTCATCAACCGCCCCAATGGACTAGAGCCCCATCTCGCTCTCGTCGTCTCAGGCGGGCACTCCCTCATCGTCAATGTCCAAAATCATGATGACTACACGCTCATGGGACGTTCTCTAGACGATGCCGCAGGCGAGGCCTTTGACAAGGTCGCCAAAATGCTCGATCTGCCCTACCCAGGCGGCCCCGAGATTGACAAACTCGCCGAACGCGGCGACCCCAAACGCTTTGACATCCCGCGACCCATGATTCATGAGCCGCACCTCAATTTCTCCTTCTCAGGACTCAAGACCTCCGTCCTCTACCTCCTGCCCAAGCTCGTGGAGAACGGCAATCCCAACAACCTCGACGAGCAGACACTCTGTGACCTCTGCGCCAGCGTCCGTCAGGCCATCATCGACGTCCTCATCAAGAAAACACGTCGAGCCCTCAATGAGACTGGTCTGCGCCTCCTTGCGGTATCCGGTGGTGTCTCCTGCAACCAAGGACTGCGCGAGCAACTCGCCACAGCCTGTGCCAATGACGGAGTGGAGCTCCTGCTCCCCCCCAACAGCCTCACAACCGACAATGCCGCCATGATCGCCTTTGCAGGGCTGCTCAAAGCACGTGATGGGCAGTTCTCCCCCTTGGATACACCTGTTGACCCCAACATGAAGCTAGCAGGCTACCAAGCGCGCGCTTAATGGGCTGACTCCACCTGCAGCTGCCAGAGCTCCTCAGCAAAAATCATCGCTGAGAGCGTCTCCCAGTGCTTCATATAGGCCATGCGCGTCATGATATCATGCAGTTTTGTGCTCGTTGACGCATCCATATCAAGCAGCGGCATCAGCTCAGCTGCGGCCATTTTGAGATAAAAAGCCGTCGCATCGCGCGACCTCTCCCCAGCAATCACAGGATTCTCCATGCGCAGAGATTCAGAATGCGCGTAGCAGCACCTCAAATCAAAAGGAATGCAAGCCAGACGCTCAATGTCTAGGTACACGCAAGCATAGCAGAGACTATGCAGCAAATCAGCCATTCGCAGCGGATGCAAGCAATGACCTGCGTCTAAAATCATATCCAGTGGCTCGCCCTTGATACGCTCATTGACCAGATGCCAAGCATCATTGATAAAGAGCAGCTCCAAGACAACGCCCAGCACCTTGAAGGACATGCGCACCTTCATACGAGCCGTCTCCAAAAACAGAGCGACCTTTGCCGCATCCTGCATCGCGGAGAGCCTCAGTGACACAATAATCACATCGCGGCGGATATCATTCTGCATCGCAGCATAGGTAATCATATCATCCGTCTCATCCAACACAGAGCAAAGCATGTATTGTGAGCCCAGCATCGCTGGTAACTTATAGGGGAGGGCGAGAGGCATGGCAGAGCAAAATTAAATTTTCAACAGCAATGGAAGCATCCTAGCAGAGCCTAGAGAGGAAGTCAACCATCTATCCCATGCTCTGTATTTTTATGCATGCAATTAAAACCACTTGACTAGATCAGCTATTTGAGCTACCATCCCTTAACTCCTATGATAACGATAGGGTTTAAAGAATACAGTGATGACAAAGAACTATCGATTCGAAACAAAGCAAGTTCACGTGGGGCAAGAAGAGGCCGACCCCACGACAGACGCGCGCGCCGTGCCCATCTACGCCACCACCTCCTACGTTTTCAAAGACGCAGCGACAGCCGCTGGCCGCTTTGCGCTCACGGAGCCGGGCAACATCTATAGCCGCCTCATGAATCCGACCTCAGATGTATTTGAGCAGCGCATGGCTGCACTGGAAGGAGGCGTAGCCGCACTCGCCGTAGCGACAGGCTCAGCCGCCATCGACTACGCCATCCGCAACATAGCCACAGCAGGCGACCATATTGTCACCGACAATCGCCTCTATGGAGGCACGCACAACCTATTCGCCAACACATTCAAGGAGATCGGTATTAGCACAAGCTTTGTCCATGGCGAGAAGCTGGCAAACTTTGAAGATGCCATCCAAGAAAACACCAAGGCCATCTACATCGAAAGTCTGGGCAACCCCCACAGTGACGTGAGCGACATCGCAGGCGTAGCTGAGATAGCCCACCGCCACGGTATCCCCCTCATCGTGGATAGCACATTTGCCACCCCCTACCTCTGCCGCCCCATCGAGCATGGAGCAGATGTTGTCATCCACAGCGCCACTAAGTTCATCGGAGGTCACGGCAGCGTCATGGGCGGAGTCATCGTGGATTCTGGCAAGTTTGACTGGACGCAAAATGCCAAGTTCCCCGGCATCAGCAAGCCCAACGCAAGCTATCACGGACTCATCTTTGCGGAGGCCTGCGGCACCCTTGCCTATATCACCAAAATCCGCGCCACGCTGCTGCGCGACACAGGCGCGGCGCTGAGCCCCTTCAACTCCTTTTTACTGCTGCAAGGTCTTGAGACCCTATCCCTGCGTGTCGAACGACATGTGGAGAATGCGCTCAAGGTGGTTGACTACCTCATCGCCCACCCTGCCGTGAGCTCCGTGAGCCACCCCTGCCAGCCAAATCAGCCCACGCACGAGCTCTACAAGCAGTACTACCCCAAGGGGGCAGGGAGCATCTTTAGCTTCGAGCTCAAGGGAGATGGCGCCGCCGCGCAGAAATTGAGCGAGAGTCTCAATCTCTTCTCCCTGCTTGCCAACGTCGCAGACGTCAAGAGCCTCGTCATTCACCCTGCCTCAACCACGCACGCACAGCTCAGTCCGCTGGAGTTGCAAGCCACAGGCATCACTGAGCACACCATCCGCCTTTCTATAGGCACAGAGCATATCGATGACATCATCGAGGACCTCCAACAGGCCTTAGAAAAGATCGTTTAAGGCAAGCCAAAGCTCCCAACTACCCAATAGTACAAGAGCATATCCAAGGATTGATTTCAGTCCTTGGATATAAAGGCTGGTCAGTAACGGCACAATCTAGTAAAATCAACACAAGTACACACACGACACCTTCAATTCTCCTCATATGAGCAGTCATCAATCCATCAGCGAACTCATCGGCGGCACCCCCCTCCTCTATCTTAACAGCTACACAGCCAAGCTCAAACTCCAAGCAAAAATTGCAGGGAAACTTGAGTACCTCAACCCCACTGGCAGTGTCAAGGATCGCCTCGCCAAGGCCCTCATCTTTGACGCTGAGGCGCGCGGCATCCTCAAGGAGGGCTCCACCATCATCGAGCCCACCAGCGGCAACACAGGCATCGGACTCGCAGCCATCGCTGCATCCAAAGGCTACCGCTGCATCCTCACCATGCCCGAGACCATGACCCTTGAGCGACGCAACATCCTCAAGGCCTACGGCGCTGAGGTCGTTCTCACCGAGGGAAGCCTCGGCATGAAGGGAGCCATCGCTCGCGCTGATGAACTCGCGGCGAGCATTGAGGGCTCCTTCATACCCGGTCAATTCACCAGCCCCGTCAACGGCACCATGCACGAGACCAGCACCGCCCCCGAAGTATGGAAAGACACCGAGGGAGCCGTAGACATCGTCATTGCAGGGGTAGGCACAGGTGGCACCATCTCAGGTCTGAGCTCGACCCTACGCAAGCTCAAGCCCAATATCCAAGTCATCGCCGTCGAGCCAGCCGACTCCCCCATCCTCAGCGGTGGTAGCCCCGGCCCACACCGCATCCAAGGTATTGGAGCAGGCTTTGTGCCAACCACCCTCGACACCAGCTCCTACGATGAAGTCATCGGGGTGAGCAATGAGGATGCTTTTGCCACAGGTCGCGCACTCGCCCAGAGCGAGGGTGTACTCTGCGGCGTCTCCTCAGGAGCCGCCCTGCATGCCGCAACCCTAGTCGCCCAGCGACCTGAGAACGCGGGCAAACTCATCGTCGTCATCCTCCCCGACTCCGCTGACCGTTACTACTCCACAGACCTTTTTTTATCATGAAACCCCAGACACTCCATCTCTACCTCGTCACCGATGAGGCAAGCAAATGCCGCATCGGACTCCTCGAAAGCGTACGCGAAGCCATCGCCGGTGGCGTTAGCATCGTCCAGTACCGCAGCGAGAACCCCAATCGCGAGCAAATCTTAGCCGAGCTCCTGCCCCTCCAAGCCCTGCTGCGAGAGAAAAACATCCCCCTCATCATCAACAACAACCTTGAGCTAGCCCTTGAGATTGATGCCGATGGTCTGCATATCGGTCAAAATGACGTCCCTGCCGCCGAGGCGCGCGCAGCCCTCGGGCCTGAGAAGATTATAGGTCTCTCAGTCTCCACACGCGAACAAATGCTAGCCGTGCCCACGGAGCAGCTCGACTACATCGGCATGGGACCCGTCTTTCCCACCATCTCCAAGATGAATGCCGCGCCAGCCCTTGGCATCGATCTCTTCTGCGAGCTCTGCACACTCACCAGCCTCCCCGTGGTCGCCATCGGCGGCATTGATGGCGAGCGCGCATGCGAAATCCGCAGCCGAGGCGCTGCAGCTGGCATTGCCGTCGTCTCAGCCATCTGCGCAGATGTCGACCCCTGCCGCGCAGCCCAAGCCCTCTGCTAATCCATGAACATCAGCACAGCCCCCTGTGAGGTACTGAGCCGCATCCGCGAGCAACGCCCCCTCATCCTCAGCCTCACCAACAACGTTGTACAGAGCTTGACGGCCAACATGCTCTACGCTATTGGAGCTGTGCCAGCCATGCTCGTCGACCGTGAGGAAATCGAGGACATGCTGCGCGCCGGCACCAGTGGACTACTCATCAATCTAGGCACCCTGAGTCACGAGCAAGCTGACGCTATGCGCCACGCTGTCCAAGTAGCACAGGAATGCAAGATACCCTGGGTGCTTGATCCCGTGGCTGTCGGACTGCTGCAATTTCGCACGCAATTCGCTCGCGAGCTGCTCAGCTACCGCCCCACACTCATCCGCGGCAACGCCTCTGAGATACTCGCGATGGCAGATGACATCAGCGCTAGAGAACAGCAGGCACGCGGACCAGAGAGTCAGGCCGAGAGCCATGAGGCCATCCATGCCGCCCAAAGCCTCGCACGGAGTGCACGTTGCTGCGTGCTGCTCACGGGTGAAATTGACTACATCAGCGATGGTGTCTACAGCTACGCGCTGACCCATGGGCACCCCCTCATGACACGCGTAACAGGTGTTGGCTGCGCCATGGGAGCCCTCGCGGCGGCCTGTTGCGCCTGCGCCCAGAGCCCACTTGAGGCCGCCGCCGCCTGCTCCGCCATCCTCGGCATCGCAGGTGAGCGCGCCGCTGCCATCACCTCTCGCCCTGGCAGCTTTGCCCAGAGCCTGCTCGATGAGCTCGATGCCATCGAGCCCGAGGAGATTGAGAGCATCCTCAACCTGCAGCAGATCTAAGCCAAGTAGAGCCTATTATTCAACACAGCAAGGCGGTCCAGTAATGGGCCGCCTTTTTTTTGCAGAGAAGTAAGGACAGCTTAACAATCCCGACAGTCTCGGCATTTTGGGCTAGATTCCAGCTACAAAAAATGATACCATGAAGTAGAAATACCTCATTGCATTCTCCCCTTATGAAACACCTTCAACTCCTCAGCGGCATTGCCGCTGCCTCCCTGAGCCTTTTGCTGAGCTCCTGCAAGGAGGACCCCTACACCCTCATGTTCCTCACTCAGGCTGATGGCGCAGAGGGCGGCTCTGCCTTTGTTACAATGTATAACGGCAAACACTATGACCGCCTTCCCATGCTTACACTCAACCAGTTTGCAAGTTTCAGCTCCTTTACCAACCCTGATGGCTCCTACGGTATCACGCTCCATGCCTCGCCAGAGGCGCAGACGAGACTCTTTACCACAACCGCCCAGAATAGGGGCAAGCTCATTCTGCCTATTGCTGGTGGACTCGCTTTTGAGCCTCAAACAATTACATCTGCAATCAACGATGGCAAGCTCATCATCTGGGGTGGGCTCAATGGCTATGACCTGCGCCGCATCTCCGAGGTAACCCCCCCTCTCAAACCAGAGCTTGAGATACCTCGCTACTTAGAGGAGAACCCACGCCCGCTCCCAACCTTCAAGGACGCCGCCAAGCAGAAACGTGATATGCAAGGTCGCGTCATCCCTGAAATCTTACAACATCAATGAAGCCCCTCTTCAGCTACGCTATCCGATGCGCTGCGGCCCTGATGCTCCTCTGTAGCCTAATCCCCGCTCAGGCTACAGATGCTGCCCCTAGAGCAACTGCACCCACACAAGTACGTGACCTGAGCTACAGCCTACCAACCGGCAATAAGGAGCTCTTTAGCGGAAACCCCGAGAACTTCTTCATGTATGTCGACCGTAAGTTTGAGGGTGTCGAGAGCCGCCCTTGGAAGGGTGGCGACTACGGATTCACCCGCAACGCCTTCCGCGCTAGTGATAATTCCATCATGTATAGCCGCATGCACGAGGGCATCGATGTGATGCCCATGCACCGCGATGAGCGAGGTGAGCCCCTCGACCTCATCCATCCCATTGCTCCAGGACTTGTCGTCTATGTCTCAGCCAACCCAGGCAGGAGCAACTACGGTCGCTACATCGTCATCGGGCACCGCGTACCAGAGGGTGTCATCTTTAGCCTCTATGCGCACCTGCGCAGCATCAACTGCGTTGCAGGCGAGCGCGTCACGCCCAAGAGCATCATCGCAGAGATGGGCTATAGCGGCGCAGGACTCAACCGCCGCCGCGCCCACCTCCACCTTGAGGTCGCGCTAATGGCAAACAAAAACTACCCCAAGTACTCGCCCAAGAGCAACGTCCACTCCTTCTTCAATGGGATGAATCTCATTGGCTTTGACCCCAAGCGCCTGCTGATGGAGAGCCGCGGCAACAAGCCAGTCTCCATCAGCAAGTACTTCCAAGGACTCGAGCCCATGTACCGCATCCTCGTCCCCTACCAAAAGGTAGATATGCTCGAGCGCCATCCCTTTCTCTACAAGGGCAAGCCCAACGAGCCAACCCCTGTCTCACTTGAGTTTGTATTCACCGCTGAGGGCGTACCTCTTGAGGCACATCCCAGCAGCGAGCCCTGCAGCAGACCTAGAGTATTGAGCACCAAAAGCGTGTGCACACTCCAACAAAACGTCACGATGAACCGCCTCAAAAACAGCAGTGAGAACCCCGCTCTCACCGTCAATGGCAAACGATTCATCAATAACATCCTCTGGCACCCCAGCAAGAACAAGCCCTAAATCGCTATGCGCCGCTCCCCCCTCAACCAGCTGCTCTTGAGCATCACCTGCATCGCATCCACCTGCATCGCAGAGACGCTGAGTGATGAGGCAAGCTATGCGCAAGCGCGTCAACTCATCGAGCAGCATCAGCCCCATGCAGCCAGCTTTGAGCTAGGTAAAATACCTCAAGACAGCGAGCTCTACCCCTCAGCAGCCAAAGCGCTACTCTACTGCGCCCACATATCACCTGAGCTCTCACTCGAGCTCATAGCACACAAGCTCAGCAAGTCCAAGCAGCCAGAGATTGTGCGCCTCGCCAAAGCGGCCTGGCTCGAGAACCTGCTTGAGCAAAATAAGGAGGGCGAATTAGCGCGGCGTCTCTATGAGCAACTCAAAAAGGAGAACAAGCAAGATCAGATATCCGCGCTACTCCCGCTCTTTGACATCGATATCCTGCGCCTAGAACAAAAGTTTGAGTCTGCCCTCAATCGCAGTACAGAACTAGCAAAGAGTGATCTATCCGACCAGCTCAAGCAGCTGCTACGACTCAAGACCGCCAAGCTCTACTACGACATCGCCGCATGGCAAAAGGAGCAAGACCGAGCCAAAGCCATGGGCGAAGTCCACCAGACCATCGACTCCCCACTGCTCTTAGAAAATGCAGAGGGCAAGGGCGAGGAGACCCTCCTCCAATTTATCTCCAGCTACCCAGACTCCAAGCTCATCGATGAGGCTCTGCGCCTCCTGCATTGCCACCAAGCCTTCCCAACAAGCGCCTACGCCATCGAACAGCTCAAGGAATGGGGCGAAGTTTCCCAGCAAAACAAGCCCAGACGCGCCGCACTAGCACTCCTCTACCTCCACTCGCTGGAACCAGAGGAGCGCTCCGAGCGCAGCCATAGCAACACCGCCATGGCCATCGCCCCCCAAGAGAGAGCCAGCAAGGAGCTCGCGCTTGACACAAGCCGTCGCCTCTTCAACCAAGGTGACATCAGCGGAGCGGAGCAGTACATCAAACTCAGCGAGAGTGATAGCGCCTTAGCCCTCTTTTTGCACGGTGCCATCTGTGCCAAGCAGGGTGATTACCTCAAGGCGGCCTCCTACTTCGAGCGCTGCAGCCAGCAATCTGAGGGAGCCCTCCAAGATGCAGCCATCCACAATCTTCTACTCTGCAGCCTGAGGAGAGGCGATAACAAACTCGCCCAGAGCATCATCACCCAATCAAAAGGAAGCCCCCTGCACGCCAAGCTACTCAGCTGCCGCTCGGCCTTCCGCCTCAATCAGAGCCCACGCCCGGCTAATGCCAAGGAGGATGCGCTTGAGCTCATCCATCGCTACCCCGATAGCCCCCTCGTGCCCGAGCTAGAGATGGATCTCATCGAGATGGAGCTAGATAGCTCCATCAAGGACGCCTACACTCGACAGCTTGAGCTCAACAAAATCAATCGTCATGGCTGGAGCTCTGATTCACTCTCGCGCTACTACGCCCTGCGTCTCAAACTCGCCCCCCTTGCCTTCCAAGCAGAATTACCTGATTCCGTCAAACCCACCATCGAGGCCGCTCGCTGTCTCAGCGAGTGCAGCAGCCGCGAGCAGAGCGATATCCTCAGCCTGCATCTAGGCAATATGCTCATCGAGAAGCATAAGTTTGGCGAGGCGAGCAAGCTCTTCAAGCAACTTGCCCAAGACAGCAATTCCGATGAGACCAAGGCTCTCGCCTACTTCCACGCAGGCTTATCCACGGAGAGGCTCGTGAGCCTCAGCTCCATCATGCAAGCCATCGGGCTCTATCGAGATTGCAGCAACTACCCAGGGGAGCTGCAGGCCTCAGCCCTCATCCGCGCAGCAGGACTACTCACGCGCATCGGGAGAGAAGAAGATGCGCGCCTCATTATGGAGCAGCTGCTGCGACAGCAGGAGGATAAAAAACTCAGCCCCGAGCAACTCAGCCTCGCCTACACCACACTCGCAGAGTCATGGGCACTGAGCCGAGGCGACCAAACAGCCGCAGAGCGCAACGCCCTCCACTACAGCAGCCTCATGTGCAATGACGAGAGACTAAAAAAGGAATGGCGCAGCCGTACCCGACTGCTCTTTGCACGCCTCAACAGCCGCTATGGCAAGCACAGCACATCGCTTGAGTGCTTCCTCGATATCATCCGTGACATCAAAGATAGCAAGGACAAACTCAATAATGGCGACTGGCACATCCTCAACATCGCCACTGCTGGAGCCATCAATCAACACCTCAAGCTCAAGCAATATGAGAAGGCGGCCGACCTAGCTGATAAGATAGCCCAGCACAACGCCAAGCTCGGAGATACAAATCAAGCGCAGCAGCATCAACGAAGCTTCCGTTCCTGGGCTAACCATATCCGGAAGACAGGTTTTGTCACCAAGAAGCCTAGTCCACGTAGTCAGAGCAACTCACAATAAACAGCGCGATGATCACTCGCCTGAGAACTCACAGGGACATCAATCACAGCCCGAGCAGAGCCTAGGCGAGCTGAGAGCGCTTTGTTGACATAAATCTGATCATAAATCAAATAACGATGCCCCCGGCGATAATAATGCGTCCATTCCTCCCCCCGGGAGTCCATGGAAATCAAACGCCTCATTGCCGCATCCTTTGAGAGCCCCTGTCCCAGTACCGCCAAAGTCGGAGCACTCGGGCTGTCATTCCAATCACCAAAGAGCAGCAGAGGCTGCATGGGATGCTCGCGCATGCTGCGCTGCAAATACATCGCAAAAGTGCGTGCCTCTTGCCCCCTCAAGCTATCTGAAGCAGCCTTGTTATCCGAGACCTGCGACTTGAGATGCGCGCCGACAACACGGTAAGCACGCCCATCAGGCAAACCAATGGTAACATCAAGGATGCCGCGCAGCAGCTTTCGACGCTTCTGCCCATAAATCCCATACTGCGCCTTAGAATTATCCGCCAGCAGAGGGTACTTCGAGAGAATAGCTAGCGCACGATCATCACCCTGCCTATCCAACACGCGGTAATAGGGGTAATCCAGCCCCAGCGTTGCCAGACGCTGACGCAAATCCGCCAACGCCCTCTTGCCGCCTATCTCAATGAGCCCAACCACATCGGGACGAGCCGAGCTCAGCACCTCGGCCACCGCGTTACGAGAAGCCACAGACTTGGCACGGCAAACATAGCGCGAGCGTTGACGCTCCCCCTTCACAAAATAATTCTGCACATTATACATCACAAAGCGCAGAGGCGCATCAGCCTTGGGATCACTCACCCGTGGCGCAAGCTGAGGCGCAAGCGCGTAGCTCTCTGGCTCAGGTAGCGCCCCGAGCTGCTGGAGCTCCCCCTTATCACCCCCAAAGGTGAACAGCACTGCACCGAGCAACATCAGTAGCAGCATCAGCAGCAGTCCATCTAGACGACCGCCCAGCACTTTGCGAGAAGAACTCATTGCCCAGCCTCATCGCGCAGCCATGCGGCCACGTCGGGCGCCGCGTAGGTCAAAATCATATCAGCCCCTGCACGACGAATGCAGAGTAGAGCCTCCAACATCGCCTTGCGCTCATCAAGCCAGCCAGATGCTGCGGCCGATTTAATCATCAGGTACTCACCACTCACATGGTAAGCGGCAATGGGCAGCTTGGACTGAGCACGCAGAGCCGCAATCACATCAAGATAAAGCGTTGCAGGCTTTACCATCAAGAAATCAGCCCCCTCCATGCTATCCAGCTCTGCCTCACGCAGTGCCTCACGAGCATTAGCTGGGTCCATCTGATAGCTGCACTTATCGCCAAACTTAGGAGCAGAGCCCAAAGCTCCACGGAAGGGGCCATAAAAAGCAGAGGCGTACTTTGCCGTATAACTCATCAGCGACACATCATCAAATCCCTCCGCATCCAGAGCTGCGCGCAGCACCGCAATGCGGCCATCCATCATATCGCTAGGAGCAATAATATCAGCCCCAGCCTCTGCATGCGTCAAGGCCTGCTTGCAAAGCACCTCAATGGACTCATCGTTGAGAATCTCAATCGAACCATCGGGGTACTCAAGCACCAAGCCATCATGACCATAGGTACTAAAGGGGTCCAAAGCAACATCTGTCATCACTGTCAGCTCAGGCAGAGCTGACTTGAGCGCGCGAATCGCCTGAGGGACAATACCCTCGGGATTCCAAGCCTCACTACCATGCTCATCCTTCTTCTCATCAGGCACCACGGCAAAGAGATCAACGCAGCTCACGCCCAAGCTCATCAGACGGCGGCACTCATCCACCAGCCCTGAGATACTCCAGCGATAACAGCCGGGTAGCGACTCAATGGGATCATTGGAATCACCCTCCTGCACAAACATCGGGCAGATGAGATGAGATGCGCTGAGTGTTGTCTCGCGCATCAGGGCACGAATCGAGGCAGATTTGCGATTGCGACGAGGGCGAATAGGGATGTCAAACATAATGAAGATATGCTAGCACTAACATCCATGCTTGTAAAGCAACAATGCAGCGCAGTTAACCCTGCCAGCATCCGCCAAAAACTCGAATCAATCCCAATCTAAATCAATGCCAAAGGTATCAGAGAGAGCCGCCGCATCAAAATCAGACTCCGCTGCCTCAGGTCGGCTCAAAAAGTCTATCGGGCTCAGTCCACGCAGCATAAAGAGCTGCTCGGGCTGCGTATCAATCAAGCAACCTGCAGCATAGATAGCCGCAGCAGCATGACTACAGGGCTCAGTCCAGTCAGGGCAACTACAGCTCATCTGCCACTCATGGGGCAGAGGCAGCAACCCAGCCTCGGGCTCGCAGAGCTGCGCCATCAGCGAGGCATCAATCCGCCCAGCCAAGAGCGCAACCAACGAGTCAATCTCTGCGGAGCAGCGCTCGCGCAGGCTAGCAATCAAATCCTCATCGGGCAAATCCAGCTCCAGCTTAAGCTCAACAATCTCATCAGCCGAGACCAGCGCTCGGATGCAGCCGGGCGCCATCTCTAGGTGCAGGACACAGCCATGCCTCAGCAGGCTACGCCCCGGAGCCAGAGTCATACCCTGCTGCTCGGAGTAGCCCAGCTGCCGCATCCATGCCTTGCCCCATGGCTGGCGAGCTAGAGCGCGACTCTTCTCCATGACTGGCGAGAGAATCTGCCCATGGCTACGGCCGATGCCCTGCTCCGCCTCAAAAAGCAAATCATCACCAGCAGCCTGAGCCGCACGTAGCGAATCAAGCCGAGTATTAGCCAGCTGCGCCCAGTCCTTGACTGAGCGACGAGGCTGCTGCTCATCCTGCCAGTGTGCGGACATTAGCAGGTTAAAATCACTGTTGAGCAGAGCGCAGATTGCGCAGCTCCTGAGCCATGAAGCGCAGAGCCTTGCTCATCATTACAGGCTGGCTCAGAGCCTCCTTTGCTGTGTAGTCAGCAAGAAACTCTTCGACCTTCTTCTCCATACCCATCGCCTTAAGAATACGATCATTGGTCTCTTCAAGATTGAGAATCTCATAGCTAGCCTCATGATGCTTTGCGCGCAGATTCTCGAGACTTGACTTATAATCTTTCTCTATCGCCTCAATCTCCACAGGCAGCACCGTCTCTAGAGCCATGATTTTTGCAACAAACTCATCCACGAGAGTCTTATTCTCAGCAATAAAGGCCTGATCCTCGGATCGCAGCTTACTCGCATCCACGCGGAAAGGCGTCGTGAGCATTGCGGCTAAAACAGACTTCTGATTATGCTCAATTGATTTCTCATACACCATGGCCATCTCCTCTAGCGACTCAAGCGAGACGAGAATGCTGTAATCAAGCAACTCGGGACTCAGCTGTAGCCTCTGAGCCACACTTAGCTGAGGGGATACTGCGTCCACAGCAACTCCACCCTCAAGTGGCAAATCAATCTCGACAATCTCGACTGACTCCGTAGCAGCATCCTGATGACTAGCCTCGGCTACTGGGGCTTCTATCGGCTGCTGCTCCTTCTCAGAATCACAGGAATGCAAAAGAAGCAGGCTGCTGAGCACTGCGCAACGATAGCTTGTGGGGATAAGTCTCATGTCATTGAGCATCCTAGCGACTAGCTGCCAACCTGTCAACACCAAAGATTCATGTCACCTCAGACATGACATCACCTGCTTGGCAGCAGCTCTGGCAGGAAATCCCTACATCAAAGGACTCATCAAGAGGGACGTTGCCTCATCATCATTGCAAGAACGAGATCGAGTTCATCCATCCACTTCCCGCTGTGCATCAGCTATTATGAGAACATTTGCACGCTACTCAACGATCCACGAAATGAGCAGACTAAAGCGCTGGGTGAGCAGATACGCGTTGCTTTCAAGTCGATACAGTTAAGGATAGCTAAACATCCGAAAACTGAATAAAATGCTAGAAATCTTTCAGCTTAGGGCTTGTGGGAAATAATCCAAAAATCTAGTTGCAAAAAACTCAGCAATTTAGTACACTGCGTCCACATATGGCAAGGCAGGCATTAGGAAAGGGACTCAGCGCACTCATCAAGAAGAAAAGTGCTGCAAGCTCATCAGAGCAGATCTCTATTACCGCCCCCCAAAAAGGCGAACGTGTGCTCACTATCAGCACAGCAGAGCTTAAGCCATCCCCCTTTCAACCTCGACGCCACTTTGCTACCGAACAGATAGCCGAGCTCGCATCATCCATCAAGGAGCGTGGTCTTATCCAGCCCCTTGTTGTCCGAGTTGTTGATGGCACTTATGAAATCATCGCTGGTGAGCGGCGTCTCCGCGCTGCTCGCAGTCTCGGGATGAAGGAAATCCGCGCTGTCATTCACGAAGCCACCGACCTTGAGGTCGCAGAGCTCACCCTCATTGAGAATCTCCAGCGTGAGAACCTCAGCCCCCTTGAAGAGGCTGAGCAATACAAGATGCTCCAAAAGCGCTTTGGACTCAAGCAAGACACCATCGCTAAGCACGTGGGCAAGAGCCGCACAGTCATCGCGAATATGGTGCGCCTCCTTGAGCTCAATCCCGAAGTACGAGATCTGCTCAGCGCAGGAGAAATCACAGTCGGTCACTCCAAGGTACTCCTCCAACTCAAGAATGCGGAGCAGCAAATCAAGACTGCCACACGTGTAGCAACACGCAAGCTCACCGTCCGCCAGACAGAGCAAATCGTCCGCGACATCCTCTACCCCCCTGTCCGCACAATCAAGCCAGTCGTCGAGCTCCCCGAGAACTACGCCAAGGCCTGCGCTCATCTGAGCAAAGATCTCGGCACCAAGGTCAACATCAGCATCAAGGGCAAGAACAATGGCGCTATTGAGATCCCCTACGCAGGTAAGGAGGAGCTCACACGCATCATGCAAATCCTCGGTGTTTCACTGCAAGACTAATGAAGCACTCCATCACTGCAACCCTGCTACTCGCAGCGCTTTGCAGCTGCGATGATAAGCCCAAGGAGCAAGATAAGCTCCAATTCTCCCTCGAAGAAATTCAATCCGAGGAGAGCCTCGATCAACCATCGGGACAAGTAGCCTACAATCACTGTGCTGCCATCTGCGATCTAGGTCCACGCCCCAGCAACAGCGCAGGCTACGAGGCTCAGCTACGCTACCTTGAGCAGCATCTCCAAGCCGCTGGCTGGAAGACCCAACGCCGCGCCTTTACAGGAGCTGGCATCCCCATGCAAAACTTGCACGCCACTTGGGGTGAGGCTACGCATCTGCGTCCCCTGCTGCTGAGCTGTCATATCGACACCAAGATTAACGTTAGCGAGGACTTTGTCGGAGCTAATGACGGAGCGAGTGCCGCGGCGGCACTACTCGAGATTGCCCGCATGCTCACTCGCAAGCCCCAGCAAGCCGAGCAAGTAGAAATCATCTTTCTTGACGGAGAAGAATCCTTTGCATGGAACATGACTGAGGAGGACGGGCTCTACGGCTCTAAATGGGACGCGCAGCGACGCGATGATGAGGGTAGCCTGCCCAAGTGGCAGATCAACCTCGACCTCGTCGGTGGTCGTGATGTACCCATTGCCCCCCCCAGCATGGACACCCCCCCGTCCATGTATACGGAGTACTCCGAGGCTATCCGCACACTACAATTCTCCCCCGAGCAGTGGACCATGGCACCAACCAGCTACCTAGATGATCACCGCCCCTACCTTGATAAAGGAGTGTTGAGTCTCAACCTCATCGGGCACTTTGTCGGCAGCAACTGGTGGCATACCCCGAAGGACGACATGAGCATCATCTGCCCCAACGCCCTGAGCGAGAGCATGCGCATGACACTCCAACTCATCAATCAACTAATCCCCAAAGAAGAACAATAATATGAGCGACATCCTCTTCCTCCAATACGCCAAGTGCAGTACCTGCAAGAAAGCCGCCGCGTGGCTCCAAGAGCAAGGCATCAACTTCATCGATCGCGCCATCGTTGATGATGCACCCACGGCAGATGAGCTCAGCGCATGGCAACAAGCCAGCGGTCTGCCCCTGAAGAAATTTTTCAACACCAGCGGCATGAAGTACCGTGAGCTGCAACTCGCCAAGCGTCTACCAGAGATGAGCGAGAAGGAGCAGCTCGAACTACTCGCCAGCGATGGCATGCTCGTCAAGCGCCCCCTGCTCGTGAGCAGCAAGGGCATCTACCCAGGCTTTAAGGCCGCGGAGTGGGAGAAAATCTGCAACTAAGGCCGACGGGGCAGACAGGGCAATAGCCCATCTCCCTTTATCCGCGGTCGCTCCAGTCGTGCTTGGGGTACCTCCCAGCGAGATCCTTGCGCATCTGATTGTAACCACTGCGCCAGAAGGAGGGCAAATCACAAGTCACCTGATAGGGTCGCTGATTGGGGGCTAGTATCTCCACGAGGCAGGATACTCGTCCCTCAGCCACCGTGGGTGTCGCATCCACCCCAAAGAGCAGCTGACATTTGAGTCCAAAGCTAGGTGTACCATCCTCGCGGTAGAGCAACTTCACCTCGCGACCATTACTCAGCTTGATACTCTTGGGCGCATATTTCTTAAGGCAATCGCGCTGCCAAGGGCTCAGCCAGTCCGCAAGGATAGGCCGCAGAGCACGATTCTCAATCTGCTTGTAGCTCGATGCGCCCTCACAGAGCATGGTGATGGCTACCAGCCTATCCTCCTCAGCAAACTCAGGCATCTCCAGCTCAGGCATCGCCTCACGCAGGCAGCGCAGACGGTTAATCCACTGGACAACATGACCATCCCAGCTATTGAGCATGAGCTTGCCTTTGACAATCTGCTCTGCCAGCAGCTCAGCGGCGCAGCTAGCATCCGGTGTCCCAGCCTCGGTCTCAGAAATCATTAAATCACCCAAGACGCGCTGACGGTAGTTAATCACGCGCCTGCGCTTGGGGTCATAGAGAGCGCTATCAATCTCCTTGATATCGAGCTCGGCTAGATCCTCCTCCGTAATTTCAGTGCAGCGAGAAAGACGAGTCTCCACAGCCTTACCGCCAATTTCGGTAATCTCAGCAGCGAGGAAAATGCCGCTTGAGGAGCTCAACGCCACAGAGCTAGCCTCTACCTTGCCCCCGCGCTTACCGCTGAGTCTTGCGCTCTTGGTCGCGCTGCTGTTAAGCACGGCAAGGTGCTGAGGCATGCTGTGGAGCAGGGCGCGCAGGATAGCCGCGCGCTGCGCATGAAAATCGGGCTGCTGCCCCGCGCGACGGCGCAGCAGCTGGCGGTAGCTCGCCGCAATTTCACGCGCGGCACGCCCCATGATACCCAGAGCCGTGCAGGCCTTGGGCTCATAATTGAGCTTGATGGCCGCCTGCAAGGCGCGCCACTCCGCTTGAAAATCACTGTAATCACTCGGTTCCAGCAACTTATCGCTCAGTCCTGACTTCATCGCGATAGCCTCACCTCCCAGCAAGGCCGCTAAGGCAGCCATCTCAGCCTCACAACCCTCACGGACACCAGCCACCATGAGGCGAGCCAGCACAGGGGGCATGGGGTAGCGCATCATGGCACGACCCACATCAGTCAATCGCCCACTCTCCTGCACAGCACCGAGCTCTTCGAGCAGCTGCCAAGCGCGCGTCGCCTCAGCCTCCAGCGGAGCATCAGGCCATGGAAAGGCGCGCAAGCCCTCCAATCCTACACAGCCCCAACTGAGTAAATTCATAAAAGCCGCGGACAAATCAGCCCTCAGCACCTCGGGCGCAGGGAATGGAGCGCGACGGCGATGCTCAGCCTCCGACCAGAGGCGCACACACTTGCCGGGGCGCAAACGCCCCGCGCGACCAGCACGCTGCTCCGCCTGAGCCTGAGAAATGGGCTGCACATGCAGCGTCGAGATACCGCGAGCAGGATCCCAGCGCGACTCACGGGCACAGCCACTGTCAACCACCGCAGACACGCCCTGAATTGTCAGCGACGTCTCCGCAATATTTGTACTGAGAATCACGCGTGGATGCAAGCCCTGATCCACCGCCGCCTGCTGCGCATCAGGCGCAAGCTGACCATGCAGGGGGAACACATCGCGCCCCCTCATCCAGCCCACAGCACTAAGTATCTCCTGCGCGCGATTTATCTCATAGGCACCGGGGAGAAAGACAAGGATATCCCCCTGATCACCCTCCTCCACCAGAGACTTAACAGCCTCCGTCACCTGCTCCCAGAGGGGAGGCGTATTCACCGCGCCCCAACGATCGCGACGCGGCAGAGACTGGCGGTAGCTAATATCGACAGGATAGAGCCTCCCATGCGCACGCAGCAACTGCGCCTGAGGCAAGTAGCCCTGCAGCTTGTCCAACTCCAGAGTCGCAGACATCACCACAATGCCCAAATCGGGGCGTGACCCAGACTGGAGCTGCAGCGCACGTGCCAGACAGACATCTCCCGAGAGCCTGCGCTCATGCACCTCATCAAAAACGATAGCCGATATCCCCTTGAGCTCAGGGTCATCACTCAGGCGCCTCTCCAGCACACCATCCGTCACAAAAAGAATGCGTGTCGCCTCTGAGCTGCGCTTATCAAAGCGCACCGCATAGCCAACATCCTGCCCCAAGGCGCAAGGCCAACACTGAGCAACATAGCCCGCAAGCATACGAGCAGCAAGCCGCCGAGGCTGCACAACCAGCACCGTACCACGACTCGTCCAGCCAGCCTCATGGAGCATACCCGGCACGCGTGTTGACTTGCCCGAGCCCGTCGGGGCAGAGAGCAAGATTGTGCAGCTCGGGGCAGAAAGGGCGGCAAGCATCTCAGGGCGAATCTTCTCAATGGGCAACATCGGGCTATTTATCGCACAAAAATATCTAAAAGAAAAGCACGGAAGATACCACCGCACAAAAAACAACTTGTAATAGCATTGCAAAAGAATCAGAGTCGCGTTACAATCAGCCCCACATGAACTACGCGCTATGGACAGCAGTCCTCATCTTCCTCATCAGCTATGGCCTCATCATCTCTGAGCGCGTGCAACGCACCATCATCGCCCTCTTTGGCGGCATGCTCATGCTCATGGTTGGCATCATGAGCCAAGAAGAGGCGCTTGAGGCTATCGACTTCAACACCCTCGCCCTGCTGGTAGGGATGATGATTCAAGTCTACATCCTCGGCAAGACAGGACTCTTCAAATGGCTCTCCATCTGGGCTGCGCAAAAGACCAAAGGCAACGCGCGTATGCTGCTCGTCATGCTCAGCATCCTCGTCGCCATCTGCTCCATGCTGCTGGACAACGTAACCACCGTCATGCTCACCGTACCCGTCACCTTTGCCCTAGCACGCAATCTGCGAGTCGCCCCCCTCCCCTTTGTCCTTGCGCAAATATTCTCCTCCAACATCGGAGGCACAGTCACCATGATAG
Organism: uncultured Verrucomicrobiales bacterium; assembly: GCA_947039485.1. Taxonomy (GTDB): domain Bacteria; phylum Verrucomicrobiota; class Verrucomicrobiia; order Verrucomicrobiales; family Akkermansiaceae; genus Akkermansia. The sequence continues at coordinate 6,129 of CAMQZC010000023.1, read as the reverse complement.
GAGACCCCCCCAACATCATGATTGGCAGTGCCGTGACTGAGCTGAGCTTCCTCGACTTCGTCATCAACCTCTGGCTACCCTGCGCCATCTCCCTCGTCATCGTCATCTGCCTCATGCTACGCATCTTCCGCAAGGAGCTCCGCCCAACAGGCAAAATTAACGAGCACATCTTGAATATGAATCTCGCGCCCCTCATCCGCGCCCCCAAGCTTCTCAAAAAGAGCATATTCACCCTCACCCTTACCGTACTTCTCTTTAGCTTCCGCGGATCAATACCCCAATGGGCTGTTGATAATGGAGCCATCGCCATGGGAGCCGCCTCACTGCTGATGATTAGCACCGTTTTCGACAAAGACTTCTTTATCGAGAAGCTCTTCTCTCAAATTGAGTGGACCACCATCTTCTTCTTCATCGGACTCTTCCTCCTCGTAGGAGGACTAGAAACAACAGGCGCCATCAATGCCATGGCAAGTGGAGCTATGTCCATCACTGGTGGCGATCCTGGCGCCACCACAATAACCATCTTGTTCATGAGCGCTATCATGTCCGCCTTTGTCGATAACATCCCCTTTGTTGCTACCATGATACCTATGATTAAGGACATGGGCGTCATGGGCTATGGCGACCTTGAGCCACTGTGGTGGGCACTCTCGCTGGGAGCCTGCCTCGGCGGCAATGGCACCATCATCGGGGCGAGCGCCAATGTCGTCGCCCTCGCTATCGCGCGGAAGAATGGGCTTAACATCAGCTTTGTCCAGTACTTCAAAATTGCATTTCCCCTGACGCTAATCACTATCTTCATCGCCGCAATCTATCTCTGGATTGCCTTTATTATCTAATCGAGTATCCTATAATCGACTTGACAATTGAGAGTTTATGGTTAGAATATGGCACGTAAAACCCCATTCTCAAATTTTCACATTTTTATGAACAGTTATCGTACCCACAACTGCAACGAACTCCGCCCCGCAAACATCGACCAGAGCGTCACCCTCTCCGGCTGGGTGGACACAGTGCGTGACCACGGCGGTGTCATCTTCATCGACCTGCGTGACCGCGAGGGCATCACACAAGTCGTCTTCCACCCTGAGAACAAAGCTGAGCTCGCTGCAACTGCAGGCGATCTTCGTGTTGAGTCCGTCATCCAAATCAAAGGCAAGGTTGTCGCACGTCTCCAAACAGCAGACATTGACGCGACCAATGCCGACCTCGCCACAGGCGCGATTGAGATTGAAGCCTCAGAGCTCAATATTCTCAACCCCGCCACAATCCTCCCCTTCCAACTCGACCGCCCCCTCTCCAATGAGGACCTGCGCCTCAAGTACCGCTACCTCGATCTGCGCCGCGCCAACATGCAGCGCAACATGATTCTGCGTCACCGCATCACCAAGACCATGCGTGACTACCTCGACGAGCAAGGCTTCCTTGAAATTGAGACCCCAATCCTCTCCAAGAGCACACCCGAGGGCGCACGTGACTTCCTCGTCCCCAGCCGCCTTACCCCAGGCAGCTTCTACGCCCTCCCACAGGCACCCCAGCAATACAAGCAGCTCCTCATGGTTGCAGGTATGGAGAAGTACTTCCAAGTTGCCCGCTGCTTCCGCGATGAAGATTTGCGCGCTGACCGCCAGCCTGAGTTCACTCAGATTGACCTTGAGGCATCCTTCGTCACCGCTGAGGACATCTACAACTGGATCGAGCAACTGCTTCAGCGCGTCTTCAAAGAAGCCACAGGCCGTGACGTTGTCGCGCCCTTCCCCCGCATGACATGGCACGAGGCTATGGAGCAATACGGATCAGACAAGCCTGAGCGCCGCTTTGGTTTCAAAATCAATGACTGCTCGGATGTCTTTGAGAAGAGCGACTTCCGCGTATTCTCTGGCGCCATCGCTAATGGTGGAGTGGTCAAGGCCATCAACGCTAAGAATTTCTCCCCCACCGTCGGTCAAATCGACTCCCTCACCAAGACAGCTGTTGAGGCAGGTGCCAAAGGCCTCGCCTACATCAAGGTACGCGACGTCAACGACCGCTCCGGCTGGAAGAGTCCCATCACCAAGCGCCTCAGCGATGAAGAAATCCAAGCCCTCACCGAGAAACTCGACATCGAGTCTGGTGACTGCATCTTCTTCGCCGCTGGCCCATGGGAAGAGGCTTGCACTATCTTGGGTCGCGTGCGTCTTGAGTGCGCTTCCTTCATGGAGATACTCAAGGACAACACTGAAGTTGACCTCTTCTGGGTCAACCGCTTCCCCCTCTTTGGCTGGGATGCCGAAGAAGAACGCTACTGCGCAGTCCATCACCCATTCACACGCCCCGTCCCCGAGGACGTCGAGAAGCTCCTCAAAGGCGACATCTCCACAGACATCTGCGCTGAAGCCTATGACATCATCCTCAACGGTAATGAACTTGGCGGTGGCTCCATCCGTATTCACGAGAAGGACTTGCAAGATGCAACATTCCGCGCCCTTGGTCTGGACAATACCACAATCGAAGAGCAATTTGGTCACCTCCTGAGCGCCTTCTCCTTTGGAGCCCCTCCACATGGTGGCCTCGCACTGGGTCTCGACCGAGTTGTCATGCTCATCGCTGGATGTGAGTCCATCCGTGAAGTCATCGCCTTCCCCAAAAACAACCGCGGAGCTGACCTCATGAGCGAATCCCCAGCGGCAGCGGAGCCTAATCAACTGCGCGATATTCATATTGCCGTCAAGCTGCCAGAAAAACTGCGTCTCAAGCAAGAAGCAGAGAAGGCCGCTACTCAACAGCAAGCTTAAACGCAAACGATCAATTAGCTAATAGCCGCCGCACTCAACCGAGAGCGGCGGCTATTTTTATCACCCTCTCTCGAAATAAATTGTATATATTTATATCAATTATACATAAAACACAATCACACAACCGCCTCAGCTATGAAGAGCATGAACCACCACCACCAGCAAAGCCCTCCGGATCATGATGATTTGGGCCAAGAACCCATCAATTGGACCACTTGGCTCAATGACAATGGACCCAAACTCCTCCTCTACGCGCGCCAGCAATGCCGGCGCGACTCAGATGCAGAGGATATTCTCCAGGAGGCTCTTGTACAGCTCGTTCGCGCTGTGGAGAGTGGCGATTTCCGAGGCCAACCCGCCCAATGGGTGAGCTACGCCTACACCGCCATCCGTCACCGCTCCATGGACCGAGGGCGTCATCACGACGTGCGCAAAAACTATGAGGAAAAGCTGCAAACAATCATGGAGGAGGAGGATCATAACTCAATGCCTTGGCTAAGCTGCGCAGCAGATGACGAGTACCTGCGCGACGGAGTGGAGAAGCTACTCAAACAAATACCCGCAGAGTTCTCCGAGGTCATCGTCCTCAAGATATGGGGCGAGCGCACCTTCCAGCAAATCGCGGATATCCTAGGTGCACCACTCGCCACAGTAAGCTCTCGCTACAGATACGGACTACAAGCCCTACGCAAACTTTTAGAAAACAACCCAATTGAACTTTAACAACCACCGATCAGGCACCATGGACCCAGAAGAAGCAATTACACCAAGCAACATCTCTGCGACAGCCCTACCAGCAGAGCTCAATAGCCGCTTGGCAGCGGCTATGACAGCGGCAAGTAATGAGGTGCGCTCTACCATCCAGATTGAGCAACTACTCAAGCGCTTCAGCCCCGCCACCATGAGTCTTTCGACACAAATACGCAACCAGCAAGCCATCAAACAAGCTAGATCAAAGAAAGCGAGCCGCCACGCCTTCTTCCCCAGAAACTGGACCACAGGTCTTGCAGCTCTGCTCTGCGTGAGCATCCTCTCCACAGCCATCATCAGCATGAGCCAATTCAAAGACGGAACAACTAGCGCTGCCTTTGAGAACAGCCTCGTGAGCCGTAACGTCATTGAAAGCAAGCCTGTACAAGACCTCCAATGGAAGCATGGGGAGAGCCCTCAGCGCAGCTACGAAGTACTCTATGAGGACTCATTTGTCATCAAAAATGACAATACCACCATCATCATCACCGTCCCCAACAAGACCCGAGTCTCTATCGAAGAGTCTGTACTCTAAGCTCGTCAGAAAGCATGAAACAACTACTCATCAAAAGCATAGCGTTAAGTTTTTTGCTAGCCTTCTCTGCACAAAGCAACGAAATGCAGCACATCAAAAGCTCACGTGGCATACTCGGCATCGTCATTGAGCCCCTCGCAAGTGCCCCCCCCTACATCCAGATTGCAGGACTGCGCATCAAAGCTATAGCAAGCAACAGCCCAGCGGGGCTCGCAGGATTAATGGAGGGTGACATCATCCTCAGCATCAATGGCAAGCCTCTCTACAAGAAGCTTGATTTAGCAAAAATCCTCCTAGAAAACGGTCCTGGAGATATTGTCCACCTACGCATCAAGCGCAACGAGGAAGAGAGGGATCGCCCTATCAGACTCGCTAGACGTGAGCCCACGCCAAAGAGCCACATTAGCTACATCAACCCTAATCAAGTTCTCGGAGCTGATCGAGTCGTGCGCCCCCACCCTGTCCAAGCTGAGCTCATCAATCAAATCCAAAGTGAGAGCGCGCAAATCAAGCAATTGTTGCACCATATATCTGACAAGCCTGACATCAAAGGCATCATCCAGCACATGCAAAATATCCGCAATATCGCACGCGACAGCCACAGCAAGCGAGAGGGATGGATGAGCGGAACTGCGGGAGCCGCACGCCTGCAGTTCAAGGATAATCAAGGCACCCTCGTCATCAGCGGAGCCAGCAACAAACTTGAGCTTGAGGCCTATGACCTACAGGGCCATCTCATCTATCAAGGCCATCTCGATGAGCCCCAACAGCGCGCTAAGCTTCCAGCCGATATCCTCTATCGACTCCAGAAGCTCGAATAACAGCCCTATTTCACCCAAGAAACAAATAGCGCAGGACGAACAATCCTGCGCTATTTCTGCGTCTCATTGCAAAAAAAAACCATAATCCTTCATATTTTCCTTGATTAGTCATAAATTTACTTTATAATACTTTCACCATGACCCGAAAAGGTGGTATCAACAAAACACGTAAGGCTGTTGCCAAACGTTTCAAGATTACCGGTACGGGGAAGGTTCTGCGTCGTAAGCAAGGCAAGCGACACATCCTCCAGAAGAAGTCCAGCAAGCGCAAGCGTGCACTCGGACGTCCAGCTCTGGTGCATGCTACCCAAGTATGGGCAGTAAAGCAGAATCTACCCTTCGCCTAATAACGAGAAACAAGACGGCAACCACGCCAAAACCCGCTCGCTAATCGAGCGGCCTTCATACAGCCTTCCCTGAACAGGGATTAGAACGAGCGAGACTGTAAGAAGGTGAGGAAGAACAGTTCGTTCAACATATACAACACAAACTACTATGGCACGTGCTACAAATGGGCCGGCTTCACGCCAGCGCCGCAAGCGTATTCTCCGTCGCGCAAAGGGCTTCCGCGGTTTCCGCAGCAAGCTCTATCGCTACGCAAAGGATGCGGTGTACAAAGCTTGGCAGTATGAGTATCGCGACCGTAAGAAGAGGAAGGGCCAGTTCCGTCGTCTTTGGATCGTTCGTATCTCCGCTGCCACGCGTTCCCTCGGCTTGACCTACTCCCGCTTTATGGAGGGTCTCAAGGCCGCTAACGTCGAGCTTGACCGCAAGGCTCTTGCAGACTTAGCAGTCTCCAATCCCGAAGGGTTTAAAGCTGTGTTCGATCTTGCTAAGCAAGCAATCGACCAGAAAGAGGGTGCAACCCTCAAGGCGCAAGCGTAAAACCGAGTTCAACTGAACCATTACAGCGAGACTTTCTCAGGCAACTGAGAGAGTCTCGCTCTTTTTGTAGATAGGGCGATAACTGCACTACGCAGCAGAAACTCGAGCTCAAATCTGGATAATCGGCGAGGGGTCGGCATTGTTGAGCGCTGCGAATGGACAGCCCTCAGCAAAGTCAACAGCCGCTATTAGAGCACAGACTGCAGAGCTGGCAGCATGGTTGACCACCGAGAATGGACAGCCCTCAGCAAAGTCAACAGCCGCTATTAGAGCACAGACTGCAGAGCTGGCAGCATGGTTGACCACCGAGAATGGACAGCCCTCAGCAAAGTCAACAGCCGCTATTAGAGCACAGACTGCAGAG
>CAMQZC010000022.1 GCA_947039485.1 uncultured Verrucomicrobiales bacterium | reverse complement strand
TTGAATAATCTTTGCGTGAACTGCAATCTTCTTCTCCGGGGGGTAGGTTGAGATTGCGAGGGTTTTCAACAAAATCGGCCATATCGACAAGCTCCGTATGCGCACAATAAGTTTCAGGTTCTTTTTTCATTTCTTCCATACGATAAGCCCACCGTCAAAAAATATACGCCATGTCAAAAAACAGCTTGATTATAAATTGAGTCTATGTAGAATAGATAAACAACCAAGGGAATGATTCTATAAAGAAATATGAAAAAATTAGTATTGAAAATGATGGTAGGCGTGGGTATGAGTCTATCTGCTTTTAGTGGGTTTGCTACACAGATTCCCTCAAATCGTGGTGAAAAAATGGAAGATTTCCCAGCAGCCCCAACGTCAACTCAAATGAAAGCCTTCCAAAATGGTGAAATACAAGCGCTGAGTAAATACATAGGCTCTACTAATACGGTCGTACTCGCCTTTCGATACTTGACTAGAGGCGAGGATGTGAAACCAGATTCATTCAATGGTACTTTAGTTCATTATTACCGAGTCATCTCAAGCTCAAACCCTAAATTCAAATCTGGGCAAGAATTTATTCGATATATCGCTGTAGAAAACGGAGCAAAGACTATTACATCTAAATATCGAAAAGAAGGGGATCCTAAAATAGATCTTGTTTATCTCTTTAACCTTGAAGAGATACATAATTTAGAGCATTCAGGTCAAGCCTATTCTTCCATATGCGATTTTGAACGTATTATCCCTTTAAATTCACAAAAGAAAAGGGATTATGAGACCCTCCAATACACTCTTAAATTTTCAAAGTAACTTCGTATATGCTCGCCTAGGGCGATTTGCTCCCCATCCAGCTCAGAAACGATAGAAGATAACTCATCCTGATCAATCTCTGCCAATTCCGCAATGCGGTTATCTGCTACCATATCCGCCCATTCGGAAGCCTCATTATCATAATCTTGATAATCACTAGCAACTTGCTCAAGCTTTAAGAGACGAGCAGCCAACAAGCGCCCATGCCCCTTAACAATAAAGCCCGATCGCTTACTTACAACAATAGGATTGCGCCAGCCCTGATATTGAATAATCTTTGCGAGAGCTGCAATCTGCTTCTCGGGGTGTCGGTTGGGATTGCGAGGGTTTTCAACAAGAGCTGCAATATCGACAAGCTCTGTATGCGCACAATAAGTTTTAGGTTCTTTTTTCGTTTCTTCCATACTATAAGGCCAGCGTCAAAAATAATGTAATGGCTCAAAAAACGGCTTGATTATAAATTGATTCTTTGTATACTAGGTAAATGAATCAAGGGAAGATTATATAAAGAGATATGAAAAAATTAGTATTGAATAAGATGATATTAAAAACCTGCATGAGCGTGACATTGTGCGCTGTTTCCTTTAGTTGTTTTGCGTATAGTGAGTCTGTAACCCAAGCCAAGGAAGAATCAAAAAAACGTTCAACTCCAATTGCTGTATCTACAAAAACTACAGTGGTTGATGAATCTAATAACTGGTCAGAGCCAACAGAAGAACAAATGCAGGCTTTTCAAAACGGTGATATTGACGAATTGGGTAAGTATATTGGCAAGGCGAATAATGTAGTTTTAGCCTGTTTATTCAAATCGCAGTGGGAATATTTAAATCATGATAACGCTGGCGTAGATAGGGGTGTTTTAAGAAAATATTATCGTATTGTTTTATCTAAAGATTCCGTGTGGAAAACAGGAAATGTAGTAATTATTGAAAATGTAATTGAGGATATAAAAAGTGTTCCTGCGTCCCTTATAAAATATTGGGAAAATCCCAATGGTCACTTAGCCTATTTGTTTAATTTAAGAAAAAACTATAAAAATGAACCTAATTTTTATGCTGAGTGTAGCGCGGAAAGAACTTGTTCAGTATTAACAAAAAATACTCGTCAATATCAAACATTATGTGCGACGTTAAAGCCCAAAAAATAGATGCCCGTGTAGAGTGTATATAAATACATGCACGAGCATCTATTGAAATGAGCTCTAATTACTCATTATTTATTCTCTGGGTTTGCCCAACCGTCACGGTAAAGTAACCATGTATCTCCTGACATGTAATTGCCTAAATCTTCGGTGCCTGTAGAGAGCCCTGAATGGGTTGAGTCAGAATAAAGATAAATATCGTTAATTTTTATTTTTTTCATATCTTCAATTTTACTTTCGGCAGTGTAATCACCAGCTGGGTATTCAATAGAACCATATTCAGATTTTATGTGTTTTGCCATATTACTAGAACTAATAATAACATGTCGGTTTCCGCCAAGAATATTTGAAGCACCTGTCAGAATATTATCTGCACCAGTGGCTCCAGCTAAATTCTGACCAAACGCACTAAGAGCAATACTCAATCGTAATGCGCAGGAGTGATAGTAATTAGCTGCTGTTTCTGGGTCATCGCTATTGTGATTATCGTTAAGCCAACCACCAATTGCTGCATATACTTCATCAGTTGATTTTTTCGAATAACTATATGGAACGTAATGGTTTGTCAACATTTCTGCTGCAACTTTAGTAAGTAAGTTATGTGCAATCAAATCACCAATAACAACTTGTTTGTCATTAAGCTTTACTTCTAGTCGAGCCGCGTTTGTACCAGGATAATTTACATTTTCATATTGAATGTGAATTCGATAATATCCTCTTTTTAGTTCTGCAATAACTGGAATAGGGTCACAAGGTCTAAATTGTCCTCCACCATAGTCCTTGTCTTCAGTCAATGGTGTAACTTCTGCGATTTTATCAGGGAAAGCATAAAGATACGCGCTTGCATTGTCATCGGCACTTACTAAAAGTTGAGCATTAGTAATATCTTTTTCTACCAAAATATACTCGTCCCAAGTTTTGGTGAACGCTTCTTTATCCGCATGTGAAAATACGGGTTGTTCCGCACTAGGTTTTTTTGTAAATGTATGTCTGCTCAAAGCGGGCACGAATGGGTCTGTTGTATTACTCATAATATAGATGTTCTATTTGTTTGTTTTTGCTTTATACAGATTTCATCAACTTTAGAGGAATCTGTATACTATAGGGCGCACGTCAAATTTTTTGAGAATAAAATACCAGTGAGCGCTAAAAACAAGAAAAAGGTTCGGGGTTTTTACTCTGAACCTTTTTTCTTCTCTTTTATGTTGAATTTTTAAATAAGAGGACGTAAGTTGTTCCGTAACAAAATATGAGCCATGTCAAAAAACGGCTTGATTATAAATTGAGTCTTTGTATACTAGGTAAATGAATCAGTGAAAGTTTCTATAAAGAAATATGAAAAAATTAATATTAAATATAATGCTAGGCATTGGACTTATTTGTCCTGCGATTGCAGGACAACATGCGTCGCAACAAAATATCAATATTTTCATCTCTAATTGGCAGAAAAATAATAGTCCAGTTGTCCTCATCAAAGAGATACCTCTTACCTACACTACAAAAGAAGATACGCCGAGAGATATCCCCAATTTCACGAGAGAGGGAATGATTGACGAAGCTTCCAGATTGATAGTTGGCAAAGTAGTTCTTTCCACAACGGATTCAGTTAATTTAGGAACTATAGTTCTGCTGGAAAGACAAGTATTAGAGCAATCAGGTGCAGGTTATGGGGAGAGCCCCTTTTGGATAGTGGATATGTCAAAGGACCACCACAGGGGCTTAAATTGCATAAAAGAACTTGATAAAGATGGCTTAGTTCTTTATGTCCTTGAAGAGTTTACCTGCGTTTGGAATGGAAACGAGCTTAGACTACGTCCCGATCTACTGCATGGAGTCTGGAAGCAAATGCTCAATAAAGATAAGAACCTGTCCGAATTAAATTTGGACGGGTTCTTTTTTCATTTCTTCCTTACTATAAGCCCCTCGTCAAAAAATATGCAGCATGTCAAAAAACGGCTTGATTATAAATTGAGTCTATGTAAACTAGATAAAAGAATCAAGGGAATGATTCTATAAAGAGATATGAAAAAATTAGTATTGAATATTTTAATAGGCGTAGCGATAAGCCTATCTTCTTTTAGTGGTGTAACATATGGTAATCAAACACCACAATCAACGAATGATACGAAGCCCATGTCAGAGCCAATACCTTCGCCTACTAAAAACCAACTAAAACAAATTAATCAAGGAAATTGGAATGCATTAAAAGAATATTTCAAAATTGATGCACCTTATCTATTAGTATGTTGTTTCAAAAGTGAATATGAGCGAGATTTTAAACACCCAAGGACAAAATCAGGTATTGTTAGACAGTATTGTCGTGTTGTTGCTTCAAATGATAAAAACATCTTAGCATGTGACATTGTTGTTTTACCCACACAAGTTGAAGGAATAATTGATTTAAAGTATAGGAGTCCAGAAGGGGAGCTTCTGTTTATTTTGGCTCCAAAAAGTATAATGAAATATAGCTATGAAAATTATCACCATTTAAGTACTGAAACATTACGCATACCTTTACAAAAAGGGGAAATGACAGCTAGCGCATGTCTGTACGTTAAAATTATTCTAAATCGTCTTGCAGGTAATTTGAAGTACATGTGAAATATTATAAAGCAGTTATCTTGACTGGCACCATTTACTTTCTTTTTCAAAAACTTTTCATTAGCGGCTTTTGAAATAAAGTGAAAATTTTCCTCTTTGCATGCCCCCCGCCAAGCAGGGCTGGAGCACAACAAGAAATCATTGTTTGGGTCGCTCAAAATATTGAAGAAGAGGAACTCTTAGAAGAATGGATGGGCTGCGAGCTCGAGCCTCAGCAAGTTCAATACCAGCCACAACATCAGCATGCGCAAGTAGAATCGAACGACCTTAAGCTGATTCCCAGCTCTTGGTTCCGCGACTACCCCACTACCCTCCTCATCTCCCAGCTCTCCATAGCGCAGATCAAGCACGACTGCAGGCACCCATCAAAAATTCTCTTGAAGCGCCGATAAATTGAGTTTGCAATATTTCGCCATTTAGAGATGAAGTATACCCTCCCCGCTATCCTCGAGGGTTTCGCCAGCGTCGATGAGTTCATCAAGTTGGCACACTCCGTCTCAAACCGAAGAAAGTCCCGAGCTGGGGCATCTCTAGAGCATCACCTTGCTAGTATCTTCATTGATGAACAACTTCAATTTGAGCAGCAAATCATGACAGAGGGAAGAAAGAAGCCAGACTTCCTCTTCCCCTCTAGCCAAGCCTACCACAACAAAATCTTCCCCCCAGCAGATCTGAGTATGCTTGCCGCTAAGACATGCTGTAAGGATAGGTGTCGCCAAGTAATTACAGAAGCACAGCGCATCACGCCTAAACATCTCTTCACCCTCCAAGAAGGCATCTCGTCACCGCAGCTTCAAGAGATGAGGGATAGCCAAGTGCAGCTCGTTATCCCAGCTAGCAACCTTTCGAAGTACCCTTCCAAAAGACAGCATGAAATAATGACACTTGAGCAATTTATTATTCATATAAAGGCGAAGCAATCTAGCGTCTCTTGACGAATCTACTAACTCGCTACAAGCTAATATAATGGCGAACAGCCCCATGCCGGGATGCGTTCTTTTTTCGTTAATAGACAATAGCTATACAATATATATATGAAGCCGCATCATACAAACGGAGCCGTTATCACAAGTCAATTGAACTGGTGATAACGCGCAGTTGTCATTGCCTACATAGCCTGAGATATTGATGGGGGTACATTCATCGGCGCCTATGGCTTGCTTGGGTCTTGCTGTGTCTATTTTGAATTTGTTACCTCGTTTTCCTTTCGCGATGTTGGGCTTCATCGGCTAGGCGGAGTATGGGGCGGTATGCCAGAAGTCGCTCTAAGAAAAATGGTGGTTCATTGATTGAATTAGATTGGGTATACTAAGGCTCTATTGCACTGGAATTTTAATCGAAGGAAAGAGTTTCTTCTTAAGTTAAACAATATTGGAATGGCATAATAACCGCTTTGATTCCTGAATACTAAATAAAGGGAGCCCAGAGAGGGGGATCAGCTAAAGGATTTTCAGCTAGACCTTGGGTGAAGGGTTCTTCGTCGTGTTTTTCCTGTATGCTTCCCTAGGCAGCTTTTTACTAATTTTCTTCATCATCATCTATTTCATATGGATATTGGTTAATTTTAAGGATACCTATCAATTTATTTGATTCATCTTGTAGGTACAACGATGAAAATGAAGATGCTGATTTTGGAAAAAAGTGAAGACAATATGTTGCGTTAAATAATAGTTGTTCAAGATTTGAGCCATTGCTATCAGTCTGGCTAATTGTCATTTTCTTTTTTATATTATCAAAATTCTCTATGGAAAATCGTCGAGCTTTATTAGGCTGATAATCATAAATAGCGTAACATTCTAAATCCTCTATATAGACGCACTGAAGCCCTAAAGGAATGAGCGCTTTCCAACATTCCCCTATAATATACCACTCTTGAAAGTCCATTCGATTCATTCTCATGGATATATCTTCGCAGTCACATCTTATTGTTTTTGAATCGTTTATTTCGTTGTACCAATATGCGAATAAATGATACGCACGGTAAACATCTGGATACCATCTTCTATAACTAGGGGCATCATTGATAAAAGACAAAAGTATTCTTAATCGAGTAATTCCATCGGTACAATATTCTTTAAAGGGCAAATGATTTACTGTGCTTTTATGGATTTGGATTTCTTCAATTTTTTGATGTTGAGGGAAAATTTTCTTAATATTTAGTTCTTTATCAATAAATACGCGCATTCCTTGAGCCGACATATTCGATGAAGAAAAGTCATGAAGATTAATCGCGGGAACTTCGCATAACTGATGAACGCGGTGGAGATGATCTGGTACAATCGATATAAGCGTAGCAGTAGGACAAAAATAGCCAAGATGCGAAAAATAATCAAACAGGAGATGCAAAGGCATGGGTTCTGCCTGCTCATCTTTATTGCCCCAAATCTCTTCTCGAAATCCCCTTGGGCTTCCTAATAATTCATAACTGCGCCAAAGTACAACAAGCGCTGAATCATCTAATTGGAATGCATATTGAGGTAATTGAGGAGTTAACGAAATAAAATTTTGAAAATCGAAATCATTATTATTAAATAAATAAAACCCGAAGTATTTATAATGTGGATCTAGGCAAGGATTTTTAATCATAGGTTTACAAAAATGAAATGTGTGTATTGTTGGGTGGATGCCCGTTCTACGCCTAGGTGGTCAATTTGCTTTGTTGTAAAGCCATCTACCACAGTAGCGGTGGCTATTGTATCTGAGGTGGGGATGGTGCTCGAGGTCAGGCGTTCCATCAGATTGTCAGTGTAGCGTATGACGGTTGCAGAAGTCAATCTTCTTTCGTTGATGGAGCGGAGATACAAAGAGTCGGGTTGATCCGTGAAGGTATCAACCCGCTTCTGGCGAGGTGTATTATCAGTGACTTATGCCATTAATCGACAAAGCTTAAAGTATTGTACTTGCATTTTGAATGTAGGCACCATTATCATCACTTACGGAAGCAAAGGCTCTCACCGTCAACTACGCCCACGTACCATGGGAGACGAAATCGCATCTCGCGTCCTACCCAAAGAACAAACACACAGCACAGAAGCCATCTGCATGGTAAACGCCCTCATGCTTGAACGCATACTCGGCACAGGCATCTTCGACTCACCAGCCGCATTCGCAAAAATGATAGGAATCAGCCGTAAACTCATGAGTGACCTCCTCTCCATGCTCAACAATCCTCCAAGCGAAATTGAGCGGATAATTTTTTCAACTATGGGATGATGATGCCAAGCATGGCTTAAAGTGCTGCCTTTCGTTTAAAATAGGCATCGAAGCATTCCTTTTAAAGGGTGGGGTAGTGATAGAAATAGACATAGAGTTGAAAGGCACTTGCCATGGCGTAGAGCGTGTAGTTCAGGTAGCTGACTTTTCGTTTATGTGCTGTGCTCATTTCTATGCGCGCAAAACCCCAGACGTAAAGCCGCATGAGCAAATAGGCCGCAAGGCTTATCATGGCAATGATTCCAGAAAGGTGGAGAGATATTACGATAGGAAGAAAAAGAATAGCCACAATTAAATAACTAAGATCAGCGGGCAGTAAAGTGCTTACATAGCTTAGCCACCAAGTCGCCATTAATACCCCTGATGATCGCAAAGCTATTGCACCTAAACGAGAAACCCACTTTTGGAAATATTCTTTTTCGCTCTGCTGTTGCTCCATTTTTGATAATATCCAGAGGTAAAGCCGTATGAGCAAATAGGCCGCAAGGCTTATCATAGCAGTGATTCCAGAAAGGATGAGAGTCCAAGAAAGAATAAGCATAATTAAATAATTAAGATATGATGGCAGCAAAGTGGCTACATGGATTAGCCACCAAGTCGCCATTAATACCCCTGATGACCGTAAAGCTATTGTACCTAAACGAGGCACCCACTTTTGGAAATATTCTTTTCTGCACTGCTGTTTTTCTCTTTTTGGTAATAGCTGGAATAAGCAGCAAGATATTTTTGATAAGGGATATACCATAGCAAAGAAAAAGGCTAAATACATGCTAAACTGAAGCGCATGCTCTAAATTAGACCTAAGTACTTCGTCCAGATGATCCAGACTCACACCTGTAAAAGGGTCTAAATTAGCCTGAATCATCATATGAGCAATCCATAGAAGAAAGAATACGTAAGTAAATAACAAATTACTTGCGCCAAAAAAACATGTCACTTTAATGATCCATTTATTCACAGCCGTCTTTCTCTCTTTCCTCTATCGATTTCTATAATATATAACGATCAGAGAGAAAAGTCAATGACTTTCAGCTTAGTAGGATTTTTTAAGCTTTATTTATTATTCTATCTGGAAGTATTCATTTGTGTTCGGGTATACGATGTATTTTATATCTGTAGCGTTTTTATCACTGATGTTTAATCCGAAATGCTTGGGCATAGGTTCGTAAGCTTGATTATTTTTCTTGGCTTTTTGTTGATTTCCCCTCATTCTATCAATACGGGTTGGACCTTCTCTCCAAATATCAACTAAATTTTGTATCTTATCAACATTGAATTCATTTTTATTTGCCTGATACTCCGCAAAAAAATGATCATTTTTGATGTCTTTTTTAATTAGATACATGATGGCACCTCCCACCATGGCAGTGCCTTTAGCCGTCAATATGTATCTCGAAAGCTCTGCCTCTGATCCGAGAACCTTTCTCTTGAGTTCCTTCATATCTGGGTGGTTAGGATTGGGTAAGTCATTGAGTCGAGTGGCTAGCTTCTCCGCCGTAGGCAAATTGATATTCCCAGCACCTATGTTTGGGCTTAAGTCACCCATATCCACAACCCTACCATATGAAGAAACAATACCATCCTGAGCCCAATCAATCAATCTATTTGCAGGGTTTCCTTTTCTATTAAATTCCTCGCTAATTGCCAAGACTGTGGAAAGTAACATTTCATCATTCATGTTTTTCTTACCCAAAAGATTCACCCCAAATGCTTCTTGCGCCTGCATGATGGTATCCTTATTCGTTTTCACCCAATCGAGGGTCTCGGTACGCAGCCTAGGAATATCACCAGTAAGGTCTTCTTTTAATTGGCGATAGCCTGCTCCTGGCCCTTCTTGAGTGCTTACTTCACCCGCATTGATGACACGTGATGCAACATGTCCAGTATATATGCTTGTGCCAGCAGCTATATTTCCCACGGTGTCAATCCCATCTTTTATCGAATCACTCCCACCCGCATATCCAACTGTACTCTTTAGGGAATCTGCTGCTTTAAATGCGTATAACGCACCCAATACACCTGTGGCTTGTACGCTTGATTTAGCTGCATCGGCAGCACTCGATATAGCATAATTCACACCATCCCCGACTGTTGAAAGAAAGGACTTATCTTCTGGATGCGTGTTTTTACTCAAGGATGGTGGCGTAGCTGAGGTCTGCTGAATGACTTTATCATCAGTTTTTTCTCTCCAAGTAGGAGGCGTAGCTGAGGTTTGAGGAATGACTTTATCATTAGCTTTCTCTCTCAAAGCAGGAGGCGTAGCTGAGATCTGCGGAATGATTTTATCATCAGTGTTTTTTGTATCGCTACTATTGTCATTATCATAGTGAAGGGGATCGATCTGAGGTGGGATGTGATCCTGTTTAGTCGGTAGGGAGCTTTTAGTTTGTTCAATTTTATCTTGATTATTATGAACTGTAGAGTTATCTGATGGTTCTGGTGTAGAATCAGAATTTTTTATAGTGAGTGAATCAAAACCAGTGTAGTTCTGGGACTCGTCATCGCTTGCAGATTGGATTCGTTTGAATCGTTCAACAGGATTTAGCCTCATTGTATAGCGAAATTCCACTGGACTCATTCGTTGACGCGCATTCTTAATACGTTGCTTCGCAGTTTGCAAAAATCCTTGGTGATCATCGCGATTAAAATCAATATCATCATCATCCTTATCACTGACATCAGTGTGGTCACGTTCCGCATTAAAGGCTTTGTTATGAATATAGTGCGAGTCGAAAATTTGTTGCAAGAATTTCCATCCCGTGTTATGGCTTCGTTGAGCAAGTGGCTCATTGGTATGAGCAATCATTTCTAACGCGTCATTAATTTCACGAGGGAGTCAGGAGGTGTCTTCTGTGCGAGAATGTACATTATCTTGTGTATTTGATGCTTGATCATGATTATATATATTTCTAAATAACATTCCCATATTGTGAATGAAGTAAAAAGAATATTCAACAAATATATCCACTTGAATCACCAATGTTCATAAAATAATTCTATGCTAGTTCGATAATTGACCTTGTAACCTTTTAGCTAAGAGGTTTGACTACCACCACATTGACTGATTTTTATAGATGTTGATTATCAAGGCAAGGTGGTGGTGGTTCCGCAAGTCCGAGTGCTGGCGAGTGCGCGAGTGCCTTGTGGGGGCGTGATGGTGCTCAATTAGGCAATTTTGTGAAAATTGGGCTTACAATCCATCACGGCGTAAGGTGATGCTATTAAATGTATAAACAAAAAGAGGAACTCAGATTAATATCTGAATTCCTCTTTTTTTACTAGGGTGACTAGTGGGGCTCGAACCCACGACAACCTGAATCACAATCAGGGGCTCTACCACTGAACTATAGCCACCGTTTAGTTTTGCACTGCGTGCGGGGGTATTATAGTATTGTTGGCTTGCTATTGCAAGCTTAAAATTGCAGTTTTCTTAATTATTTTGCGTAGCTAGGATAATTTCGTCTGCTTGTTTATAAGCTTTAGTGATTTAAATTTTATTCCTCAAGCTCTAAATCGGTCTTTAGATGTAGATGTATAGATTGCTGCTGCAGCCGCAGAGGGGGCAGCTTTCATGCTCTAGCTCTGCACTGAGGGTGTCTCCACAGATGGGGCAAATGGCGTATTGGCGTGGTAAATGGCAGTCGCTGCCCTGCTCTAGGTGCTCGATGGCTTGGCTGTAGTAGGCTATGTGCTGACGCTCGATGATGAGGCTCCAGTTAAAGCTGCGTGCTGCGTGTGCTTGCTCGTCTAGCTCGGCTTGATGAATCATGTTGGGATAGATGTCTGCTATCTCGCTGCTGCTGGTGCTGAGGCTGTCGTGGAGATTACTCTGGCTGCTCTGGATGTCTATGCTGAAGTTGACGAGAGGGAGTTCTTCTCCAAATTCTTGGAGGGCTTTGGCGTGGTTGCCTGCGAGGATGCGGTGGGCGAGGCTACAGGCGCTAAAGAGCTTCTCGACGCAGGGGTGCTGCTCTTGTGCGGCGCGGCTGGCGTAGCCGCAGAGTTGGACGGCGGCTTTGCTGTTTGCGCTCAGCGCGAGTCGGAGGTTCTCAATGGTGAGGTTGGGGCTGTTCATACTCATGTTTCTGCTTGTTGGTGGCTGCTATTGCTATTGCGGCTTTGTGCTTTTACTATGCTCCAACTTTGGGGGGGGAGCAAGTTTATTAGTCTAGCTGTTTAGCCGCCTCTGGCTCGCGTGGGTTGTGGGCGCAAAAAACTCGCTCAGCTGGAGGGCTGGCGAGTTGCTTTGTGACTTGAGTGGGCGCTGAGGCGCTGTCGTTGTCTTAGATAAATTTGCGGATGATGGCTTTGTCACGCAGGCGCTCGACCCATTGACGATAGCGTTTTTCGCTCTTGTTGCGGCGTACTGCTGCATCAACCATTTTCTTGACCTCGGGCTTACTCAGTGAGGGTGCTGCTGCTTCCCGGACGTTGACAACTTTGACGATGGTGAAGCCGTGGCTGTCGTAGAGGGGGCCTACGATGGTGCCGGGCTTGGCGGTGAAGACAACGCCTGCAAAGTTAACTGCGAGGTCGAGGCGCTTGACGTAGGGCCAGGATCCGCCGTCTTTGGCGTGCATGTCCGAGGAGTATTTCTTAGCGGCATCAGAGAAGCTAATTTGCTTGGAGTGGAGCTTATTGGCGACTTCTACAGCGAGGGCATGTTGTTCCTCGGGGCTGACGTTGGGGTCACTGGTTGCTACGGGGATGAAGATTTTGTCAAATTGCACGGAGTCCATTGTAGGGTCGCGGTATTCTTGACGGCTACGGCGGTACTCGGCTTTGAGTTCATCGGGTGTAGGGGGCAGGTCGCGATCGTAACGTGTCCTACGCATGGCACCTACGGTGATTTCCTTGCGCACAGATTGACGATAATCGCTATAGCTCATACCACTCTTGCGCAGGCCATCGATGAGGTGCTTGCGCTTGCCGTTGAAGCGCATGAGGACTCGGTTGTTAATTTCCTCATCCACTTGCTGTTCGGGCATTTGGTACCCTTTGAGGCCAAACTCACTCAAGACAAGCTCTCGCTCAACGAGCTCATCGATGACGGTGCTTTTCGCATCGATGAGCTCATTGATAAAGTCGGGGCCTTGCTGTGGGTATTTGCCCTGCAGCTGCTGCATCAGTGGCATGAGGCGTATGCGCACTTCGCTAGAAGTGATGGGACGTCCGTTGACTGTGGCAGCGATGCGGTTGACGATGCGCTGTGTCGGGCGCGCTTGGGGGGCGCTTGCTTGCGGCTTAGCCTTTTTATCGGATGCTGGGGCTTGCTGAGCGATGGCGGTATCTGGCAGACAGAGTGTGGCGCCAAGGATGCTCATGGCAGCAATTAGCAGGCTGGGGCGGTAGAGGGATTTAGGCTTCATCGTGTGGGGGGCGTTTCTTCTAAATGTATTGTAGCATAGTTCTGCGGCTATGATAGTGCTTTTTCTGTCTTACTTTACCGCGTTGCTTATTGACCTTGCTTATTGACGTTGCAGGAGGGCGGCGTAGGTGCCATCTGACTTTTCTCGGTGAGGTAAGGAAAGGTGGTCTTCAACGAGGGTGAACTCAGGGTTTTTCTTGAGGAATCGTGCAATATTGTCTTGATTCTCAGCGCGGTCGATGGAGCAGGTTGAGTAGACGAGGCGGCCGCCTGGACGCAGGGCTGCTGCGGCTTGCTGGGTGATGAGCAGTTGCAGGTCAGCGAGGCGTTCGAGCTCTTCTGGCTTGATTCTCCAGCGGGCATCAACGCGGCGTTGGAGAACGCCAGAGTTGGAGCAAGGCAGGTCAAGGAGGATAGCATCAAAGCTGCCCAACCATTCTTCGGGGCATGCGCGTGTCCAGTCTTGGGTAGCGACGTGCACATCTTTGGCTCCTGCTCTCATGAGGTTCTCACGCAGGGGGCTAAGGCGGTGTGCTTGGACGTCGGTTGCAAGAAGTTTGACTTGGCCTTGTGTGGCTCCTACAATAGCGATGGCTTTGCCGCCGGGGGCAGCGCAGGCGTCGAGTACTTTCTCACCGGGCTTGGGGTCTAGCAGGCGCACGGAGTGGCGTGTAGAGGGGTCGGTGATGTAGATTTGCCCTGCCATGAGGATGTCGCTAGGCAGGCCGCCTTTAACGAGGTACCAGCCGGGGAGCTCGGTGAGTTCTTCCCACTCGCGGGGAATAGCAGGGGGGGGATTGAGGGGGTTGACTCGGGCGTAGAGCGGAGGAGTGCTAAGATTCCAGCGCAGTGTGCTCTCGGTGTCTTCTGCGCCAAACTCGGCTACCCAGCGCTTCACCAGCCACTCAGGTGTAGAGTAGCGGATATGCAGGGGGAGGGTTTCGCGCTGGGCGAGGATGGCTTCTTTGTTGCGCAGTGCGGAGCGCAGGATGCCGTTGACGAGTCCACGTGCACGCTGGGGTGCCATGTTGACGCTCTCGTTAACAACAGCGTACTCTGCGAGGTTAAGGACAAAGAGCTGGCAAAGGGCGGTGAGCAGGAGGCTGAAGAGCTCGTCCTCGATGTGTTCAGGGCGCAGGGTGTAGCAGATTTCTTCTAACCAGCTCTTTTGGCGCAGGGTGCCATAGAGGATGGACTGGAGGAGGGCGCGGTCAGCGGGGCTGAGTTTGTGCTGGCGGGCGGCCTGATCGATCAGGGACTCCGCAAATACGTTTCCCCTGCCCCAACGTTGCAGACAGTTCCATGCGAGATAGCGTGCGTTGACGGGCGTGTTAGATGAGTCGTAGTTATTCACGAGCTTATATTAACACAGGCTCTGGAAGCTGGCAAACATAATGTGGCGGCTTCCAGAGCTAATGAGTATAGCTTAGAATGCCCAGTCGAGACCGATGGAGACGTAGAGCGCAGGATCGTAGTGATTGCGCATGGTGCTTGTTTGATCGCTGTTGCACTTGAGGAGGTCAACGCGATTATAGACGCTAGAGCCGAGGGCGGCTGTGATGATGGGCTGGCGATTGCCACGTTTTGCTAGTTTATATTCACCCTGTACGGCGAGGATAAAGCTACGTGTGCGCAGCCTGCGGCGACCTTCATCCGCGTGGATAATCCATGCATTGCTGTCGAATCGAGCGATTGGTCCCAGTTGGAATGACTCATTAACCTTGTACATGAGCTCGAGGCTTGCGCGCTCAAGGTTGAGGTCCCATCGCTCATTGATTGTCCAGTTAAAGCCAACCATAGGGACGAATCCAGACTCACTGAAGGCTGGTGAGTAGGCCAGACCTATATTGTAACTAAAATCATTGCTGCGCTCAACAGTGTATGAAGCGAGCATGCCTATAGTCATTGAACCTGCGGCTTCACCTACATCAGAGTCGATTGATGGTGCGACGGCGAACATGAAGCGATTGCCATTATCGCGAGTCATGAGCAAGGCGACGGGCAGTGTTATGCTGTAGAGGCTGCTCTCGGGCAGGCTCATCTCGCCAGAGCTGCTCACGTGAGCGTAGCCAAGGTCAAGCTCCGCGCTAAGCATGCACTTGTGACCATAGCCGCTACGGGTTGGGTCAGAGAGGGGGAGAGCGACTCCAAACTCTTGGATTCCGAACTTGGAGTTACCATCTGTAGCGGAGGCTCGGCTTAGCCCTTCATAATTTACGGAGTGCGGCACGAGACCTGCATCGGGAAGGTTGTAACGCCAGCCAATTTCCTCAGCTTGGGCAAAGGTGACGGTACTTAGAATGACTGCGGAAATAAATTTGGTGATTCGCATGCAAAACTTATATCACATTTATTCATCTGCGCAAATATTCTTCATGTCATAACTAAACACAAGGCATAATAACAGCTGACTCGATATAACAATTCCAGAAATCTGGCTAAGAATCAGCAAAATAAAGAAACTTCTATCTACAAGCAACATAGAGAAACCCTAAAACAAAAATAGGCTATTCTCATTAGTTTGGGCTCGCCTCTAGCAAACCAATATGCTAGACTATCATTTATACAGTTGCATATTGCCGCTTTTTAGTTAAAAACTCCAGCTATGAACGATCTTACTCAGCCCTTCAAGCGCCTCCCTGTTGCCGTCATCGGTACTGGCTCCTACGTCCCCGAACGCCGTCTCACTAACTCCGATTTGGAGAAAATGGTCAATACATCCAACGAGTGGATTTTGGCCCGTACAGGCATCGAAGAGCGCCGCATTGCCGCCGCAGACGAGACGACCAGTGACATGGCAACATCTGCCGCTAAAGCCGCGAT
The DNA here is from genome assembly GCA_947039485.1 of uncultured Verrucomicrobiales bacterium. Classification (GTDB taxonomy): domain Bacteria; phylum Verrucomicrobiota; class Verrucomicrobiia; order Verrucomicrobiales; family Akkermansiaceae; genus Akkermansia. The sequence goes on along the minus strand of CAMQZC010000022.1, from coordinate 28,035 downwards.
CGAAAATGCGGGCATCACCCCTGAGGATATTGACCTCATCATTGTTGCGACCATTACTCCTGATACCTACACCCCAGCCACATCCTGCTATGTGCAGGCTAAGATTGGTGCAGTTAATGCAGCGGCCTTTGATATCTCTGCTGCTTGCTCAGGCTTCCTTTTCGGCATCAAGACCGCTGTCCAGTACATCGGCTGCGGACAGGCCAAGACGGTGCTCGTCATCGCTAGCGAGAAGCTCAGCCACATCGTCAACTGGGAGGATCGCAGCACCTGCGTTCTCTTTGGTGATGGCTCTGGAGCCGCTGTGCTTCAAGTAGGTACCGGCCTTGATGAAGATCCTGCCGTATTAGCCACAGACATCGGTTCTGATGGCAAACTCACCGACCTACTCATCGTCCCTGGTGGTGGCACAGCCATGCCAACGACAGAAGTCAACATCCACGAGAAGCTCTACACCCTCGCCATGCGTGGTAATGAGGTATTCCGCCATGCGGTGCAGCATATGCGTGACTCCGCACTCTCCCTCATGGAGCGTACCGGCCTCACAGCTGATGACATCGCTCTGGTTGTCCCTCACCAAGCTAATCTGCGCATCATCAATGCGGTCACTCAGCGTCTTGGCATTCCCCCGGAGAAGGTTTTCATCAATCTGCAAAAATACGGCAACACCTCTGGTGCAGCTGTGGCTATCGCCTTTGACGAGGCTCGCCGCTCTGACAGGGTCAAGAAGGGTGACATCATCCTACTCGTCGCATTTGGTGCTGGTCTCACATGGAGCTCTGCTGCCATCCGCATCTAACTCACCACTTTCAAGCCCTGTAAGCATTCTCTTACAGGGCTTTCTTCTTTTCAATAAATAACACGACTAACACATGGAAGCTTATAACATGAAAAACCCCTTCCCCGCCCCTGTGCAGGGAGTCCGCATCGTGACCAAAGCTGGTAGCGCTAAGGAGACGATTCACATCGATTTCAGCCTCGAAGGCTCAGGTCTCAACTATGTGACTGGCGATGCCCTCGCTGTCATCCCACGCAACTGTCCCTGCCTCGTCGACGCTCTCATCGAAGCCCTCGGCCTCAACGCGACAGAATGCGTCTGCTTTACTGATGCATCCTGCAGCCTGCGCGATGCTCTCATCAACAACTTTGACATCTGCAACATCAAGAAGGGCTTGCTGACCAAGTGGAATAGATTCGCCAACAGCACCAAGCTCGAGGCAATGATCGCAGACAAGGTAGCCCTCAAGGACTACAGCTGGGGTCACGATCTACTCGATCTCGCCCTCAATGCTGAGACCAAGGCCTGCTTCCCAGATGCTCAAAGCTTTGTCACCATCCTCGGCAAGCTCACCCCCCGTCTCTACTCCATCGCCAGCAGCCCCGATGCTGTCCCAGGCCAGGTTTCTCTCTGTGTAGGCGCTGTGCGCTACAGCATGGAGGGTCGCGACCGCAAGGGCGTATGCTCCACCTTCATGTCTGACCGTCTCCAGCCCGGTGACACAGCGAAGGTGTTCATCCACAGCAATAAGAACTTCCGCCTCCCCGAGTGCAGTGACACGCCTATCATCATGATTGGCCCTGGCACTGGTATTGCACCCTTCCGCGCCTTCTGGCAGCAGCGTATTGCCGACAGAGCAACGGGTGGTATGTGGTTCTTCTTTGGCAACCCCTATGCTGCGACTGACGGCTGCTACGAGGATGAAATCAACGATCTAGTCAAGCAAGGATTCATGAAGTACGACGTGGCTTGGAGCCGCGATCAAGGGTACAAAATCTACGTTCAAACACTCTTAGAGCAAGCAGGCGAAGAAGTCTGGGTCTGGCTCGAAAAGGGCGCTGCATTCTACATGTGCGGCGATGCTAACCGCATGGCAAAAGACGTGGAGAGAACACTCCTCGCACTCATCGCTAAGCATGGCAATCTCGACGAAAAGCAGGCTCTCACCTACCTCGCTGATATGAAGGCAAACAAGCGCTATCAGAAAGACGTCTACTAAAGACTCATCTTCACCAGATAATCTCAAAAGCTGCATGTTTGTACATGCAGCTTTTTTAGGCTTTGGATGATGGATAAATGGCTTGCGTTTGAGGGGGGGGTTTGATAAAATCCATAGCGATGACAGAACTACCCAAGGCATACGAACCTAGCTTCGTTGAAGAAAAATGGCAGCAAACGTGGCTTAATACCGATTGCTTCCACGCAGACCCACAATCCGACAAGCAAGCCTACAGCATCGTCATCCCACCACCAAATGTCACAGGTGTCCTCCATATGGGGCACGTGCTCAACAACGGCATTCAAGACATCCTCGCACGACGCGCACGCCAAGAGGGCAAGGAAGTTCTCTGGCTGCCTGGCACCGACCATGCAGGCATCGCCACCCAAGCCCGCGTAGAGAAGGAACTCAGCAAGCTCAGCCCCCCACAGACGCGCCACGATGTAGGCCGTGAGGACTTCATCCAGATGGTCTGGGATTGGAAGGAAAAGCACGGTGGCATCATCATCAAGCAGCTCAAGCGCCTCGGCTGCTCCTGCGACTGGGATCGTGAGCGCTTTACCATGGATGAGGTTTTTGCTCCTGAGGTAGCACGCACATTTGCACAGCTTTTTGAGGAGGGTCTTATCTATCGCGGCCTGCGCATGGTGAACTGGGATCCCGTCCTGCACACCGCCCTCTCTGATGAGGAGGTCATCATGACCCCATCCAAGAGCAAGCTCTACACCATCCGCTACCAACTCAGCGATGGCAGCGGCCAACTGCTCGTTGCTACCACACGCCCTGAGACCATCATGGCCGACGTCGCCGTCGCGGTAAACCCTGCTGACCCACGCTTTGCTCACCTCATTAGCAAGACCGTCATCCGCCCTCTCTGCGAGGCGCCCATCCCCATCATCGCTGATGAGCATGTCGAGATTGACTTTGGTACAGGGGCTCTCAAGATTACCCCAGCCCATGACCGCGCCGACTTTGAGATTGGGACAAAGAACAAGCTCGAAATCATCACAGTCATCGATTCTAACGGTCACATCGACTGCCCCAGCATGCCTGAGCTCCACGGAATGGAACGCTTTGCAGCACGCGACAAATCTGTCGAAATCCTTGATTCCAAGGGCCTCATTGAGAAGGTCGAAGAGTATGAAAACAACGTCGGCATCAGCGAACGCTCCCAAGTACCCATCGAACCAAGGCTGAGCATGCAGTGGTTCCTCAAATACCCCTGCGTCGAGGAAGCAAAACAAGCAGTTGCCAATGGTGACATCACCTTCCGCCCCGCACGCTGGGCAAAGACCTATGCCCACTGGATGAATGGCATCCAAGACTGGTGCATCAGCCGCCAGCTCTGGTGGGGTCATCGCATCCCCGTCTGGTACCGCAAAGACAAAGCTGCTGAGCTTCAAGAAGCGGCCACCCTCGATTCCAGCAACGCAAGCGCTGGCGACCTCTACGTTGGCGTAGAGCCCCCCTCTGACCCTGAGAACTGGGTGCAGGATGAGGACGCTCTCGACACTTGGTTCTCCAGCTGGATTTGGCCCTTTGCCACCATGGATGATGAGTGCCGTAGCAAGTTCTACCCCACCAGCGACCTCGTTACAGGTCCTGACATCATCTTCTTCTGGGTCGCTCGCATGATTATGGCTGGCTACCGCTTTGCAGGTGAAAAGCCCTTTGCCAACGTCTTCTTCACCTCCATCGTGCGAGACCTCCAAGGCCGCAAGATGAGCAAAAGCCTCGGCAACAGCCCAGACCCGCTTGACCTCATCGCCAAGTATGGCGCCGATGGACTCCGCTTTGGCCTCATGCGCATCGCACCCGCTGGCACAGACATCAAGTTCGACGAGAAACAAATTGAAGAGGGCAAGAACTTCGCCAACAAGCTCTACAACGCCGCACGCTTCCGCATGATGCAAGGTGAAGCAGCAGCAAACATCGAGCCTCAGTTTAGCGCGGTGCACATTGATGTGCTCGCCAAGCTCCAAAAACTACACCTGCAGGTGAGCGACAGCCTCGCCAAGTACGAGTTTAACAGTTACACGCAAGCCCTCTATAGCTTCTTCTGGAATGAGTATTGCTCCCTCTTCCTTGAGGCGGTCAAAAACGACCTGCGCGATGAGAATCTCGCTGCTCAAAAGAAAGCAACCCTCATCACCATGGACACCGTGCTGGAGCACTATCTAGCACTACTCGCCCCCCTCATGCCCCACATCACCGAGGAGCTCTGGCAGAGCCTTGGATTTGCAGCGCAGCATGGAAGCACACCCCTCATGCTCAGCCCCCTGCCCCTCGCAAGCAGCCTGCTCACAGAGATGGATCAGAGCGCTATTAGCGCGGCTCAAACAAAGGCCGCAGCCCTCTATGAGACAGCCAACCGCGCTCGCAACCTCAAGGCTGAATACAACCTCGCAACCAACCGCAAGGTCAGCTTCGTCTTCAAGCCTAGCTGTGAGCTCAGTGATGATATGCTCAGCCGCTTTGCTCTGCTTGCAGGTGCCACATCAGCTAGCGCTGATGCTAACTATGAGCCAGCTAAAGGCACACCAACTGCGTTGAGCGCTTGGGGTGAGCTCTTCCTCCCCCTCGACGGGCTCGTCGATGTTGAGGCAGAGCGCAACCGCATCAGCCGCGAGCTCAATAAGATGAGCGAAGAAATCAGCAAGAGCCAAGCCAAACTTGGCAACAGTGGATTTGTTGACCGTGCACCAGCAATCGTTGTAGAACAAGAACGCGCACGACTTGAGGAGTGGATTGTCAAGCAAGGTCAACTTAAGACCATGCTTGAAGCACTCAACTAACTAAACATAGCTTCCGCAAAAAGCACATGAGTAAAAGTATTTTCGCTGAAATGGACCCACGCCTGCAGCAAGCGCTGCAGACCGTGGGTATCAGCAATGACGCCCAGCTCGCCGAGCAACACATCGAGAGCATCTGGGCTGACTTAGAGAGCTCATGGAACTACTTCCCTGAGCGCCGTATCAGCCTGAGCAAGGAAAAACTCACTCAACTCCAGTTTTTTGTCCGGAAGAACCTTGAGCAGCAGGGCTATCATATCAATTTCAATGAAAGCAAAGCCAGCAAAACCAGCGTTCATATAACTGATCAACGGCGGCCCCTTGCTACCACTTTGCCAAGCCAAATCATTCGCAAGAGCAGGCCTAAGCAAAAGCCATTTTCTGCTACCGAATTGCTGCGCCAGCGCCGCAATGAGAGCGCCCCAGATATGGCAAGCAATCGCCCTCAAGAAAAAAACCAAGCTCTGCGCCACCGCAAATCAGGGCAAACCTACTTCTTCGCACTCTTTTTCTTATTGGTCTTCTTGACCAAGATCGCCATCTTAGCCGCGGCCCTCACGCTCATTTATTTCAAACCGCATGCCTACATCATCTATAGCGCGATGGGAGCACTCGCAATCATCTTCTTCCTCGATATCATCATCGACGCAAGTGCTAGATGCAGCGTCTGCAACATGCACATCTATACACGCAGAAAATACTCACACAATCGCTTCGCGCATCGCTTCATGTTCGGTCTACCATCCCTGAGCACAGTCATTCATATCATCTTCAAGCGATGGTTCCGCTGCCCTGCCTGTGGTACCGCGCAAATTTTATTCAAGCCCCTGAGATCTAAACAACAATGATTTTACACCACTGCCAGCGCGAAGCACTCATCACAATCATGATGCTGAGTGCTCTGAGCCACGCTAATGAGCTGCCTGAGCAGACTCCCATAGCTAACGAGAGCAACTCTGATTACAGCCATATCAGCAACCATCAAGAGCTCAGCAAAGCCCTGCTCATCATCCTGCAAAAAAGCAAGGACAGCCTCAGCGCCTGCCAAGACAAGCAAAGCACGCAAGCCCAACTATCTACGCTAAAATCCCTGAGTAGCGACATGCGCAAGCTCCAGTCAGCGCAGCTCAACCTGCCTGAACCAAGCCCCGTCGACTACGTCTCAACTGAAACCTACATGAAGCAATTTCACCAGCTCTGGACAGACATCAAAGCCGAGCTACTGCGCATCGATAACGCGAAGCTCTACAGCAAAGAGCTACTTGACATCCTCAAGCTCCTACCCTGACAGATTGTGCTTCACTTGCACCAAATAAAACAAAGCACAAGATATGGTAGAATGAGTCCCATATCTATGCCAGATAAACGAATGCACCTAACTTGAGGAAAAATGCTACGATAAGCAAGACATTTTGAGCTTGCAAATTGTCAGGAAATCCGTAATATTGTTGTCGGACACTCACAACGTTTACTCATGAAACAAAGCTCTCACTCCAACTCAATGGCCAGCGAAGACGCGCAAAAACTCGCTGATTTTGTCATCTTTTCGCAGCGCAGCTGCATGCTCAGACTTTCCCCAAAACTGAGCGAGGGACGCCTTTCCTACCCTCAATTTTTCCTCCTCGCTTACCTTGCAGAGGAAGAAGGTCTCTCCATGAGCAATATCGCCAAGATGATGGGACACTCCACAGCTGCCGCAACAGGCATGGTGGACAAGCTCCAAGAGCTCAACTACATTACCCGCAGCACAGCAGCAGCTGATCGCCGCAAGATTCTTGTACGCATCACCAGCAAAGGCCGTCAAGTCGTCGAGCAGATGCGCAGCAACATCGCACAAGATTTCGCAGATATGATGCAAACCTCCAATAGCAGCTCCATCAAGCAAGCTAGCAAGGTCATTGCCAAGCATAAGAAAATCGTCAAATAACAACCTATCATCGCTTTGCCTCAGCTCAACGAGCTTCGAGCATACTAGCACACCCCCACTAACACACCGACACATGATGAAAAGCTACTCCCCCTCTTACCTCGACCGCCTTAACAACGCACCGCAAAACATCGCGCGCTTTATTACGCGCATCCCAGAGGTAGAAATCTCTACTGACCGCAAGGCCACCATCGCCAACCTCTTGCCTGCACACAATGAAGTGCTCGAGCAAGCAAGCATCTCCCCCAAGCTGCTGCGTCGCGCCCAGCAAGTACATGGTGCACGCGTCGCCATGGTTGGTGACATCGGCAGCCCCTTCCCCGTTGAAGGCGTCGATGGTCTCATCTGCTCTCACAACGCAGACTGCTGCCTTGGCATCTATGTAGCAGACTGCGCAGCCGTCTGGATCTACGACCAAGTCATCGGAACCCGCGCCCTCGTCCACTCCGGCAAGCTCGGCACAGAACACAACATCGTCGGCGAAGCACTCAAGTGCATGCACAAGTTTGATGGAAGCAACGCTGAGAACTGCATCGCGGTCATCTCCCCCTGCATCCGCCCCCCTCACTATGAAATCGACATCGCAAGTGAGATCACAGAGCAACTCATCGAAGCAGGCGTCAAGGCTGGTAACGTCGTAGACGCGGGCCTCGACACCGCCTCAGACATTGAGACCTTCTACTCCTACCGAGTAGAAAAAGGCAACACCGGTCGCATGCTCGCCCTCTTTGGCCGAATCCCACACTGATGAGCCCCAGCTCTGAGAAATCCAAGTTTCGTCGCGCTGCCCTGCAAAGGCAGCGCGACTTCTTTTGCCCTGAGAGCATCGCGCAGCACTCTCAGCAACTCAGAGCAATGCTCATTGAGAGCTACCCCAAGCTGAGCGAGAAGCCGCCCCTCAACATAGCCCTCTACGCCTCCCTGCCCCACGAAGTGCAGCTCCTTGAGCTCATGGAGCTACTGCCCAAGCATCACTACTACTTCCCACGCTGCCAAAGCATGGGGCAGATGACCTTCCAGCGCGTCATCAACCCGCAGCAAGAGCTCCACATGGGCAAGCATCACATCCTCGCCCCCAGCACGAGCGCGCCCAGCATCCTACCCCAGCAGCTCGATCTCATCATCGTCCCCGGAGTCGCCTTTGACCGCGAGGGGGGCAGACTCGGCTACGGCGGCGGCTACTACGACCGCTACCTAGCCCTAGCAACCCAAGCCACAGCAATCGCCCTCGCATTTCCATGGCAAATGGAAAGCCATATCCCCCGAGACAGCCATGACCTGTGCATACCACATCTTCTTATTAGCCCTGCTATTGCTTAGCAGCCAAGTGCGAGCAGAGAGCACACGCATCCTGCTTCTTGGCAACAGCTACAGCTTCTACAACGAGCTGCCCAGCATCCTCCAGCAACTCGCTAGAAAAGCAGGACACAACTGCCAAGTCGACATCATAGCCGAGCCCGGCATCCACCTCTCCTCACTCTACCATATGGAAGAGTTCGCCGAGACACGCAACAAAATCCAGCAGGGCAAATACCACTGGGTCATCCTCCAAGAGCAGAGCCAACTCCCATCCTACAGCCCCGAGGAGAGCCTCAACTACATAAGCAAGTGGTGCCAACTCATCATGAGAGGCAAGGCGCAGCCCCTCCTCTACGCCACTTGGGCACATCTCGATGAGAAAGGCAAACTCGACCTCGCCATGCACCGTGACACCTGCAACACCTACTACAAAGCAACCCTGAGCAACAACGCTAAACTAGCCCCCGTAGGCGAAGCATGGAAGCTACTCAATGACCGCTACAAAGCTCGCGCCCCCTACACGCTCCACCTCAACGATGGATCGCACCCCAGCCCCCTAGGCAGCTACATCGCAGCCTGCTGCCTCTATGCGCAAATCTACCAGAAAAGCCCAGTGGGCCTCAGCAACAAGTGGAAAAACAAAAACGGCGCAACCGTAGGCCTCACAGCCGCACAAGCACGCAACGCGCAACAAGCCGCCCTCAGCGCCTGCAAAAAATCAGCCGCGCGCCTCAAGGCCATGCGCCAGAGAGCCAGCCAAGACCAGCTCTGAACCCCAGCCTGCTAGAACTCAACAAAAAAGCCGCGTCACCTCAAAAGGCAACGCGGCTCATTAAATTTTAGCAACCGTGGTTGGTATTCTTAAGCATTAGCAGCATTAGCAGCCTTGCGGGCGGCCTTTGCGGCAGCCTTTTCAGCCATCGCTTCCTTCTCTGCAGGAGTCAGAGCACGAGGGAAGATAATGCTAGGCTCATTGATGAGATGCCCATCAGAGAGCAGCCCCCAAGCCATGTCTGAGCAAGACTTATCCGCCACATCAACATTGAGCTGAGAGAGAATACGATTAGAGGCATCTGGCAGGACGCAGCCAAGCAGATAGCCCACATGAGCGCAACTCTCCAGCAAGTGATGGAGCACGCGCTGGAGCTGAGGCATATTCGCCTCATCCTTTGCCAGCACCCATGGTTGAGTCTGCTCAATATAGGAATTGCACAGCGCCACATGAGCATTGAGCGTCCCCAACGCCTCGGAGCACTGGTAGCTATTCATCTGAGCGGCAAAGCGCTCGTAAGTAGTCACCACACTCGCACGCAACGCAGCAGAGAGCTCATCATCAGCCTCACCGATGCTCACCACGCCAGCAGAGTAACGCTGGCACATATTGTTAGAGCGATTGAGCAAATTGCCCATATCGTTGGAAAGCTCCGTATTGAAAAGCATCTTAAAGCGCTCAGGATCATAATCGCTATCATAACCCGTCTTTGTATCACGAATCAAATAATAACGCAAAGGCTCAGGGCCAAACACATCACAAACCACATTCGGGTCAATAGAATTGCCTGTCGATTTGGACATCTTCTCACCATTGATATTGAGCCAGCCATGCACCAGCAACTTAGGCATCTGATCATCGCTGAAGCCCATCGCATGTAGCATCGCCAGCCAGTACACACCGTGCGCAGGTACCAAAATATCCTTGCCAATCACCTCACAAGCAGCAGGCCAGAGCTTCTCAAACTCAGGTAAGCCCGAGCCCTCCTCAGCCAAATAACCAGCAAAGGAAATATAATTGATCAGCGCATCAAACCAAACATAAGTTACAAAATTCTCATCAAAAGGAAGAGGAATCCCCCAGCTCAGACGCTCCTTAGGGCGTGAGATGCAGAGATCGCTATCAAAGGAGCGCTCAATAGCGGAGAGCAGCTCCTGCTTGCGGAAAGCAGGACTCACCACATCATCACTCTGCTCGACAAAAGCCTTGAGCCATGGAGCATGCGTGCTGAGATTGAAATACCAGTTCTCCTCCTCAAGCTCGACAACCTCGCCCCACTCGGAGCCAAAGCTACCATCCTCACCGCGCTCCTTGTCCGTCAAGAACTGCTCTTGGCGCACTGAGTAAAAACCCTTGTAGCCCTTCTTATAAAGGCAGCCCTTCTCCTTGAGCATCGTGAGAATCTTTTGCACACAAAGCTTGTGACGAGGATCAGTCGTCGCAGCCCAGCCATCGTAAGAGAGGCCCAGCTTCTCCCAGAGAGCCACAAAACGCGCCGTAGCCTCCTCAGCATACTGCAGAGGCTCCATGCCGAATTCAGCAGCCTTTTGCTGCACCTTTTGGCCGTGTTGATCCACACCCATCAGAAAGTAAACCTCCTCACCACACATTCGCTTCCAGCGTGCCAAAACGTCTGCGAGAACCTTCTCGTAGGCGTGACCAATATGCGGGGAACCGTTCGTGTAATCAATAGCTGTGGTGATGTAAAACATAGCGTAGGCATCCTAGCAGTACAAGCCCCTAAAAGCAAGCCTAAAGTCCCATACTCCACCACGGCCCCGACCAGCATCACAACCAGCAGCAGAGCTACTGGCGCAGCGGAGAAAACAGCGCAGAACTCAGCCTAGCCCTGCTCCACCGAGTCTGATGCAAGCAGTCGCTTCTTCCTCCTCAATTTGATGACTCCGTAGATAATACAGCCGATCCCCAAGATCATAGCAATAGCAACCATAGGGCGGAAGAAAAACCAAGACACAGCAATAATAAGCACAGAAAGCGTAAACCCTAGAAGGCAGCCAAGCACAAAAGTAACAAAACCAACAATCTGCCCAAGAAACGGCACAAAACTCGCAAAGTAACTCAGCGGTGAGAGTATGAGGCAAAAGGCAATCATAAGCGCAAAAGTACCAATAATACGAATCACCCATGTATAAAACACGTTAGAGCTGTGGGCTGCGGCATACATCTCTTCAGCGCTCAATCGCCCCATCTCCAACAATGATACCTTGGCCCCAGACTTAGAGACATAAGGGCTAAAGCTCGCGCCACGCTGCTGAGCAACAACACTCACAATCTGCTTGGGCTCAATCACATTCCAACTCACGCGCATATCGCCAATCTGAGGACTAGTAGTCGTCTGCTTACTAATCATCAGATAATCACCCTCAACCCTTGAGGGCTGCTGCAGCACGGGAGGCTTGTAGCCCGAGAGGCTATAGCTACGCTCATTGCCCATCATGCGAACTTGCGAGGAGCTGAGACTGTAGCCACCAAAGCGAACCTTGCGTGCATACTCCGTCATGGGATCCATGCCTGATATCAAAACCGTGTTTTCATGACCTTTACGCTCATGGAACCTACCTGAATTGATGGGGCTATCTACCCACACACGACGATAGTTGTAGGTCGTGCGGGCGCGGCCGTTATTGTTTTTGCGGGTATCATCGTCCTCCTCCCACTGGTAGAACTCCAACTTGCGCTCCAACTGCATGCCCTGATAGCTGATGCAGAAAAGAGCATCACTCAGCACATCTCGAGTCGACGCCTCCGCAGTCGCATGCAGCAGCTTGCCGTCAAGCTCAGGCCTCACAACCTCAACATCATTGATAGCGACAGTGATACCCTGCGCCTCCTCCAAGCCCATTTTCTGATTTATATAGCTGCCCTCATTATCAAAGAGAAATCCAGAGGCTAAAGCTATAATGACAAAACCAAACCCAACGCCCATAATGGAGTTGATGAGGCGCTTGCCCCAGCTCTGCTCTTCCGTATCGGATGTCGATTCTTCACTCATTTTATTAGATATGTTTATTAGATACTCACTCGCCTTGAGCAGGGCGACTCTCATAGATACTCACGAGCCATGGGAAGAGAGCAGTCTCTGGATCCACACGCAGCGCGCTAGCGTCTCTCCCCTTATCCTCTCCGAGCAGAGCAAGCATACAGTGTGCGAGCACACAAATAAGAGCGGCATCAAGTCGCTCATTGAGCGAGTCAATCTGCGCATCTTCATCCAAATCATCAGGCGTAGGAGCCTCAGCTTGAGCAAAGGTATCATCAGCCAACTGGCGGTAGCGAGAGCTCTCAGGGTGGCCAGACATCCCCCCCTCTAGATAACTGAGCAAACTATCAAAACAAGTACTAAAGGCATCTGAGCGGTCACTCTCTGTGTAGAAATTCTTCAACACGGAGAGACAAGCCTGCCTATCATCCAAGCGAGCGCAGACATAAGCCAAAGCCAGCTGACACTCTGGGCACTGATGGGTGCTCGTTGCCTCAATCTTCACGCGAGCCTGAGCATAATCACCAGAGGCAATAGCCAGCCATGCCACATCATCATTCTGACTCTTCGCCCTATAGCAACACACCACAACAATGAAAATAACAATGAAAACAACAAAAGCCCCAGCAAAGGCAACAATTTCAACGATAGGCAGCACCTCCATAACAGTATTCTAAATGATTGATTAAGCCTCCAATACCACATAGTATCTAAAGCTCCCTCCACTATATAACGCCATCACGTCACTAGTCAAACAAAAAACGACAGCTAGGAAGAAACCATCCCCCTCGCCCTCGCGGCATAAACAGCAGCCTTGTCGGGACGATTGATGTCACAATATAAATCAGCAAGATCAACAATAGCACAGTATAGATCATTGAGAGCATTAGCCTTTTGCTGATCTGTATCACAGCGCAGCTCAAGCAATATCTCCGCATGCGAGAGACTGCGCAGATAGGCAGCCTCAGACATCGCAAGCAGCTCCGCAGTTCGGTAATGAATGGCCAAGATACGCTCCACATCAAGCAAAACCCCATGCAACAAAATAGGCATCTGCGCAAAGTGACGACAATAACACAGCTTCATCGCCTCAAAGTGCGCGATAAAATCATCCTCGGGCGCGATAAAATCATCCCCGGACCCAGAATCAGCCATCAAGCCCGCTAGAATATCCGCCTGCTGATTGATGAGCAAGCTCAAAATATTAAACCAAGCCTCCCCTGCCCCGGAAAGATGCTCCAAGCCAGCGAGAGCAGGCTCATTAATCGCGCGAGCCTCAGCATAGCGATCATCATCCCAAATCCTGCGAGCAAGATAATAGCTCGCCCAAGCATGCTCCATGAGATAGAGCTCAGAGCCCTGCTCTGCAAGCAAGCCCATGATTTGATGACTCTCGGTGAGTAGCGACTCAATAAGCGATGCATCACCTTCCGCGCATTGGAGCAGCTGCGCCTCCTCACGCTTCGCTAGCGCAAGCTTTGCTAATGATTCATTCGACATCATGCTATTATACACATGATACCAAGCGAGTCAAATACTCAAGCCAGCAATCATCGAGAATAACCATTGCCTAGCCCACAGCCCAACGCCAACACATAAGCAACTCCAGATAAGATAAAAGCCTAGGCAACAATCCCCATCAACGCAAATCAGATGACACAAAGCAAGCCAGACACGCCCCATACTCACACATTGAGCACGCAGAGAGCCCAGCCCTAACAACAAAAACAGGCTTAAAGCACATCGCTTTAAGCCCATTATTGGTATTGTTGTTGCAGCTCAGCTCGAAAGCCAAGCTAGACACAAGCAATTAATTGCAAATCCTGTACCAAGCATCACTCACCTCAGCGGAGAGCTGCTCATCAGTCATACCGCCAAAGGGAACACCCGAGTGGCTGCTGCCAGAGATAACAGCGCAATCAAAGCCATCAACACCATCATAGGCATTGATATAAAACTTCTTGCTAAAAGGCTTTTTAAAGTTGTGTACGCAGCGATCAGCCTCCAAATTGAAGACAAACTTCAGCTGAGTCTCAGCTTCTGTGACAAAGAGCACATCAGGCTTCAACTCATCAATCAGACGCTTGAAGTAACCACGGAAGATATCTTGCAAAATAATCTGATCTGCCTCTTCCAGCTTATTCCAATCAGGCGTCGTAGCCACAGGAGCCAAGACATTGAGATGCAAAGCAACATTCGTGCAAGACTCACCTGGGCGAGCATAAGCAGACTGCGTAGGCAGCAAAACCTTGGTAAAAGCATCAGACCATGATGCATAGGGATTCACCGAGAAATACTCATTCATCGACTCATAATAGCTCTGCACATCAGCGTCAGAGAGCTCAGCATTAGCACGCAGAGTAGCAGCCCTAGGGAAACGCAGCTCAGAATTATAGAGAGACCTCTTGAGGCCCTTTTTCTTCTGATGAGTAAACTCCCTATCCGCGGGATTCATAGAGAGCGTCAGCACCCTCTTAGGTGAATGGGAATAAGCCTCCAAATCGCCAAACCACAAAATAGGCACACTGTTCTCAACCAAGCAACCAGGAGCTGCCTCGTTGAGCTTTTGGAAATCCGCCCAACAATCCTTGATAATATCCTTTAATTTATCTGTTAACATAAAATTTTCTTCTTTCAATCTTCTAAAAAACCACAAAAACAGCAAGCCTCACGGCAAGCTCCCACAAAGGGTATACTCCTTCCCCGACAATCACAAGCACATTCTGATTTAATCCAAAGAAATGTCATCAAAAAAGCGAGAAAGATTAGCGCCAGATGCCCTCATCAATTTCAGAACAGCTATCCACGAGCAAAAACGCAAACCCAAGCAAGCCCTAGCAGCAGCCCAGCTAGCGGCTTTCACATACAACTAGGCAAATCAACTAAACTGAGCAAACCAGCTCGCATCAATACTCACCTGCTCAACCAGCTCAACAGATACCCCAAGTTTCAGCTCCTTGAGCTTCTCGCAAAGGGCATCACCATCGATCAAATCAATATTGGGGACACCATCACGCGTAGCCTCCTTGCGAGCATCGCGGGTGAAGGTACCCGTCGTAATGACCAGCCCCTTATCAGCCCTACCCTGCATTGCTCCGCGAAAGTCGCGAATATCACGAGGCGCCACCGAGCCACGATAGCGCTTGCATTGGAAGATAATGGGAAAGCTCAGCAAGCCATTCACATTGACAATACCCTTGCCGTCAATCCCACAGTCACCAGACTTGCCAGTCACCACCACACTTGAGAACCCACTCTCACGTAGCAAACGCTGAGAAAGGCGCTCAAAAGCATCAGGGGAGAGATTATAGAGAGTATGGAGCATCTCAGCCTTCCAGCCATCTGCAGCCTCCAGCTCCATCACATCATCATCAGGCAAGCTAGCCTCATCCGCAGACTCCACCAGCTCCGTGACTTTAGCAGCCTTGGCGCGATTCTTCTTGATCGATAACGCACGTACCGCTGAGACTATATCTACAGCATCATAGGTATCAGGGGCAATGTCAGTATCCTTAATAGCCCAGACCCCACGTGAGGAGTTATCAATGAGCCCATAGGTCTTGAGATAGCTGCGAGTCCAGCCAAGGCGATAATCTACCGCCGACACTCCGCCCTCACCCTCGTCATGAGGGATAGCTAATTGCTCCTCACTAAGTCCAGCGAGCTCATAAACCTTCTGATTGATTTCTGCATTCGTCCCTGAGCCTCCCAGCTCAACTAAGGCCTTGAGCGTAACATTAAAAAAATCGGAATAAGCAGGGATATTGAATTGTCTACGTCGGCGAGCCATAAGAATATAAGTTAATTGACGGCTCTATTTTAGAGTACTACTTCCTATTGTCAAGGACGGGGATGATGATTCTTGATATTGTCAAGGACGGGGATGATGATTCTTGATGAAAAGAGCAAAAATACAGCCTACCGAGTTGACAGGGGGGAACCCTTCTGACATGATACAACATACTAAAGTTAAACATTTGGGACGACAACATGCGCATCACAAAAATCAAAATAAGGATAGAGGTGATGATGATTCGTCTCGTAAGATAAGAGGGTTTATATAGGTTTTGACTCTTGTTGTTAAATTTCTGCTACGAGGGGGCTTCTTCATGATATGGTCACTTTGTCGAATTTCCTTGGCTGATGGCACTCCCCTGCTCTTTGCAGCGGGATGACTATATAAAATCCGCATCTGTGCATGCACATACCCAAGGGAAGCCTTATACTTCAGTTGCTTTTACGCAATTTCTTGACTATTGTACCTAGAAGGTTTAGGATTAATTTTGTATTAGCTTATGAGTGATTTAGAAAACGATGAACAGGACATGATGCCTCTTGAAAAGGATGATGGCAAAAAGTTAAATTTGAGACAATTCCTGCTTTTTCTTGGCTGTACTGCCGCTGTTTTCACGCTGTTTTTCCTCAGCTTGGGGGTCGTGGCGGTTGATTATTTTTCTTGGCATGTCGGGATGGAGTCCAACCGCACGGCAATGCTTCGTGCAGAGCGTTTGAATGAGAGCTTGGTTGATCAGAATGAAAAAACACAACTTGAGCTATCTCTGTCAAAAGGTGATATCGCCAAGCTCAAGAAGCAAAGTTCAGATCTCCAAAGCCAACTTGATCAACAATCAGTGACGCGCGCTTTTACTGCAGCTGCGATGAAGCAACAGAAAGAGGAGGAGAAGAAGATGTCTGAGCGTCTCATGTCTCTGGGGCGAGAACTCTCGGCTAAACAGGGAGCAAATGAGCAAGCTACTGCGCAGAAACTAAGCATTGATGAGGGGATTGCTAAAGCAAAAGAGCAAATGCTGGTCTTAGTGGGGCAAAAGGAAACTCTCGATGGTAATATTCAATCGCAGGGGGTACTCAAAACTACGTTGACAGCAGAAATTAATCAATTGCAAGCCTCTGAGGCAGATTTACGGGCAAAATTGACGAGCCAACATGAGGCGTTGGCAAAGCGTGCGGAGCTGGCTAAGGAGAATGAGATGCTGCAATTGAGTATTGTAGATCAGCACTCGGAACTAGCCCGAGTGCGGGACGATTTGGGGCGTGAGTCCAGTGGTCTTGATGCTCTAGAGGCGAAGATTCAA
This sequence comes from uncultured Verrucomicrobiales bacterium, assembly GCA_947039485.1. Taxonomy (GTDB): domain Bacteria; phylum Verrucomicrobiota; class Verrucomicrobiia; order Verrucomicrobiales; family Akkermansiaceae; genus Akkermansia. The sequence continues at coordinate 11,154 of CAMQZC010000022.1, read as the reverse complement.
ACACAGCAGCAGGCATTGGCTTCTGGTGAGTCTAGGCTTGCTGAAGTCCAAGCGCTGACAATTGAGCTTGCTCAGCTTCGCCAAGAGCATGCTGATATGCAGCAAAAACAATCTCTATATGCCCAGCTCAAGGCTGATACTTCTGCGTTGGTTCTTCGCGAGACTGAGATTAAGGAGCGCATGGCCACCGAGGAGAAGCATCATACGGAGCTCAAGCAGAGCCGTGATGCTTTAGCTGAGGAGCTAGCTTCTCTGGCTGCTCGGGCGGAGAGCGTCAAGCAAGCTACGATAGGTCTGGATGAGCTGAAAAAACAGCAGGTCAATCTTCAAAATCAAGTTACCAATATGCAGGAAAAGCAGCTCAAGCTTGCGCAGTTGACGACGCAGACAGAAGCACTTGCGCAAAGGGAGAAAAGCTTAACTAATTCAATTGCAACATCTGAGACTCAGTATACGGAGATGATGAAACGCCGCGCTAGTTTAACAGCGCAGTTAGCATCCCTGGAGGAGCAGCTTGCTGGACGTCAGCAGGCGGCTGCTGATGTGGTGGCGAAGAATGCGGCTTTGGCTGCTGCTGCGCAGGATTCTGCTGTACTATCAGAGCAACTGAAGCATCAGAACGCGGATTCTCAGCGCTTAACTGCGGAGGCTACCAAGCTTAAAGTTGAGCTAGATGGACTCTTACGCCAACGCGATGAGTTGAGGGCGACGACGGAACAGCCACAAGAGGGGGCTGCGAACTAATCCTTGGATGGGACTTTACTTGAAAGAAATTTGTTATGTTAATTTATCTTATATTTTTTGCTCTTCTTTTATCTTTTATCGGACTTCTTTACCTTTGCGTTGAAAGCGCAAAGGTATACAAAGCTGCGGCGGATCTTACGCCTGAGTTAATGGAGCGATCAAAGCTTAAGAAGGAAATTGAAATCGCGGACAAAACATTGAGGGAGCTTAGTACCTCGATGAGCTCGATGCGAAATGATATTGCGAACGCTGAGCATACTATTGCTAATGCGGAAATACAAAAGCAATACCTTGAAGAAAACGCTGATGCGGAGGCTCGTTTAAGGGAGACTCTTAGCTGTGCTAAACAAAAACTGCAAGCTCAAAATGAGGCTTACAAGGAGCGAGAGGCGCAGTACAACGAGAATAAAGATGAATGGGCTCGCGTGAGCAAGTTGTGTGATGATCAAGATGCGAGGAATGTAAGTTTAGCATCAGAGAAAACACGCTTAGACGCTGAAATTGAGAATGCAAAGAAAGACAAAGCTTTCCAAGAATCCGCTGCTGAAACTGCAAAAAACAAGCGACATAAAGCAGAAACTGATGCGAATCTTGCGCAGAACAAGCTCTCTGGTATACAAGGTGATATTAATGAGAAAATAGCAGAACAGGCAGGCTTAGAGACAAAGATAGATCTGGCTAAAGCTGAAAATAGTAAGCTTGATTCAACGATAAAGGCTGGTAAGGAGAGTCTGCTTGAGTTACACCAGCAAGAGTCTAAGCTTTCAAAAACTATTGCTTCTTGGTCTGGTCAAAATGAAGCTCGTGATGAAATCAAGAAAGCATGCTGGTCTGATTTGGATTCACCCTATCCATTTATTAAGACTGGAAAGCGCCTCGCTCAACCCGAGAGCGACTGGCTGCGAGAGTTTAAGCAAAACCTCAAAGATTCAGGTATCATCTTTAGTGATCGCATGATTCATGCTTTCCATACGGGATTAAAGACGGCTGCCGCTTCACCTCTAGTTGTGCTGGCTGGTATCTCAGGGACTGGTAAGAGCTTGTTGCCCGAGCTTTATGCCCGAGCTCTGGGGATGAACTTCCTGCAAGTTCCTGTTCAGCCTCGTTGGGATAGCCCGCAGGACATGCTAGGCTTCTACAACTATATGGAGTCGCGCTATAAAGCTACTGACCTTTCTCGCATGCTGTGGCAGTCTGATAGGTATAATAATAAAGACAAGGTTTCTGCAGAACGAGGTAATGCGCTCAATATGGTACTGCTAGATGAGATGAATCTGGCTCGAGTGGAGTATTACTTTAGCGATATGCTGAGCAAGCTAGAAGTGCGTCGTGGTATTGACCCAGATGATAAGAATCAAAGGCAGGCGGCAGAATTGAGGCTGGAGTGTGGTGCGGCAAACAAGATTATCCCGCAGCGCTCGCTCTTCATCGGACCCAATACGCTCTTTGTAGGCACAATGAATGAGGATGATTCCACCCAGAATCTCTCAGATAAGGTGATGGACCGTGCCAATGTGCTGCGCTTTGGTCAGCCTAGCAGCTTAGATGCTAAACCTAACAAGGGGGCGTTCTGGAACAAGTATGACGACCGTGAGCACATAACTAGGTCAGACTGGCAAGAAAAGTGGGTGAAGCCTACTGTGCAAAGTAAGGAAATTTGCGATATTTTAGAAAGCGTGAATAATCAAATGGGAGCTATCGGGCGACCATTTGCGCATCGCGTGAGCCAGAGTATCAATGCGTATATTAACAATTACCCAAAGGGTGCCAATTCCAAAGAGCATGCGCTTGCTGACCAGCTTGAGATGAAGGTGATACCCAAGCTTACAGGGGTAGAGCTCGATAGCTCAAAGACGAAGGCGGCACTCACGGAACTGCAACAGATCATTGAAAGCAAAACTAAAGATGATAAGCTCTCCAAGGCCTTTGAAGCGGCAATCTCTAATGAAAGCGGATTCTTCCAGTGGAAGGGTGTTGCTCAACAGTAATGCGGCCTCATATGTTTGATGCTTACAGGGGGGCTTCTGCCGCTGGCTTTATCTCAGCCAGCTACATGGACTGTGAGCAGCTGCGAGCTTATCTCACTCATGATAGGCTCGATGATTCTATAGCAGATGCTGAGATTGATATGCTGCGCGGCTTGGTCGAGGAGATGGCGGAGTATCGATTTCATGCAGAGGAGAGCGCGTCTTACGCGAAGCATAAGCACCTCGTTGCAGGAAAGAAAAGAGAGCTACCCTTGGATTGGGCTTATTTGCTCGATGAGATGACAAAGGCTGAGGCGGACCCGCCACTTCGCCTTATTACCAGTATTGCCAACAACCAGCTCAGCCTCATTGATCGCATCTCAAAGTCGATGCGCAAGTACTTGAGGCGCGAGAGGCAAATGCAGCATCTATCTCAGGCGCAGCAAGTGGATGATAAATGCCTCCTCTGGCTGACTCGGCAGCCGGGGTACAGCGCGGTACAAAAGGCGGGCGCTCGTCAGCAAATCTTGGCCGTCGTGCGCAAGGAATCTTACGATACGCTGGAGAATAGGGTATTTAAGCATTTTCTACGATTAGCCTTAGCTACATCTCGTCGATATTTACGCGATTACCAAGCTGCGTTTAGCGAAACCTCGCTCATCGCCAATATGAGGAAGCTGGCATCTCTTTGCAATCGAGAGCTTCACTCAGAGCAAATGCAGGGGGTGGGAGACTTGCGTAGCCTGCCCAGTCCCAATTATGTGCTGATGCACGATAAAAATTATCGCCTCATCTGGCAGCTCTACAAGAAGCTCATCCTACAAGAGCAGTTTATCATCTGGGTCTGGCCCTACCGACATCAATTTATGCTGGAATATTTTCAGCTCTTTTTCTCTGCGAGCCTCCGCATAGATGACTACGAGGCGGTATTTGAGTCTAAGATTTGGCTGCGTCCGACACCGGATAAGGGGGCTTTTCTCACGCATGTGAATTTCTCTAATGCCTACACAAAATCTAAGTCGATGATTGAGATTAGTAGCTCATCTAGCAGTAGCGACTTTATCTTGCGGCTACGTGCTGCAGGGCAGGAAAAGCGCGTGGCGTTCTACTATTTGCCTAAGGCTATCGAGCTGTCAGATTTGGCTCCGGCGAGGGCGTGTGATGCGTCAGAGTATGGGGTTGTTATCAATGCCTCTGGGCATCGTGTTGAGTGTTCTGCCAATTACTATGTTGTCAATACATCCAGCAATGCGATTTCTGAGGTGGTGCAGCATTTGAAAGCTTTGCTGGAAGAAATGTTAAGTAATAAAGAGCAATGATTATTGATACTTTTGATTTATCGGGCGCATACTTGGCTGCCCGTTACGAGGATGCCGATGAATGGGATGTGTCTCAAGATGCCCTGTATCAAGTAGCGATGCGTCAGTTACTCATTTGCCCAGATCAAGCGCAGGCTGGGAATCGGCTGCCCTATTTACAAGATCATGACAATCCCTGTATCGTTGATTTCTTTGATGCACAGGGCAAACTCAATTTTGATGCGGCGAAGTGGTTACCCGATATTTTAGCTAATTTGGAGAAGCCTGATAGCGCGTTGTCTAATTATTTTCATGCTCAATTAGCGGTGCTAGAAGATTGCCAGAGCTACCCCGCAGATTGGAATGTTATTGTTGTGCCTGATTCATATGAGGTGATCAAGCAGGAGTACTTGCTAAGGCGTTGTGAATTACCTCGCACAAAAACGCGTTTGCTGTGGCGCTCGGTGAGTATCTGCCTTGGTGCTATGGATGAGTTGCTCTCTGCAGGCGCAGCGAAGGGTGATGATGTTGCCATTGTGGATGTGCTTGATGAGGGTTATACTATATCAATCCTGCAACTCAATAATGATGGGGGAGAGATTGTCCCTCAGAGGAAGAGATTTAGGGGATATTGTCCTATTATGCTTGATCGAAAACGGGTGTTTAGGAATCGACAATCTGCATATTTTGAGCGAATGGATGAAAATTATGGTGAAAATTGGACTTGCTATTCAGAAGAGGGGAATGAGTTTTATAAGCACAGCTATCATAGGGGGAAAGAACAAGCTATTGTGTATGAGGCTGGGCGATTTGTCCAAAAGGATTGCTTCTGCTATGATTTGTTGCCTTTCAAGCTTGAGGATTGGATGCTTCAGCGTGCTAAATTTTGTATTCTGCGTGGTATCTCTGACGAGAGACTAATCAATAAAAGTCACTTAAAATCATCGCATGTCATTATTGCACCTGATCATGTTTCAAACCTCGGGGCTGCTCGTTTTGCCTTGCGCTCAACTAATGGGAAATCCACCTATTTTGATGAATGTGATGCTCTTCATATTATTTTACAAGATGTTAAGAGGCAGGAGGTGAATGCGGTCACATTGATTAAGTCGAGTACAACTTGCCGCGGGGGCGAGACCATTATTGGTGAAACATTCACAAATAGTAAGCTGGAAACTGAATCACAGGAAGTTTGTTTTTATCTTTTAGCTGGAGACATTGACCGAAAAGCAGCGCTTAAGGAGTTAACTCACAAATTTGAACAGATTACTAAAGACGTTCAACCGCTAATACTCAATCCATCGATGATCGCTGGTCAGGGTGTTGCTATAGTCGAGGTTGATGCGTACCCTTTGATTGAAAATCGTGTCAAGCTGGAGCTCCTAGAGATGAAAGACTCTACAGAAACGATGGATAGCTTATTTGAAAAGATGGATTTAGCTTATCCCATTGACTTCCCTGAAGTGGAGGCATCAGCTGAGCTGTGGGAAAAAGTAGAGCGTGAAGTTGAGCGGTATATAAAGCATGATGAAATCCCAGATTCTGACATATTTGCAAAAGCTCAGCCGAAAAATCGTTTGGCAACAGGCTTAGATAAACTGGCGAGATTTAATGTATTTGGTACTTCTAGCAGACCGGTAGGAGATGATGTCATCAATGTACTCTTCAAGAAGCTGCTAAAAGATTATCATAAATATAAGCGCAATGATGATAAAAATAAACTCGAACAGATTGTGCGCATCGCGGCATGGACGTATCAGTCGGAGCATTCCGACATCAAGGAGATTGCTCTATCTTGCTTAGAGAATATTGAGTACAGCGCAAAGGACGGCCCCAAACTTAGACCCCAATACCATACGTTGATGGCTTGTTGCTTACCGACTCATGACGCAAGACAACGATATATTAATGCTTTCTTGCTGCGCGCACGCAAGCAAATGGACACCGCGGGAATCACGGGACTTGTGCATCATGCCCCCTATCTACAGAGCTCATTGCAGGGGAAGAAAAACACGCCAGAAATAACGAATGTATTTACTTGGCTTACTGCTCTATCCAAGATGTTCATGAATAATAATGACCTTATGCAGTCATTGTCTCCTCATGAATGTGTTTTATTAGCCGAGACTCTAATCATTATTTTGGCCTCTGCCCGAGCAAATTCAAAGGGGGAGAGCTCAATTAATTCAACAACAAAGTGCTTGATTTATGTACTGAAGAGGCGACGCTATGATTCAGACTTTATGTCTCTTGCTACGCATCACTTTAAGGCTCTTAATAACCTCCTCAATGATGAATCTTGGTCTAGACGACCATTGGAGAATGAGCTGTTAAATTTATTGAATGGCAAAGGATCAATTTTGGGCTTACCTGCACTTTTAGAAGGAGAAAACAAATGAGCACGGATAACTACGACCTACTCGCCATCTGGGATGTGACCGATAAAGGGCGCTCTGTTCCTCTCTCCTATGAGCAATTTGAGAGCTATATCCTGCGTCTAGATCATGCCGTTGATGCCTCCCGCATCTATGCGCGCTGGTGCAGCGAGGGGCTGATGGAAGCGACGATTCACGCGGAATATATTTTGACCGCTAAAGGTCTTGCCAAGCGAAAATCTTTGCCGACACTACGCACGGTGCCCAAAGCAAAGACGCCAGAAAAATCAGGTGAAGCTGCGTGGTCGCGTTTCCGTCGCTTGCTTAGCTATTATATTGATTGTGTCACGCATCAAGAGAAGAAGCAGCAGAATTTATACGCCAACAACGATGGCAAGTCTTTCTTTGTCCCTGCTATGCCTTTTGGGTGGCTGCCACTATTGAGTGATGAGGCTAGTAAACGTCATGAGATAATTTTATCAATCACTGAGGAGAATCAGGTAACCTTTAACAACTTATTAGCGAGGCAAGATGATGATGACCCTATCTATATTGGCTACCCTATCTCCATGTATCGCCTTAAAAAAGACAAGCGCGTAGCCTATTCTCCAATTGGTTTAATACCTGTAGAGATATGCAAGCACTCGCGGGCATCGCTGAGTATTCGTCTTTTGCTTGATGAGGTGGAAATCAATCAAATTTGGCTAGAGAATCAATTTAGCAAGGGCGAAGAGACGCAACAGAAGCAGCTTGATATCTTAATGAGTCAGCTCTATCAATTGCATAACAGCGATACTGACCCATGCCGCGGATGTCTTGACTTGCGTGCAGCGCTGCCCTTTATTGCGAAATATGCGCGGCATAGTGATGGCAAATCACTCAATCCTGATAGACATGAATATCAACTTAGTTCTAAGGCCTTGGGTGATGCAGGTAGTATCCTCTATAATGCGCCAATTTTATTTATTAGTCAGTCTCTTATATATTCTAAAACGCTACGCAAGGAGCTGCGCTATTTGCGTGATCATGTGAAGTCTGATGTGCTGGATCAAACGGCCTTGGCTTATGTATTCCGCGATCCGCCGCTCAAGCAGGAGAGACAGGGGGAGCGTGAGTTTGCCTATCCCTTTATCGTCTCCAATGATCAGCAAAGCCAAGCGGTAGAGGCCGCGCTCAATGATCCTATTTCTCGCATTACAGGGCCTCCTGGCACGGGAAAATCGCAGGTTGCGGTGAATATCATTGCCAATATGCTTTATCGCGGAAAGTCCGTTATCTTTACGAGCAAGAATCATAAAGCCATCCATGCTATTGAGGAGCGCAGCTCTACGATGCTGGGCGATAGTGGCATGCATTTTATGAATTTTTGCGCGTCAGATGATAGCAGTACAACCAATCTGTGGTATCAACAAAATCTCAATCACATTATTAGTCATGCCCGTCATGCTTTTAAGCGCAGTGATTCTATTTGTGAGCAGCGTTTGTCTTTGGCTGCTCTTGATTACAGGGCTATCGAAGAGGTGTTTGAAGGTCGTCAAGCCTGTCTAGATTCACTGGCTGAGAGCCATAGTGAGCTAGAACATCGTCTGGAGGTGATGCGCTGCATCCTAGAGCTTGATAGTGTCGATGGCAGGGTGTGGAATAAGGAGCTGATGGATAGGTGTCGATACCTGATTAAGAACTTGCGCGATGAGGTTACATTCAGTTGGCGCCCGCGTCATTTTATTCAATGGCTGTTTTGGAAGTACCGATACCGCGAATTGAGCTTACGGGCTGAGTCGGAGATTAAATCTCTATTTCCTGAAATGACGGAATTTAGCTTTAATAAGCTTCGTATACGCCAGAAGCTTCAAGAGCTTAAATCAGAGATTTCCTCCTACTTGAGTTGCCGGCTTAGCTGTGAGCAAGCCGAAGAGATGGCAAAAAAACAGCGGTCGATTTCTTCGGCGATTCCTCGTCTAAAGAGCTGCCTAGAGAAGATATCTGTGGATTTGCAGGCGGCTTTGATTTACCAACGTAGCCAGAATATCATTGAGGTATCTCAAGATGCTGATCTTATACAGCGTTTGGAGGGTGGGATGCAAATGCTTTCAAAGCTATTCAGGTCTCACGAACTAAAATCTAGCAAAAATCAGGCTATTGCAAATGAGTGCTTTGCTCATTTTAAGCGTTTTTGCCCTGCATGGGCGCCTACGCTCTTGTCGATGACAAGGGCTTCTCCCTGTATTCCTGCTCTGTTTGATAAGGTCATTATTGATGAGGCTTCGCAGTGTGAGATTGCGCCTATGATTCCTGCTTTGTTTCGCGCAAAAACGGTGACGATCATTGGTGACCCCGAGCAGTTCCCACCGGTGATTGATCTTAAAAACCACTCATATTGGGAGAAAAAGCATGCGATTGATCCCATGACGGAAGGTCAATTTAATTATAAAACATCATCGTGTTTCAAGGTTGTGGCGGCTCCTCCTATCCAGTTGCGTGAGCACTTTCGCTGTCATCCAGATATTGCTGCATATTTTAATGCAGAGTTTTATGGTAATACGCTCATTGTACGAACTGATGAGGAGCGGCTGAATACGATGAGGCCTCATGCGCTAGGATTGGAGCATGCGCTGGAGTGGGTTGATGTACGTGATTCTGAGGAGGCTGAGTATCAGGCTGCGGCTGATTTGATGCAGAGGCTTGTCGATAGTCGCTATGCGGGGTCTGTCGGTGTTATTACCCCGTATAGGCAAAGTGCAGCTAATCTTAAAGAACGATTGTATCCTCTTACAAAGAAGCTGATACAACAAGATGTGAATATTAATACCGTGAATGCCTACCAAGGAGGTGAGCGAGATTTGATTATCTTTGTGTTGGCTTATACAACGAAGCTAACAAAGGGCAAACGCTGGTATGTGACCGCTGCTGAGACTCGCTACATCTTCAACGTGGCTATCAGTCGAGCACGCGCTAGTCTTGTCGTTGTGGGGGACAGGGAGGCTTGCAGGAACTCTGATGCTAAGGTGCTGAAGAGTTTGGCAACTTACCCAAAGGGGCGCGACCCGCATCTTGCTCGCGCATTTGAATCAATCTGGGAGGAGCGATTCTATGAAGCTTTGCTTGCGGCTGGTATTGAGACTACGCCGCAGCGACCTGTATCGGGGCGCCGCTTAGACTTGGCGTTTGAAGCTGGCAACTTGAAGCTTGATATTGAGATTGATGGTGTTGCTTATCATACGAATCGGCATGGCGAGCGCAATACAAGTGATATTTTGCGCGATATTCAGATTGAAGGGCTTGGATGGATAGTAGAGCGTTTTTGGGTCTATGAGCTCAAAAATGACATGGCAGCCTGCGTTGCTAAGGTGATGGGTATCATCCACGAGAGCTTAGGCGCTGTAGCTGATGTTACAGAGAATATTATTGATCAAAAACCATCATCGAAAGTGAGCGCGTATGAGAATGATAGGCAGGATCCCTTCCCGTCTAATATGGGCTATAGAGCAGGCTACCATTGGTTGGATATCAACGATGAATTAAAGGCTATAGCCGAGCATCTAGATACGCTGATTGCTAATAGCTATACGGGTTCTGTCGCTATCTTGAGCCCCTGCTCTGCAACTGCTCTAAAAATGAAAAAGGAGCTCTCGCCGCAACTCCGCAAACTTCGCTCACAGAATAATCAGATTTGCGCTCTAGGTCAATATAAAGGAGAGCGATCTGATCTCATCATCTTTGCTTTAGATTACCGAGCTGATGAAGAATCTGACGAGTGGTATCGTTCAGATAAGGCACGCGATTTGATCAACCGTATTGTTATTGGCAAGGCACGTGCTGGCATTATACTTGTTGGCAATCGAGCATTGTGCAAGCTGTCAGAAATTGATTCCTTAGTAAATCTAGCATCAAAACCAAGACAGGCGCGAAAGGCGCAGAAACAATTTGATTCCGTATGGGAAGAACGATTCTATAAGGCCTTGACTCAAGCGGGGCTCAACCCCACTCCTCAGTATCCTGTTGCAGGTCGGCGCCTCGACTTCGCGCTAGAACAAGGGGCTATTAGGCTGGATATTGAAGTCGATGGTCAGGAGTATCATCGAACGGCAACAGGAGCTCGTAAGGATAGCGATTTGTTCCGAGATGCTATGATGCGAGCTTTTGGATGGCATATATTGCGATTCCGCGTCGATGAATTAGAGTCGGATATGGATAGGTGCGTTTCTTCTGTGATGAGCTCATTTGGTAAATGAGCCTTTAATGATTGATGCTTTTTTAGCTTATTCTCATCTAAAGTTTGTTTGAGTTGAGCGATGCGGCGAATGCTTCTGATACATAGAGTCCGCTCTTAGTTTATTAGTTAAGTAATGCTTAATATTTATCTAGTTTGTGATGGGGAGAACCTTAATTTCTTTCGAGGAGGGGAGGAGAAAATATGGCTTTTTTTGAGTCGCTCATAACTAAAGGTTTAGGATTGTTAGTTGTTGAGATAGGGATGATGATGATTTTTCTCGTAAGCTACGTGGGTTTCTTTAAAGATTGACTCTTGTTGTTTAATTGGTGATACTTGGGACAACTTTGCGACATTTTCTCTTTATCGGCTTTCCTTGGCTGATTGTGGGTAGTATCTAATTAACACCACCCAGAGACATACCTCCTCTCGCTATCACCAATTACTAATTATTAGTTCTCTCCTTATACCCTCTTTTTCACCTGACGGTTCATCCATCTCCGCCTCTCCGCCTCTCCGCCTCTCCGCCTCTCCGCCTCTCCGCCTCTCCGCCTCTCCGC
>CAMQZC010000021.1 GCA_947039485.1 uncultured Verrucomicrobiales bacterium | reverse complement strand
GCGGTGACGCTGGCACCTGCCACAGCTGCGGCAAGCTTGTCAGCGGAGCCTTGTGAGCCCATTGCCATGTAGATATCCATGCTATCCATCACAGCTTTGAGGTCCTTAAAGCGGCCATCGGCTTGTGGGTTGTAGTTAAGGAGTGCCTCGCTAAGCAGGCTTGCACCTGCTCTGCCGTTATGGCTGCTAGCAATGCCGTCGTAGTAACTTGTGTTACGCACGCCGGAGACCACGCCATTCTCATCAACAGTGGCTGAGCTATAGTACTTCGAGAAGAAAGAATCAAACTCAATGATAGGCTCACCATTGATGACAACTCCATCACCCAGCACAAAGAGCGGAGCGCTGGGGTCTGTGAGCACCATGCCGCCAGTAGCCATTATCTTAATAACGGTATCGGTGAGGGTCAAATTACCTTCAATGAGGGTATTTCCCAGTGTCTTCTCGCCGAGAATGACGCCGAGTTCCCCACCCACCATGCTAGAGTCGTTGTTGAGCGTGAGCGCTTCTTCACCCAATTCAATCGCGACATTTGCACCTGTGGTTTCAATCTTGTTGAGGAAGCCATCATCCGTTTTGGTAAGATAGATTTGACCCGCGGTACCAGCAAGACTAAGCTCTGCTGAGCTCACGAGCTTGATGAATGCAGAACTATTCGTCGTTGCAATCGTAGCATCGATGTAGCCACCTGTATAGTTGCTACCTGAGCCTGTGATATTGATGTGCCCAGAGATGGTACTTATTGTATCCTCGACGGCATCGGCGCCATCAAGCTGCTCCTTACCATTGGAGATCGATCCAACATTGAGCTCGCCACCGTCAGCAACAATGACATTGCCATTGGTCAGGTAGAGATCACCAACATTGAGGATTGCATCACTGGTAACATCCAACTTTGCATCCACAAGCTGCATGTCATCAAATGTCTGCTCCGCCCCATTCTCACTTGTTACAATCAAGTTCAATTCCTTCACTCGGAACTCGAATTGACCTGTCGCAGCGCTGTCGACCTTATTGGCGTTGATGGTGACAAAGTCAGAATCAACTCCATCGCCTCGCAGCTCAAATATCTCACCTTTTGCACCTACGAGGTTGTTAAGCACGACACTATTGTCAGCTGATGTCAATGTCTTAGTGAGATCGATAACGAGACTCTCATCAACAAACACTTGCTCAACAGTATCAAATATATGGACACTTGCAACGCTCACGACCTTGACTTCGCCAAAGCCCTTAATGATCTCCGTACCTTCGATATTGTAGATAGGCGTGATGTGGAGATCTGAATTATCTTCGCATCCAGGAGTAACCGCAAAATTATCTGAGGTATTCCAGCGACGTTCTGTGGCGGCGACGATTTCAAGCTCAACACTACCACCGTCGGTGCGGAAGAAGACATCCTTACCAGCATAGACTAGCTCATTGATTGCATTAACTGTATCACCATGCAGCTGTACATTAGCTTGTGTCGTTTCGATAAGTAGATACTTGCCATCTATCGCGTAATATGGATCATTCGCCCAGGTACTCACTTGGGTGAGGCGCAGGCTTGTGCTGCCTGTACCATCAACGCTAGCCAGTGAGTCTGCGGAGAGCATGTAGCCATCCTTCGTCATCGCATCAGCAAGTGTGAGTGTATCAACATTCAGATCACCAAAGGAGGAATCCGCATTCGTCAGTGGCATCGTAGCAAAGGCTGCGGAGGCAGCATCTGGCGTATCAATCACGAGGCTTGTTGCGGTAATACTACCAGCATTCGCATTCTTGGAAGTAAGAGTGAGCACGCCATCAACATTGATGGCACCCTCACCGCTATAGCTCGAGAGAATTACATTCCCCGCGACATTCAGCGTGCTACCAGCATCAATCAGATTAATCTTGGCACCATCTGTGATAGAGCCAACGCTAAGCTGACCATCACCACTCATGCTAAAGCCCTCTGTGGCGTCAACCAAGAGTTCACCTGCAAGTGTGGCACTACCGTTATTCACGAGAGAATCAATACGACTATCGCCGCTAATTTCAAGTGTGGCATCTTTAGCAAGCTTAAGCACGCCCGTGCTGGTCAGCGCTCCTATGACGGAGCTGCCAGCGAGGCTCAAATCACCAGCATTGTTAATGCTACCATTGAGTGCCTTGGTGTCACCAGAGATAAGCATCGTAGATCCTGCTTGAAGTTCAAGCTCACCTGCAACATTCATCCCCTCAGCTGTGACGGTAGCACCGTCCGTGAGGACGAGATTACCATCAGCCGTAACATCAATTGATCCAGTATAGTCACCGCTGCTGGTCACGTTGAGATCAACGCCCACATTAGCAGTACCACCGCTGACGGTAAATTGATTGACCGAGAGTTTAGTATCCAGCCCCTCCGCTGCAACGAATTCGAAGATTGTATCAGCATTATCCCCGACAACATTCACACTGCCTGCGACAGCGTCGGTATCGAGGGTCACCGTGTTGTTGCCACCACCTGCGAATACAACGGCGCTAGTGTCAATTGGTACACCATTGGCCCAGTTATCGTCACTAGACCAGTCTGTACTTCCGGCTACTGGGGACCAATAGTCACCAGCAAATCTTCGAGCGATGATGATATCGCTGCCAGAGGCCATGATTTCGTAGCTTGTGTCACCAACGACAATGAGGTCGTCGCCAGAGCCAGAGCCAAAGCCGAGCGTGCCCGCATAGGCCTCTTTAAGGCTGATGAGTATGCTCTTGTTGGATTCAAAGCTAAGATTCAATAGCACGTCTGGGGACTCCACATCAATCGTCAGACTAGAACCAGCGATGGCCACCGCGCTAATCACGGGTGCAAGGGTCTTGTTGTCGATGATCAGGGAGCTACTGAGCATGATGTTCGTTGTGCTCAGCGTGCCGCCGACATTCATAACACCACCAAGGATCACCCCCTTTGTCGCGGAGACATCACCCGTAGTCGTGATACTACCGATCGTGGTAAGCGTACCATTCGTGGCAGTAATAGCACCTGTGGTAGCTGTAATGTCACCGATGCCAGCATAGGCCGTGTCACCGGTGAGGCTGATGTTACCCGAGGCCGTTGTGATGGCCCCTGCGATTGTGATAGCGCCAAGGCTGATGTCACCCGCTGTTGCCACGCTTACATCTCCGATCTCACCAACCGTGCCAGACACGGTAATGGACCCATTGGCGCTAACGTCACCCGCGGCAATGAGGTTGCCTGTGATATTAATGCTCGTACCCGCAGATATAGCACCTTTATTAGAACTCAAGGAGCCTGTAACGCTGAGGGCTGAGCCTGCATCCAAGGAGCCAACTTCATTGTCGCCTGCTCCCAGTGTAATGCTACCTGTAGTTGATGTCAGAGCACCTGCGATCTTAGCGACACCTGTGATACTCACATCTCCATTGGCGCTAACAGCACCTGTAGCAACTGTAGAGGTCAGTGAACCTGTCACCGTGATACTACTGTTGGCACTCATGGAGCCAACTTCATTGGCGCCTGCTCCCAGTGTAATGCTACCATTAGCTGATGTCAGCATACCTGCGATATCAGTGACACCTGTGATACTCACATCACCATCGGCGCCAACGTCAAGTGTAGAGCTCAGCGAGCCTTCCACCGTGATACTACCGGTAGCGGCAGCCATGGAGCCAACTTGATTGGCGCCTGCTCCCAGTGTAATGCTACCATTAGCTGATGTCAGCATACCTGTGATATTAGTGACACCTGTGATACTCACATCACCTTTGGCGCTAACATTACCTGTAGAGCTCAGCGAGCTGGTCACCGTGAGGCTACCTGCAGTGACCGAAAGATCGCCAATACTATTGGCTGCAGTACCAGAGATGATCATATTGCCAGTTGAGACCAGCGAGCCACTACCTGTTACGTTCTTAATATCGATTGGGTCTGCTTCATTGAAGGTGACAGATCCATCAACGAGCAATGATCCAGCAATCTCAATCTTGTTATCAAAGATCGCCGTTGCTCCTTCTGTGACAGTCAAATTGCCAGTCAAGCTAATCTTACTACCTCCGAAGTAATAAATACCTTCGTCGGACGATACCGTCATGTTGCTAGCAATCACATCGGAACCCACAGTAAGGAGACCTCCACCGAAATTGAAACTCACGGCGCTATTTTCAGTGAATTGAGCGGATCCTCCACCTTCTAGCAGCCATTGATCAGTAGTCCAAGTACCATCACCGCCCACCCAAACGAGATCAGAGGCCAAGGTTATTTGATTGGTCAACACCAGCTCGCCTGCCTCGTTGTAGATGATATAGAGACCATCAGCAAGTAGTCCTGATTCCTCACCATTAAAGGTCAGGGAGCCCAGTAACTCTGATGCAAGAATCCCCGTGTATTTGCCAATTGCCCCGAGACCCAAACTTTCGAAATCGGCCAAATCACCACCTGTAAAGAGGACCTTCTCAATGCTCGTGCCAGTTAAACCTGTGATATCAATGTTGAACTTAGCGCCAGCAGCCAGTGTCAGCGAACCATTGGCACCCATAGCTACGGACTCCGTACCAAAGGCCAGTTTAGCACCTGCGCCCAGAGTCAAAGAACCACCAGTACCAACGCTGCCAGCAGACAAATCAAGCGTTGCACCTGATGTCACCGAGATACTAGAGAAGCTACCAGCAGCGCTATTGGCTGCTAGCTTGGCGCTACCGCCATTGACAACGAGATGTGCCGTGCTATTACTTGTACCCTCTGCCAGTGCAAAATCCAGAGCGCCCTCACCAGTCTTGGTAATAGTTCCGCTGTAAGCGCTATAGTTGGTGATGCTACCAGAAAGAGCATTAATGGCATTAGTTGATGCCTTGTCCGAGAGGTTGAGTGTGCCAGCTTCTTGGCTGACAGCACCTGCGCCCAGCGCCGTAGCGGAGGCCGCTACGAGTGTGCCGCTCTTAAGTACAACGCCACCTTGGAAGCTGTTATCACCAGTCAAGGTGACGACGCCTGCGCCTTGGACGATGAGTCCACCAACGGAGCCTTCCAGATCAGCGATTGAGCCAGAGATAGAGAAGTCACCGCCTGCGGTATCAATCGTGGTCATGATGGGAGCAGCTAGTGTACCGGCTGTTGCCGAGGCATCAAAGCCACCTAACTCAACGCCCAACGAGATTGTTGTTCCCGTGGTCTTGATTGTAGCATTGCCAAAGCGCATGAGCGATGTAAGAGGAGTTTCAACTGTACCCGCTTGATACATCAGAGCATTCAAGTTAGCGACCCCTCCATAGATGTTGAGGGAGGATTCATTATCCACGAATGTCACCGTATTGAGGGTAAGAGAAGCCCCGGTAGAGGTCATCGCGCCATCAATCTGTAGCGCATTCTCAACAATCATGCTACCCGCGCCAGTGAAGCTCAGGTCGTAGACATCGGTGCGAATACCACCAGTGATGGTGATTTCTTGACCAGCCTCTTGGCTTACAGTGCCACGCAAAATGAGCGCTGCGTTGGGCCTCTGAGCCATCGTGAGAGTACCGTCATAGTTGGTGATGGACTTGAGCTCAAGCTTTGTGTATATGTCCGCATCATTGCTGGGCGTGACGGTGAGGACACTATCCTGCACCGTATTGGTCAGATTTTCAAAGACAAAGCCTCCTTTAGCGCGAAGCTCGATTTCAGCATTTCCTTTGACGATTAATCCATTCCATGCGATACCTGCATCGCCGTTAGAGGCAGCAGCCTTGATCATGGAGCCGCCCTCAAGCACGATATTTGTCCTGCTCTCTGCGCGCGTTGCGTGCTGGATATAGACACTAGCACCATTTTGAATAATCAAGTTATCCATTTCCAAGGCATTTGTAGTATCCCAACCATAGCCAATAAGAAGAGCATGATTACCAGCCACAGAGGAAGCCTCAACAATCAAATCGCCAACCAAGGCAATAGCCCCAGCCAAGAAGCCATTGCCCTCAGCGGTGAGGGTGCCAGTACCTGTAATGGCAGCGAGAACGATATTCCCACTGGAGAGCGCCTCGATTCGAGCCGCATCACCAACAATGGTAATTGTCGTACCTGCACCGGGCTCTGCACTACCGCTAAGCCTAAGTGTACCAGAGAGGGTAATATCCTTATTCAGGTCTTGCGCATCCGAAGCACCGAAGTGCAGCGTTGCCCCCGCCTCGACGATGAAATGATTGATTGCCGCATAAGTTGCGGTATCGCCTGCTAGGTCAAGCTGACCTGAGGCAATCGTCACCGTGCCAGCAAATCCGGCAAGAGCCGTGCTGTACTCAGTCCAATTGTAGGTCAGGTCAGCACCGCGATCAATGATGAGATTGCTTGTCGCAACACCGTTGATTTCGCCAGTCAGGTCGAGTGCATTGCCGAGGATATGCAGCTGGGCATTCTCACCCAAGATAACAACGGAGGCCGTCAAAACATTAGTCGTACCTTCGGCTGCTTCAACTTTCAAGAAAGCGGAGTCTGCCAAGCTGACGATGGAGGAATTAATATTCTCAGCAAGGACGGCATTGGTGTAACCTGTAAAGTTCACGGCATTGCCATCAGCAAAGGTGGTTGTACCATCAAAGCTAGCAGAGGTGGTATTCCATGTCAGCGTTTTGGTACTTGCCAGATCAACACCACCAGTATAAGCAAGGGTTTCAGTAGCCGTCGTGAAAGTCACGCTACCATCAGCGTGGAATGTCACACTCTCAAGGAGATTGAGGCCCGTGATGCCTGTCAGATTCTCCAAGTTGAGGCTAGTGAAGCTCGCACCCAACAATTGTCCGCCCGTAAGATTAAAGAGTTGGAATGTGCCGCCCGCGAGGTCGACATCAAGGGCGCTCACGTCAAATACAACATCAGTCAAGAAGCTAAGTCCGCTAGCGCCATCAACAGCCGTTGGCGTAGCGGCCATGACGATCGTCTTTGTCAGCGACAGTGAGGAGCCCGCAGCAATACTGAGAGACTTTGCACCGCCAAGCGAGCTAAGAGTCAGGCTAGAAGTGTTTATCAAGGAAATTTTATCAAAGTTGACAATTTTAGCAGCTAGCGCTGCGGTAAGTGTAACATTATCAAAGACGAGGCTTTTTTCACCCGTGGCTTGGCCACCGGAGAGGGTACCTGTAAACTTATCAATACTCTGTGTATTTTCGTTATCAGCGATATCCTTGAGGGTCAGCGTTGCGCTACCTCCCTGAGTGCCTGCCTGAGAGCCTGCCGCAATCACGGCATTGGCACCGGTGAACTTTGCAGTTGTGCCGAGGATGGTCACTGAGCTGTTGCCTGTGAGTGAGCCACCATAGTTACCTCCATAAATGCTATCAGCGATTGAGCCACCAGTCACCGATACGGATGAGTTCCCAGTAATGCTACCACTGATATTGCCACCATAAATATTTGCGGCAAAGTTACCTCCGTTAATGTAGATGCTCGCATCACCGTCAACTTTACCAGCTGCAAGGTATGCACCCCCTACAATATAATTAGCAAAACTACCTGCATTGAAGACTGCCGTAAAATCACCTTCAATGGTGCCATTATAAACGGCCATAACAGAGGATGCATTAGCACCCGTAAATGACTGAAGAGCGAGTCCAGCAGCAGAGAATTCTAAATAAACATTGCCCTTCACGAGGTTGCTCAGAACACCAAAGACCGAGACACTTGTATTGCCGCCTTTTGCCTCATCAGAAAAACGCATCACCACATTACCCGTGAGGGTGCCACCAGTGTGCGCAGCATACCAACCACCTTTCGCGGCAGCAATAACGCCTCCTTGGATATCAAGACGAATATCTCCCGTGTAAGCACCGCTATTAGCAAAAATTGTACTGCCAGTGGTGCTAACCCCAGTCGTGATGATGTCTAACGAAGTCCCAACACCACCTGCATATCCTGTGCTCTCGCGGAGGTTATTGTTAAGCACTGTGAGTGAGCTTGTCTCCGTAAAGGTCGCGCTATCAACCCAGTCAATACTACCCAGACCGCGAACGACAGGCTGAGGTTGCTCAGCGATAAATCCGCCATCAGCGTTCGTCAGTCCATCTGTCGTTGGGGCGTAGGATTGTGTGCCATCCACAGCAAGCTCGGTAAGTGTGAGATCACCCGTGCCGTTGTACTCCATCAACAAGCCATCTACTGTGCTAACGATGCCATCGAGGGCTTCGCCAATGAGCATGTCATCAAGCCAGAGGTAGTAGCCCGATTCCAGACCATTGGAGGCATCGCCAACAATGTAGCTCAGGCGCAGATCATCAATGTTGCTTGACATATCGATGGAGTAGAGAATGGTATCGCCCCACTTGATGTAGGACTCGGTGATGTTGAGATCACTGGCTGTCGTACCATTACCGAGGGTAATGCTCAGCTCATCTGTGCTGCTCCAACCTCCTGTTGCGCCGTCTCCAAGTGTGAGACCAAAGTCAAGGGTGTAGCCCTTATTGAGATTATTGTCAGCTGCCCAGTTGTAGCTAAGGGTACTACCTTGGCTCATGCCGAGGCTAGCAGAGGCGATGGTGACATTTTGTGTTGTAAAACCATGATTTTGCAGTGCTTGAGCGCTAAAGTTGACGGCGTCAGTGCCTGCATAAAAATTAACTGCGAGCTGTTTTGCGCCCATACGGAGCTGTCCAGCGGTGCGACCAGCGAGGCCGTATGCCTTTGCAATATTGGCGGCAATAATACGGCTGCCTTGGGTGGAGGGATGCACGGCATCGTTAGGAGGATTGAACAGAGACGTGACACCAGTCATCGACACGCCAGATGTGACATCAATCAGTCCTTGGTTAATGTCAACGACTTTAACATTGACTCCAGCTGTTTCACCCCACGCTATGAGCTGAGTGTTATAATCGGCTACGACTTGATGTGTCTCTGCTGCATTAACATTTGCCTGCACATCACTCCAACAAGGAATGGTCGTGAGGATGAGAGTGGCATCTGGTGTAGCTTCTTGGATGCTGGCAAGGATTGATTTGACACTTGTCATGAGCTCCTCAATTTGTTTCGCCCCTTCGGTAGTACTACCCTCATAGGCGGCATCGCCCTGATCGCTCAGCAGGTCGTTTGTCCCAATCATCATGACATAGGTATCCGGGGCATTCGCTCCAGTGAATGTCTCACCGGTGTAGGTCTCACCATTTGCCATTTGTTCACTAAGACCCAACCAGTTTTTGATATTGCTACCACCATAGCGACTACCAGCGGCTTCTCCTGAGATTTCCCACGCGCGACCGCTTGATTGTGCGGAGTGTACGTTCTCAAAGGCGCTGCCGCCATAGACCGTTCCTGTACTAATTTCGTCTTTGCCCTGGCTATTGCCTGTATTAATACCGCAGGCATCGTAGCTAATACCGTTGTCGGCAAAAATCTTGTGCAATTCCCAACGATGCGTAGAGCTATTGATGCCATGGGTGATGGAGTCACCAATATACATCAGATTGCCAAGTGAGGTCGAGGGAGCAGGCACGGTGGTCGCAAGAACTGTGGGGCTATAGAAGCTGACAAGTGCCGCGAGGAGAGCGAGAGGGATATGAAGTTTCATAGGAAAAGTTGTGATAACATAACATCTAATGATGTCAAGGCCCTATCATCATCGCAAATACTAGCTAGGAGTCAAGTAAAAAAACCGCGACTTATGTCCAAACAATTCAAAATTGATAGATTCCATCAAAAAAACCATACATCTCTGAAACTAGCTTCGCTCTGGACTCAAAGCAACTTGCATGGGGCGGCTGTGAGTTTATTTAGACAGTATGCTCTAATGAATCAACAGAGCCAACAGAGATGGCATCATCCTCGTCATGACGATTGTTCGAACGAGAAGTAGAAAGCGCGCCTGGAGCAACATCACGCACGATCTGCCAATACTTGCACAATTTATTTAAAAGCGTATTTAAAATACCCTGCCTTGGATCAAACGTTCTTCGCTCTGGGCACAAAAAATCAGCCGCCCCTCTGCATCGTGCATGGGGGCGGCTGGAAGTTATTTAGACTGTATGCTCTAATTAATCATCAGAGCCAACAGAGATGGCATCATCATTGATTGGTGCATCATCCTCTTCATTACTGTAGGTAGAACGAGGGATGGGAATCGCACCTGGAGCAGCATCAACCACGATGTGGCGATACTTGTCAAAGCCGGTACCTGCAGGAATGAGGTGACCGAGGATGACGTTCTCCTTGAAGCCTTCAAGCTTGTCAACCTTGCCCAGTGTCGCAGCCTCGGTAAGGACGCGTGTCGTGTCCTGGAAGGATGCGGCTGAGATGAAGGAATCAGTCTTGAGGGATGCCTTGGTGATACCAAGGAGGATAGGATCACTATCGGCTACACGACCATTCATCGCGAGGGTTTCTTTGTTGATGCGAGTGAGCGTCGTGCGATCAATCTCATCACCCCAAAGAAGACCTGTGTCACCGGGATCCTTGATGCGTACCTTACGCAGCATCTGAGAGACGATGATTTCAACATGCTTGTCATTGATTTCTACGCCTTGGACACGATAGACCTGCTGGACCTTGTTGACAAGGTGTTCTTGCAGGGCTTCCTTGCCGCTGATGCGCAGGATCTCATCCGAGGCTTCGGAGCCGTCAGAGAGGGACTCGCCAGAGCGGACAAAGTCACCATCGTGAACGATGATATGACGATCTGTAGGCACGAGGTGCTTGATGGAGAGGGCGGCTTGTTCGTCGTCGTTCTTGATCGTACGGCGGCGTGTACCCTTAGCTGCAGCTTCACGAGCTTCTACGTCACGGTAGATGGTCACAACCTTCTTACCACGAATCATAGCGTCGTCGATAGCGACGATACCGTCCATCTCTGCGAGAGTGCAGGTGTCTTTCGGGCGGCGGGCTTCGAAAAGCTCAGCAACGCGAGGAAGACCCCCAGTAATATCATTGGTCTTTTGCACCTTGCGGGGTGTTTTGGCCAACTGAGCACCGGGATGGATTTGATCACCGTCGGAGACGGCGAGATAAGCACCTGTGGGGATGGAGTAGCTGCGAGTATCCTTGCGTCCTTTGATATGAACAACGATGCGAGGAGAGAGGTCCTGACGGTGATCAATGACCACGAGTGTACCCTTACCGCTCTCTGTACCTTCGGTACGGCAGGTAATACCCTCAATCATGTCTTCGAACTCGACGCGACCGCCGAATCCAGAGATGACTGGAATAGCAAAGGGATCCCACTCAGCAACGATTGACTTAGCCTCAACCATACCTCCGTCCTTGATACCAATGAGGGCACCGAGGGGCAGTTGGAATGATTCTTGCTCTTTACCATCGCCATCATAGATCTTGATGCTGCCGTTTTTGCAGAGGACGACATTCTTGCCATTCTCATCTTCGACGCAGCGGTCACGCAGGTTCTCATCATAAATGACGCGACCTGCTGTCTTAGCGATGTATTCAGGGCGGCTAGTAGATGACGTAGCAGTACCACCAACGTGGAACGTACGCATCGTAAGCTGTGTACCTGGTTCACCAATGGACTGTGCAGCGATGACGCCCACTGCCTCACCGACCTTCACTCCGCGACCTGTCGCGAGGTTGAGACCGTAGCAGCTTGCGCAGCATCCCTTACCGAGTTCACAGGTGAGTACGGAGCGCACGCGCACCTTCTCAATACCTACTAGCTCGATGTGCTTTGCCATATCATCGGAGATAATCTCGTTGCGAGCTACGATGACTTCCTTGGTGTTGGGGTCCTTGATCTCATCACAAGCGACGCGACCATAGATGCGCATTGCGAGTGTTGCTACCTCCTCATCACCATCATAGATGGCGTTCATGACGATACCTGCTGAAGTTCCACAATCCACGTGGCGCACGATCACGTCTTGAGCGACGTCAACGAGCTTACGGGTCATATAACCGGAGTCAGCCGTCTTGAGGGCGGTGTCAGAGAGACCCTTACGGGCACCGTGAGTTGAGATGAAGTACTCAAGCACGGAAAGACCTTCACGGAAGTTGGAGGTAATTGGACGCTCCATAATCTCACCTGAGGGCTTAGCCATCAGACCGCGCATACCCGAGAGCTGCTTGACCTGTGCCTTGTTACCACGAGCACCAGAGTCAACCATCATGTAGAGAGGGCTGGCTACGGCAGAGCCTGTGTTAAACTCAAGCTTGGTGTAGAGTTCCTTCTGAATCTCATCCGTAGTGGAGGACCAGATGTTAATGACCTTTTCATAGCGTTCACCATTGGTGATGAGACCGTCTTCGTATTGCTGAGCAACTTCGGTGACGAGCTCGTATGCCTTGGCAATCTGAGCGTTCTTGTTCTCAGGGATAACCATGTCCACAATACCAATGGAGCAACCGGAGCGAGTAGCTTCCTTGTAGCCGAGTGATTTGAGGGCATCGAGTGTCTCAACTGTCTTGGCCTGACCGCAGGCTTGGTAGCAGCGCCAGATGATATCACCGAGCTGCTTCTTGCCAACGTTACGGTTGATATAACCGATTTCATTGGGCCAAATTTCATTGAAGCGTACGCGACCAGCGGTAGTCACAATAATCTTGCGAGTGACGCTTTCTTGGTTGTATGCCATCTTGCGCAGCTCAACTCCAGTTTTGCCATAATCGGGATTCTTGAGGCGAATCCACTGATGATAGGCAATCTTGCGAGCAGCAATTGCGAACTCAACCTCAGAGATAGACTCAAAGAGGGGAAGTGCCTGAGCAATATCTTGATTTTCCTTTACTTCCTTTGCACGTGTGTGTGTGAGGTAGTAGGAACCAAGAATAATGTCCTGTGTAGGCGTGCAAATTGGCTTGCCAGATGCTGGCGAGAAGATGTTGTTGGGAGCGAGCATGAGGAGGCGAGCCTCCAGCTGTGCTTCCACACTAAGCGGTACGTGAACAGCCATCTGGTCACCATCGAAGTCAGCATTGTAGCCAGTACATACGAGGGGGTGAAGACGGATAGCAGAACCTTCGATGAGCACAGGCTCAAAGGCTTGGATGGAGAGACGGTGAAGTGTCGGAGCTCGGTTGAGGAAGATGGGGTGACCCTTGGTCACTTCTTCCAGAATATCCCAAACAACAGATTCCTTGCGGTCAATCATCTTCTTAGCTGAGCGCACGGTGTGCACGTAGCCAAGTTCTTTGAGGCGGTGGATGATGAAGGGCTCAAACAAGGTGAGCGCCATCTTCTTGGGAAGACCGCACTGGTTCATCTTGAGGTGAGGTCCAATCACAATCACGGAACGACCTGAGTAGTCAACGCGCTTGCCGAGCAGATTCTGACGGAAGCGACCGCTCTTGCCCTTGAGCATATCAGAGAGGGACTTGAGGGGGCGGTTACCAGCACCTGTGACGTGGCGACCGTGGCGGCCATTGTCAAAGAGTGCGTCAACAGCTTCCTGAAGCATGCGCATTTCATTACGCTTGATGACCTCAGGGGTCTGAAGAGCAGCGAGCTCCTTCAAGCGGTTATTGCGGTTGATAACACGACGATAAAGATCGTTGAGATCAGATGTCGCAAAGCGGCCACCAGGAAGGGGGACGAGAGGACGTAAATCAGGGGGGATGACGGGGAGTGTGGTAAGGACCATCCACTCGGGCTTGGTATCGCTGTCGCGGAAACCTTGTGCGAGTTGCAGACGCTTGGCAAACTTGCGCTTGTTCTGCTTGGAGTTGGTCTTTTCCATATCCTGACGGAGCTGGTCAATGAGCGCCTCCATGTCAATGGTGGCGAGCAGTTGATGGATAGCATCTGCACCCATGGCTGCGTCTGGAGCATCATCACCGTAGTCGTCAAGCAAGTTTTCGTAGTCATCCTCGGTAAGAATCTGACTGCGCTCAATGCCGTTGACACCCTTGGGGTCAATCACGATGTAATCTTCGTAGTAAATCACGCGCTCAAGATCACGAGCGGTGAGGTCGAGCATGAGGCCGATGCGGCTAGGCATGCACTTGTAGAACCAAATGTGCGTGACTGGTACGGCGAGGTCGATGTGGCCCATGCGCTCACGACGGACGCGAGAGCTAGTCACTTCGACACCACAGCGGTCACAAATCATGCCCTTGTTCTTGGCGCGCTTGTAGCGGCCACAGGAGCATTCCATGTCACGGGTAGGTCCAAAGATGCGTTCGCAGAAGAGACCACCCTTTTCAGGCTTGAAAGTACGGTAATTAATGGTCTCGGGGTTCTTGACTTCACCACTGGACCATCGCTTGATGTCCTCAGGGCTGGCCACAGAAATGCAAACCTGGTCGAAGTTCTTGGGCTTCTCGTTATTAAGATCGATATAAGACATATCAGTATAAAGAATATTAAGTTTTTGTGCCGCCTGCATACGTGATGCAGGCAGCGGTTACAAATTTACATCTCGGAGTTTTCAGACTCGTCTTCGCTGGTATCAGCGTCGGCGGAGAACTCCATATCATTGTCATCAGCTTCAAAATCGGCGTCGATATCAAAGGCTTCATCTTCGGCAAATTCATCGCCCTCTGCAAGGAGAGTGAAGAAGTCATCCGAATTCTGAGGAGCATTGACGCGGTCGCGTTTTTCCGTAGGCTTGACGTTGAGGCAGAGGGACTGCATTTCCTTGATCAGTACGTTGAAGGACTCAGGCGTACCAGCTTCAAGGGAGTTATCACCCTTGACGATATTCTCATAGATGCGTGTGCGTCCTTGGACATCGTCAGACTTGACGGTGAGTAGCTCTTGGAGGGTGTAGGCGGCGCCATAGGCTTCCATAGCCCAGACTTCCATTTCCCCAAAACGCTGACCACCATGTTGGGCCTTACCACCAAGAGGCTGCTGTGTTACCAGCGAGTAAGTACCAACGGCACGGGCGTGAACCTTATCAGCAACAAGGTGATTGAGCTTGAGCATGTAGGTGAAACCAACCACCACAGGGTAGTGGAAGTAATCACCTGTGAGACCGTCAATGAGGCGGCTCTTACCAGCGACTGTACCATCTTTGCCGTCACCGACCCATGTGTAACCGTCAACTTTCTTAGCTTGACCCATGTAGTCCCAAATCTTGGCCTCATCAATACCGTCAAAGACGGGTGTTGCAACCTTGAAGCCAAGAGCCTTAGCAGCTACACCTAAGTGAGCTTCCAGCACCTGACCCACGTTCATACGTGAAGGCACGCCGAGCGGGTTGAGAATGATGTCAACGGGGGTACCGTCTTCGAGGTAAGGCATGTCTTCGATAGGAAGCACGCGGGAGCAAACACCCTTGTTACCATGACGACCAGCCATCTTGTCACCCACACCGAGCTTGCGCTTGGTTGCGATGTAGACCTTGACTTCTGTCACGACACCTGGGTCCATCTCGGTACCAGCCTCGATTTGATCGAGCTTGCGGTCACGTTCATCATCAAGCTCGCGGAAGCGTGGCTCATAGATGTTGATGGTCTCAAAGATTTGATTGCGCACGGGGCTGGGATCCATGTCGATTTGAGCATGGTTGACAGCGAGCTTGCGCAGGAGTGTCTTGGTAATCTTGCGATTGGCGGGAATGATTACATCACTCGTGCCAGCACGTGTTACCTCAAGAGGGATTTTCTCACCAAGAAGGCGATCGGAGAGCTTGCTTGTGAGCTGCTCAATGAGGGCATCTTTTTGCTTGTCGTACTCGACGTCTACCTTTTTGCGCTGCTTCTGGCTTTCCTTCTCGATATCGACAAGGGCAGAACCAGGGGCGGCGGAGCGCACGATGCGAACGTCCATGACAACACCAGTTGTACCGGGAGGTACGCGCATGGAGGTGTCCTTGACGTCAGCGGCTTTTTCACCAAAGATAGCGCGCAGGAGGCGTTCTTCTGGGGCGAGTTCCGTTTCGCTCTTAGGCGTAATCTTACCTACGAGGATGTCGCCTGGCTTGACCTCTGCACCGATGCGGATAACACCGTCGCTGCCGAGATTTTTGAGGGCTTCATCACCAACGTTGGGGATGTCACGTGTGATTTCTTCAGGTCCGAGCTTCGTATCACGTGCCTTCTCTTCAAACTCATCAATGTGAATGGAGGTGTAGGCATCTTCTTGAACGAGTCGCTCAGAGATGATGATAGCATCTTCGAAGTTGTAACCGTACCATGACATGTAAGCCACCAGTACGTTGCGACCAAGGGCCAGCTCACCACCATCTGTACATGGTCCATCAGCGAGCACATCACCAGCCTTAATCACGTCGCCACGCATGACGATGGGTTTTTGGTTGATGCAGGTGGAGGCGTTGGAGCGCATGAACTTGCGGAGTTGGTAAACGTAGATGCCATTGTCAGCGTCTGTAGAGACACAGTCAGGCTCGCTCAACCAGCGCTGAGGTGATACTGGCAACTCACCATCAGGTGTTGTTACGATGTACTCAGCAGAGGAGGATGCTACGATACCAGGGGCATCAGCGATGACGACAGCCCAGCTGTCAGCAGCGCACTTTGCCTCGATGCCTGTACCCACGAGTGGGGACTGGTTGACCATGAGGGGCACACCCTGACGTTGCATGTTTGCACCCATGAGTGCACGGTTAGCATCATCATGCTCGAGGAAGGGAATGAGACCAGCTGCAATGG
The DNA here is from genome assembly GCA_947039485.1 of uncultured Verrucomicrobiales bacterium. Classification (GTDB taxonomy): domain Bacteria; phylum Verrucomicrobiota; class Verrucomicrobiia; order Verrucomicrobiales; family Akkermansiaceae; genus Akkermansia. The sequence continues at coordinate 27,766 of CAMQZC010000021.1, read as the reverse complement.
AGATAATCTGCTTGGGCGAAACGTCCATGTAGCTTACCTTTGTGGAGTCTACTTCGATGAACTCACCGTGTTCACGAGCTGTGACGCGGGGGGCGATGAAGTGGCCACGACCATTGTCATCGTCGATGGCGTTGTTTGCCTGTGCGATGAGATGGTACTCTTCTTTATCAGCCGTGAGATACTCGATCTCATTGGTGATGATAGTCTCAGAGTTAATGACTGCACCCTTTTTGTCATTTTCAACAATGTGCTTCACACGACGGAATGGCGTCTCGATGAAGCCATAGTCGTCGATGCGTGCGTAGGTGCAGAGGGAGTTAATCAGACCAATGTTGGGACCTTCAGGGGTCTCAATAGGGCAGATTCGACCGTAATGGGAGGTGTGAACGTCACGTACCTCAAAGCCAGCGCGGTCGCGATTAAGACCACCAGGCCCAAGGGCGGAGAGGCGGCGCTTATGCGTGAGCTCAGCAAGAGGGTTAATCTGATCCATGAACTGTGAGAGCTGGCTACGACCGAAGAAGTCGCGGACTACGGCACTCAGGGCCTTGGGGTTGATTAATTTGCTAGGTGTGATATCGGTGCGAGTTGTATCGCAGAGAGTCATGCGTTCCTTAACGAGGCGCTCAGTACGAGCGAGGCCTACGCGGCATTGATTGCCGACAAGCTCACCAACGGCACGCACACGGCGGTTGCCAAGGTGGTCGATGTCATCAACGTTGCCTTCACCATTCTTGAGACGCAGCAAGTATTTGACTGCTGCGAGGAAGTCGATGGGCTGGATGAGGCGCACGTCTTCAGGGATATCAAGACCAAGCTTCTGATTGAGCTTGTAGCGACCCACGCGAGTGAGGTCATACTTCTTGACTTCCTTAAAGAGGCGGTCGAGGGCAGCAGCTGCCTGCTGCACAGAGGAGGGATCACCGGGACGGAACTTGCGGAAGATTTCCTTCAGCGCGGTTTCGCGATCAGAGGCAAGATCCTTCTTGAGGGTCTTGACAAGCGTTTCTTCTTCGCGTTGATCAATGACTTCGATCTCATCAATTCCGAGCTCTACCATCTTTTTGATGGTTGCAAGGCTGAAGGGCTCGTAAGCCTTTGCGATGACGACGCCCTTGCGGTCGCCTTCATCACCATGCTTGACATCTTCAAAGGGTACAAGGTACTCAAGTTCTTCACCAGTAACGTCGGTAAGAGCGAGCTTTTGAATGCTAAAGAACTGCTCGATGATCTGACGATCAGTCTCATAGCCAAGATAGCGCAGGAAGGTAGTTGCAAGGAACTTGCGACGACGACGGCGGCGATCGAGAAAGACATACATCAAGTCATTGGTGTCAAACTGCACCTCAAGCCATGAACCGCGATCAGGAATGATGCGGAAGGAATAGATATCCTTACCATTGGTGTGGCGAGCTTTCTCAAAGCAGATACCGGGTGAGCGGTGAAGCTGGGCAACGATAACGCGCTCAGCACCGTTCACCACGAATGTACCGCGGTCGGTAATCATGGGAATCTCTCCCATGTATACATTTTCTTCTGTCGTGTAGTCCGCACAATGCAGGCGGAACTTCACGTAGATGGATGCGCTATAGGTCTCACCCGCACGGATGGCGGCAAAGTCCGATGTTTTCGGAGGTGAGATCTCGTATGAGTCATACTCAAGCTTAATTTGGCCATCGTAACTCTCGATGGGGAAATGCTCAGAAAGTACGGCTTGCAGGCCGATTTTTAGGCGTTTATCCGGATCTGAAAAACGTTGAAGAAATTCTTCGTAGGATTTCGTCTGGATCTCAATCAAATTGGGAGGTTGGATAACCTCTTTGATTTTGCCGAAACTGATTCGCTCTTGCTTGGGCTTAGACATGAAAGTGGCGGAGATAGGTTGTGTACACCCTCAGCTGGGTGTGAAGCTCGATTTTAGTAGTAAAACCGACCTGCGACTTGCTGTTCAAGTCGCGGGTCGATCCTACAGATGAGGCATACCTTCCCTTACTCAGCGAGCTAACTAAGAGGGCTAATCTCTGCTTGGCAGAGGTGGCGGCATTGTGTTGCAGGTTAAAAGTCTGCGGCTTGTGTTAGTCTAGCTAGCTAAAAAGCAATATTTCACTAGACGCGCAAGCAGGAGAGGGACGAATCCCCCTCCTACAAGCGTCAAAGTAAAAAACTTACTTAATGGTGACTTTAGCACCGGCAGCTTCGAGAGAAGCTTTAGCTTTGTCAGCTTCTTCCTTGGTAGCGCCTTCGATGACGATAACAGGAGCGCTTTCAACAAGCTTCTTAGCGTCAGCAAGACCGAGACCGGGCTTAACTTCGCGTACTGCCTTAATGGCGCTAATCTTGCTGCTACCAGCTTCTGTGAGTTCAACATCAAAGGATGTCTTTTCTTCAGCAGCTTCAGCAGGAGCTGCAGCGGCAGCTGTAGGAGCAGCGGCGGAAACGCCCCATTTTTCTTCGAGCATTTTTACGAGTTCAGCAGCTTCAAGGATTGTGAGCTTACCAAGTTCTTCAGCGATATTATTGAGATCGGCCATTTTATTATTTTCTATGTATTTAATTGGTTCTTGTCGCAGGTGGGGGCATCCCACCCATTTCAGTTCTCACCGGCCGGAGGACCGACAGAGACCCGATTATTTTCAGGCAGTGCGGTGTTGATAACACAGCTTTGCCATCTGTTCAAGGTTTTTATGTTTGCTATGAGTTTTTTTATACTCTGACGCTGTTTTAGGCAGCGTCAGAGCTCAAAAAATCAAAAGCGAGGTGCTTATTGAGCGGTGGGTGCTTCTTCAACAGCTGCTTCTTCAGCAGGTGTTTCTTCAGCAGGTGCTTCGCCACTTGCGTCGACGTAAGCTTGGATAACACGGGCGAGGGCGGAGCCTGCACCGTTGATAACACTGAGGAGTTGGCTACGGAGACCGTCGCGGTTGGGAAGGTTACCAAGCATGGTAATCTTCTCAGCGTCGATTTCAGCGCCATCAAGGATGCCTACGCGGTAAGCAGCCTTTTTGCTAAGCCTAGCAAAAGCGTTGATAGCTTTAGCAGCCGCACAGACGTCATCTTCACCCATGACGAAGGCAACTTGGCCTACGAGGTTAGCGGAGATGTCAGGGAGACCTGCTGCAGCGAGAGCCTTTACCATAAAGGTGTTCTTAGCAACCATGCAGCTTGCGCCTACGGCGGCAAGCTCAACACGGAGCTTTGTGAACTCAGGCACCGAGATAGCGGTGTAGTCAATGACGAGCAAGAAGGGGGAGGCTACAACCTTCTCCTGGAGACCGTCGATGATGATTTTCTTATCGGAATTCATATCTTCGTTATTCTATGACTAAATGTTTACTTGGTGATTTCCGTCGTGCTGAGGGGAAGACCAGGATTCATTGAGCAAGCGATAGTCGCAGCAGAGATGTAAGCACCTTTAGCAGCGGCTGGGCGAGCCTTAACAACGGAGGAGATGAGTGCGCGAGCGTTCTCCATGAGCTTATCGCTATCAAAGGAGAGCTTGCCCACTGCGGCGGAGATGTTAGCGTTGCGGTCAACTTTGAAATCGACGCGACCTGCTTTCACTTCACGCACAGCCTTGGCTGTATCTTCAGTTACTGTACCAGTCTTTGGATTTGGCATCAAGCCGCGAGGTCCAAGAACACGGGCAATCTTGCGAACTTCAGCCATGGCGTCTGGAGTAGCAATTGCGCTATCAAAGGCGAGGAACCCACCTTGGATTTCTTTGATGAGGTCTTCGAGACCTACCTTTTCAGCGCCAGCAGCTACGGCAGCGGCAGCGGCTTCACCCTTGGCGAAGACGATAACGCGGACGTTCTTACCGGTGCCGTGTGGCAGTGCGACGGAGCCACGAACCATTTGGTCGGACTTACGAGGATCCACGGTGAGGTGGAATGAGATAGTGACCGTAGGGTCAAACTTAGGGGCGGGGAAGCTCTTCATGAGTTCCACGGCCTCTTCGACAGTGCTGCTCTTGCCAGTTGGCACGAGCTTTACTGCGTCATTGTAGCGCTTGGAGCGTTTTGTAGACATATGTGTATGCAGTTCGTTCGGGTTTGTTTTGAATTCCCTCCTGCGGAAGGTTTTATTTGTTGCGATGCGTTAAAAAGCAAATCGCAGTTATACGCCTTCAATCTCGATGCCCATTTGGCGTGCTTGGCCTGCGATGATGCGGGCTGCTGCTTCGGGGTCATTGGTATTGAGGTCGGGCATCTTGATGCTGACGACTTCCATCAGCTGTTCCATCGTGATTTTAGCAACTTTGGTCTTGTTTGGTTCGGCGGAACCAGCCTTGATGTTTGCTGCCTTCTTGAGGAGGTTGGATGCAGGGGGCTGCTTTGTGATGAAGTCGAAGGACTTGTCCTTGTAGACGGTGATCACGCAGGGGAGGACATCACCAGCTTGCTTTTGCGTTGCTGCGTTGAACTCCTTGCAGAAGCCCATGATGTTCACACCGGCTTGACCGAGTGCTGGACCGACTGGGGGCGATGGATTCGCTGCACCAGCCTGAATCTGCAGTTTAATTACTTTAACTACTTCTTTTGCCATGGTTGTGTTTTTGTTTTGTAGCGGGGGAGTTGCTGTCTAGCGACCCCTCTCCGCGGGAAATTGTTGTTAAGCTTACGCTCGTGTTTTAGTCTTGCTCAAGCTCGTCATCAGGGACAACTTGGACTTGGGAGTAATCGAGATCCACCGGGGTATCGCGACCAAAGATGCTCACATCTACACGCAGCTTACCTGTAGCAGGATCAGCGAGTGTGACCTTACCACGCTGACCTTGGAATGGGCCATCGAGCACGGATACGATGTCGTTAACATTGAAGCAAATCTTAGGGCGAGCAACGCCACTGCGGCGAGCAACCTCTGAGAGAAATTCGGTGACGTCCTTGGTGGACATGGGGACTGGCTCTTTGCTGCGTCCGCAGGCAAAGCTAATCACGCCATCTACGGCTTGAATCTTGTACCAAGCATCGTTATTGAGGGAGCCATCGGGGCGACGGAGCTCAAAGTTGAGGTAGACATAGCCAGGGTAGAGCTTGCGCTCAACGATGTATTTTTTACCGTTGCGCAGGTCTTCGACCTTTTCTGTAGGCACGAGGCATTTGTGCCAAAGGGCACGCAGTTCCTCGTCCTCGGTGAATAGGCGCGTAAGACCCTCAACTGCACGACGCTCCTTATTGGAGAGAACGTGAAGGACATACCACTGGTCTTCGCCAGGGAGAGTGCTACGCGTGATAGCGGTTTTGCGTTCGTAGGGGCGGGACATATTAATTAGCGTCAAAGGTGAGTAAAAAAGGAAAGTCTCGAAAGACGCAGAGACTCAGGAAAGCTGGGTGATTGTCCAAGTCACAACTGTGGAAAGGACAAAATCAAAGAAGGCAACATAAGCGCCTAGGAGAATCATCGCGATGAGGACAACGATGGTAGAGTTAGAGAGTTCCCGATATTTTTTGAAACCCTTAATCTTGGGGTCACTCGACCAAGGCCATGAGCACTTCTTGAGCTCCCCTTTGGTATCGGAGATAAATTGTGAAAATTTGCGAAACATAACGGCGTATGAAGTGTGGCTTTATTAAGGGTGATATCAGGAGACAAAAAAAAGAAAGGTTACAGGGTAAGAGAGACTCGAACTCCCGACACGCGGTTTTGGAGACCGCTGCTCTACCAACTGAGCTATTACCCTTTGTACCTTTTCTTTTTTTTGGTCTGTGGGGGTCACCTGCTATGAAGCAGGCTCCCCCCTGACCAGGGGCATCATCCGTTTGGAATTAACCCTTGTGAGTTTTTTGGCTTAGGCCAGGATCTTGGCAACCTTACCGGCGCCTACGGTACGACCACCTTCGCGGATAGCGAAGCGGATACCTTCTTCCATAGCAACGGGAGTAATGAGCTCCACGTTCACGGTGACGTTATCACCAGGCATTACCATTTCAATACCCTCAGGGAGAGTAACTGAACCAGTTACGTCCGTCGTACGGAAGTAGAACTGAGGGCGGTAGTTAGCGAAGAAAGGAGTGTGGCGGCCGCCTTCTTCTTTCGAGAGGACGTACACGGCTGCTTCAAACTTTGTGTGAGGCTTGACAGTACCGGGCTTAGCAATAACTTGGCCGCGGAAGATGTCTTCCTTCTTGATGCCACGGAGGAGTACACCTACGTTTTCACCTGCATTTGCTACGTCAAGAAGCTTGCGGAACATTTCGATGTCTGTGACGGATGTCTTAACAGTGTCACGGATACCAACGATTTCAACTTCGTCCATCTTACGAACGATACCACGTTCGATACGACCTGTGGCAACTGTACCACGACCAGAGATAGAGAACACGTCTTCAACAGGCATGAGGAAAGGAAGATCGACTGGGCGTTCTGGCGTTGGGATGTAGCTATCAACAGCGTCCATGAGGTCATGGATGGACTGAACATAGACAGGATCACCTTCGAGAGCCTTAACAGCGGAACCAGCGATAATTGGAAGGTCATCACCAGGGAATTCATAGGAAGAAAGAAGTTCGCGGATTTCCATCTCGACGAGTTCGGCGAGTTCTGGGTCAGCAAGGTCCATCTTGTTCATGTAAACAACAACGTAAGGAACACCTACCTGACGAGCAAGAAGGATATGCTCACGAGTCTGAGGCATAGGGCCGTCAGCTGCGGAGCAAACAAGGATAGCGCCGTCCATCTGGGCAGCACCTGTGATCATGTTTTTAACATAATCGGCGTGACCTGGGCAGTCAACGTGTGCGTAGTGACGAGCTACTGTTTCGTACTCTACGTGTGCTGTAGAAATTGTGATGCCACGTTCACGTTCTTCTGGGGCACCGTCAATTTGATCGTATGCCTTGAACTCTGCCATGCCTTGTTCTGCAAGAACTTTAGTAATTGCAGCGGTAAGCGAAGTTTTGCCGTGGTCAACGTGACCGATAGTGCCCACGTTAACGTGAGGTTTGGTGCGCTGGAATGATTCTTTGGCCATATGGTTTTATATGCGTTTGATTTAGCTGCTAATTCTTGCTTGAGTCGAAGCTTCTGGCGGGATTCGAACCCGCGACCTCATCCTTACCAAGGATGCGCTCTACCCCTGAGCTACAGAAGCATTGACTCCGGCTGATCCCCACTTCGGGGACATAGAAGCAAGTGGATTCTACACAAGATTACATCATCCGTCAACTATAATTTCTTAATTCATGCAATTTTATCTATTATTTGTCCATTTTTATCTATAATTCGGTGGATTTAATCAATTTTTCGCGCATTTCCACCCATCACTTGTGCCCTTCTATCTATATTTCATACAATTTCATCCATTATTTGCACTATTCTACCTATATCTCATGCTGGAAATTCTAAATCAATTAGAGAGTTAGATTGCCTATCTACTTTGTTAGCCGTAGATTAGCAATATGAAAACAACAGTATTCATCTTAAGCGTTATTGCAGCTGCTTTGCCCTCTATGGCTAGTACCTGCCCCTCCACAGCCAGCCCTAACTGCACTCCCACTCCCACTTGTACCCCATCTATGAGTGATGACAAGGTTCAAGCCTGCGGTCAAGAATGGCTCAATATTGACACCGTCACCCTCGAGGCTGCCAATGGCAACCCCCTCGCCCAATACACAATCGCCTACCTCACCGACACAGGCACCCCCACCACCAAGGCTAACCCTGACATGGCTAAAAAGATGTACAGCCACGCTCTCCCCAAGCTCACCGCTGCTGCTGATTCGGGTCACGTGGGTGCATGCCGCGCCCTCTCCCAAATCTACGCACAAGGTCGCGGTGTAGAGAAAAACCCTGAGATGGCTGCAAAGTATGCACAAATGGCTAAGGAATGCGCCGCAAAGCCCTGCGCCGCTCCTGTCAAGGAATGCACTGACAAGCCCTGCGACGCACCAGCCAAACCCTGCGCTAACACCCCCACAAAATAACTCCCCTATTATAATAGCGAGCGAAGCCCCCCTACCCCTCTGGGTAGAGGGGTTTCTTTATTTTGCATTAGTCCATCGTAGTGACGATGTCGCGGCTTGACTTATTCCCCTATATAATAGATACTGGCAGCATCATGCGATTGCACCCTATCATGATCAGCCTGTACTGCGCACTGACCACCACAGCGCAGGCCGCTGACGTCAATGCTTATGTTGGTAAATTCCCAGCGAAAATCATCCCTGAGCAAATCAGCCTCATCAACATTGCTGAGAAAGGAGAAATCACCGAGCTACTCCCACCCAGCGCGCGCGTCAGCAAAGGCAGCATCATCGCCAAGCTCAACGCCGAGGACATCGTAGAAGCCAAGGAGGATAGCGAGTTTGAAATCGCCACGGAAAAAATCCAAATCATGGATCAAGTCCGTGAACTTGAGAGCTCACGCAGCGAGCTACTCTTCTACAGCAAGCTCAGCACGCAGGAGCGCAGCTACGCCCCTGAGAAAGAGCCGCAAACCGACAAAAAAGTAGCCCTTGATGATATCAATGAGCGCATCAAGCTCAAACGTATGGAGTACGACCGCGTCTCTATCAAGAAGCAAAAAGCCATCAAAGCTATGGAGGAGAAGCGCATCTTGCGCATGCCCTTTGATGGACGCCTGCAATACCACTTCCCCATCCCCCGCGACCTCAGCCAGCCCTTTGAGTTTGTCCCCACGCAGCAATTTGCCACGGCCTGCGACGACTCCTCCTTTTATATAGCTCTCAACATCAGTAGTGCCGCACTCTCCCAACTCCCAGCAGAGCGATTCACAGCTGTCATCGATCTACCAGCAGGCAAGGTTCTGCGCGGCAGCTTCGCCCACCGTCGTGTCGAGCAATCGAGTAATGACAGCACCCTCATCTATTCCTTCCGCGTTGAGGACAAGGACAAGGAGCGTGCCTTCTCCATGATCGGCACCAGCGCCCGAGCCAAACTCTACTACAACTGCGAAGAGCCCACGCTCATCCTGAGCAAAGCGAGCCTCTCCACCAACCCTCTCGCGGAGGACTGCTCCGACTGGACCGAGCTCATCCGCAAAACGCACCCCGAGCACCACATCCTCATCGAGACAGAGAAGGACATCATCCTCATCCCCGCCACCAAGAGCCAGCTATGATCCTGCGATGCCGCAAAATTGACTTTGCCTACGAGCGCGGTCAGCCTGTGCTTGAGAACTTTAATCACGATTTCAGCAAAGGCATCACCGTACTCAAAGGCTACTCAGGCTCAGGTAAAACGACCCTCCTCAAGATACTTGCAGGCTACCTCAGTATCAAGAGCGGCGATATCCAAAGCCCCACTCGCAACAAAATTGGCTCCCGCCAGTACCTACGTCGCGATGTAGGCTACATGTTCCAAGGCATCAACCTACTGCCCCTGCTTAGCATTGAGCGCAACCTCCACCTCTCCGCAGAGATCGCGATGATACCGGGCAAGGAATGGAAGCCCCGTATGGAAACACTCCTCAGCGCACTTGGCCTCCAAGAGCTGCGCCGCCGCCGCGCGGATAGCCTCTCAGGCGGACAAGCCCAGCGCGCCGCCCTCGCGCGCACTCTCATGAAGCACTCCCCCATCATCCTGCTCGACGAACCCACATCAGGGCTCGATGATGGCAACACGCGCATCATCCATCAATATATCGCGCAGAACTTCGCCGAGCGAATCTGCATCATCAGTACCCACGACCAACGCCTCTTCGACCTTGCCCATGAGATCATTGATTTTGACCATCCTTTACCTCGCTAAAGACACACTACACCGCTGGGGATCTCGTCTTTCGAGCCCCCTTGCGCGCGTCATGGTCGTCTTTTTCCTCTCCCTCTGTGCCCTCTGCTTCCTTGGTAGCTACGTTATCACCGGCAAAGTTGTCAAAGAGAAACTCCACCAACGCGGCGTCGACAGCGTCTACGTCTCCATCTATAGCGACAAGCCCATCAGCTTCCCCAGCGCTAAGAAAATCGAGAAGCTACTTCAGGTCGACTCCCTCGCCCTGCGCCCCGTCGGCTACGCACGCGACAGCAGCGGCAGCAGCATCCCCATCATGAGCTACGACTTCAACCGCAGCCCCCAGATCTACCCCCTCCTCACCAACGGCGAGCCCACCCTCCTCTACAGCGATAAGAAAGCCTATAGCGACGGACTCCGCAGCGTGAGCATTAAAGGCAACAGCGTCAACGTCCACGCCCGCTACCTACCAGCCCAGCACCCCCTCATGCGGCTCATGCGATCCCGAGGCATCATCTGTAGCCCCGAGACAATCAAGAACTACGCGGTACCAAACAGCATGGACAACATGAGCAACAGTCTCTCCGTCTGTCTCAGCCTCAGGCCCGATGATGCACTCAACGTAGAGCGACTCCAAGAGCTGAGCAACTACCTAAAGACCTACACCCAACTTGAGCAGAGCCAAGCCCCCATCGTCTCCGCCCTAGAGCTGCTTAAGTACATGAATCTCATCCTCAACAATCAAGGACAAGCGCGTGCTATCTTCTGTCTCGGCATCGCGGGCATCGCAGGCATCCTCCTCACCGCTCTAGCCGGTATGGAGTACCGCCAAAACGAATATATCTACACCCTGATGAAAAGCTTTGGCATCCACCCCCTCATGCTCGTAGGCAGCTTTATCATCGAGAATATCATCTTGGTGAGCCTCTCTTTTGTAGCAGCCATCTACGCCTTTATGGAGGCGCAGCAACTCGTCCTTGAGCAATTCTTCAAGCTCGGGCATCACCGCCTTAGCCTCCAAGAAATCATGCCAGAAATCGAGCTCATCGGCGCCTCGCTACTCGTCTGCGTCCTCATTTCATCCATCCCCATCCTCTGCGCCAGCATGAGAGAAATAGGACGCGTGCTCAAGTGAGGTGAAATTAGGCTTGCATCACGCCCAAATTCAGGTATCCTACACGCAGCGCATCAACCATGCGCGCTATTACCATTATGGCCAGCGACAACCTTGAACAACTCGAGCAAAACTACCTGATCGACCCCGATGCCGACGGCGGATTCTTTTTCACAACCGTAGAAGCAGCCGTAAATTGGGTTCACAAAAGCTCCCTCTGGCCCATGCCTATGGGCACCTCCTGCTGCGCTATTGAATTCATGGCCACGGCCTGCTCACGCTACGACATCTCCCGCTTTGGCGCTGAGGTCAACCGCTTTGCGCCCCGTCAGGCTGACTGCATGTTCATCTGCGGCACAATCACCTACAAAATGGCACTCATGGTACGCCGCATCTGGGATCAGATGCCCGAGCCCAAGTGGGCTATCGCAGCAGGCGCCTGCGCCTGCACAGGTGGCATGTTCCGCACCTACTCCGTCCTCCAAGGCATCGACAAGCTCATCCCCATCGACGTCTACATCTCAGGCTGCCCCCCACGCCCCGAAGCCATCATTGATGGCCTCATGACCCTGCAAAAGAAGATTACCACCACGGGCAAACCCCTTGACGGATTCTTTAAGGAGCATGAACCCCGCGTCGCCAGCCAAGCTGACAGCCTCCCAACCTCTCTCAACCTCGACTAACATCGACCATGCCTGCCCCAACCCTCATCGAGCTCCAAGCAGCCGCCGCCGAGAAACTCTGCCAGCACACAGCTAGTGCCAGCAGCAATGAATTCCGCGGAGACTACACCCTCACCGTCCCAGCAGAGGACTTTTATGAGCTCATGCGCTACGCCAAGGAAGCCTGCGGCTTTGACATGCTGCTCTGCGTCTCCTCCGTCGACAACCTCGGCCAAGAGCCCCGCTTTGAGAGCAACTACACCCTCACCCAAGCTGAAACAGGCGTCAACATGCTCGTGCGTGTCCCCCTCAGCGAGGAAAACCCCAAGGTAGCCTCCGTCGTCAGCCTCTGGCGTGCAGCTAACTGGCTGGAGCGCGAACAATACGACATGATGGGCATCATCTACGAAGGACACCCTGACCTGCGCCGCATCCTCATGTGGGACGAGTACCCCTACCATCCCATGCACAAGGACTTCCCATTGGAAGGCAAGCCCACCGAACTCCCCGGTGTCCCCTTCACCGAGAAAGCCCCCACCGGAGGAGCCCCCTTCATGACACGCCCCGGCAGCACTGCAGGCGAGCGCGAGCCAAGCCAACGCGCTTAAACACAACAACTTCAGCCTCATACCCAGTAATGGGATATGGGGTATTTTCTTTGGAAACCATGGCACAATTACCCCCTGATCTCGACCCCGTTGTCCGCGCACAAGCATGGACAGGCGACGCCGTGCTGGCACTCTACGTCCGCGAATGGATTTTATCCATGAAAGGCGAGATTGACGGCAAGCTCTTTGTTGAATTTACCAGCAATCAATTTCTACGCCTTACAGGCAACGCAACCGCAGTAGAAGCACAAATTGGACGCGTCTACGCAGCCAATGGGCTGGAAGCAGCCAACGTCTGGATTAGCGAGCATCTACAGCCGCGCATGGAGCAGCGCCTGCACATCCTGCGACGCAAGAGAGAAGCCTAATCAAACAAGGCTGCGCGCAGCAAGCAAACTTAGCATAGCCCATTCCCGCCCAAGGCGCGAATGGGCTATTTAATTGAGTTGACCTAGGCAGGCCTCGTTGACGCTACGGGAGGGCAGCCCCCTCATTTCTGCATGGTGACGCAATTGTGACACAATTGGGACATCATTAATATTGCCCCTTGTCCGCTCTCTGTGCTAAACTCTCAGCACATGAATACGTTTACAAACTTTATCCCTACCAAGCTCGTCTTTGGTAATGGCTGCTTAGAGCAGCTCTCAAGCCTCCCCCTCCCCAACACCCTGAGCAAAGCGCTTATCGTCATCTCAGCTGGCACCGCCATGCGCAAATTCGGCTACCTCGCTCGCGTTAAAGCCCTCCTCAGCCAGCGAGGCATCTCTAGCGTCGTCTACGACAAGACCCTCGCCAACCCAGTCAAAGAGCACGTCATGGAAGCAGCAGCCGTCTGCCGCGCTCAATCCTGCGATCTCATCGTCGGCCTCGGTGGAGGCAGCTCCATCGACAGCGCAAAATCCATCGCACTAATGGCTTGCAACGACGGCGACTACTGGGATTACATCCATGGTGGCACAGGCAAAGGCATGACCCCCACGGGTGGAGCCCTCCCCCTCATCGCTATCCCCACGACAGCTGGCACAGGCACCGAGCTTGACCCATGGACAGTGATCACACACAATGAGGAGAAGATTGGCTACGGCGTCCCCGAGCTCTTCCCCATCGTGGCTATCGTTGACCCCGAGCTCATGCTCTCAGTCCCCCCCGTACTCACGGCATACCAAGGCTTTGACGCCTTCTTCCACGCATCTGAAGGCTACATCGCCAACATCGCCTCCCCTATCAGCGAGGGATACTCACTCAAGAGCATAGAGTTGCTTGCCAAGTCTCTGCCCACAGCAGTCAAGGATGGCAGCAACATTGCAGCTCGCGCTGATGTCGCACTCGCAAGCAGCATCGCAGGCATGGTCGAGAGCACCTCTAGCTGCACCTCCGAGCACTCCTTGGAGCACGCCATGAGCGCATACTTCCCCGCCCTGCCCCATGGTGCTGGACTCATCGCAATCTCTCTGGCCTACTTCGGTGCTTTTGCCGACACATGCCCCGAGAAATTCATGAAGATGGCTGAAGTCATGACTGGTGAAAAATCCACAAGCCCTGAGGACTTCCTCAACGCCCTCGCCAAGCTCCAAAAAGACTGCGGCGTAGGCAACATCGCCCTCTCTGACTACGGCATCACCGCCGCGGACCTCCCACGCTTCGTAAGCAATGCACGCAACACCATGGCGGGTCTCTTTACCGTCGACCCTCGCGATCTGAGCGATGATGAGGTATTAAACATTTACAAAAGCTCCTTTAAATAAACATAAAGCAGCTTAATCAACAAGCCGCCCAGCCCCCAAGGCTGAGGCGGCTATTTTGCGGCTTAACTTAGGCATGCTTTTTCAAGACATAGGGGAAATAAGCCCTATTTAGCCTTTACAAATACCCCCTCCATATGATAGAATCGCCGCGCATGAACATGGAAATTCTACAAAAGGCAGCTAATGAAGCTCGAGGGCTGGCCATTGACGCTATCTTTGAAAAAGCTTCGGGACATATGGGTTTGCCTCTTGGGTGCGCTGAAATCGGCGCAGTCCTCTACGGATCACTGCTCAATATCAACCCCTCTGAGCCACGCTGGCTCAATCGCGACCGCTTCGTACTCTCAGGCGGTCATGGCTCCATGTTCCTCTATGCTTGGCTGCATCTAAGCGGCTACGATTTGAGCCTTGATGACGTCAAGGGCTTCCGTAGCAAAAACTCCAAGACCCCAGGTCACCCCGAGTTCAAATGCAGCCCCGGCGTTGAGTGCACCACAGGCCCCCTTGGTCAAGGTGTTGCCAATGCAGTAGGCTTTGCTATCTCCGCCAAGCACGCTGCAGCCCGATTCAACACAGCGGATCAAGAAATCTTCAACCAAAACGTCTACTGCCTCGCAGGTGACGGCTGCATGCAAGAGGGTATCTCCCGTGAGGCGGCCGCCATTGCAGGTGTGCTCAAGCTTGACAATCTCGTACTCATCTATGATGCCAACGGCATCACCCTTGATGCACCTATCGAGACCTCACAAATTGAGGATATTGCTACAATTTACAACGCCATGGGCTGGGATGCAATCAGCATTAATGGCAATGACATGGCTGTCGTCGCCGACACCCTCCGAGCAGCTCGCTTGGAGAAGAATGGCCGACCCAAACTCATCATCGCCAAAACCGTCATCGGCAAGGGTGTTCCCGGATTTGAGGGCACAACCAAAGGCCACGGCGAAGGTGGAGCTAAGCTCTGGAAAGAAGCTCACAGCAACTGGGGTCTCCCAGAGGAACTCTACTACGTCTCTGATGAAGTACGCGGCTACATGGCAGAAGTCAAGGCCGAGCGCGAAGCAACCTGCGCCACATGGCAGAGCAGCTTTGATGCATGGAGCATCGCCAACCCCGAGCTCGCACGCGAACTCAGCGAGGGCTGCGCACTCTCCACTGAGGGCCTCAGCCCTGAGTTCAGCAACAAGATTATCCCCCAATTTGCAGCAGGCTCCGTCCTCGCAACACGCTCATCGGGCTCCGCTGTTCAAAACGCCATTGGCGCTGCTTGCCCTGCTCTGCTGAGCACGAGCGCAGACCTCTTCTCAAGCAACAAAAACTACCTTGAGAATGCTGGTGATTTCTCCGCTACGAACTACAACGGACGTAACTTCTGGCTCGGCATCCGCGAGCACGCCATGGGCGCTATCTGCAACGGCATCGCCTACGACGGTCTCTTCCGCGTGAGTGCTGGCACCTTCTGCGTCTTTGTTGACTACATGCGCGCCTCCATCCGCGTTGCTGCACTTGGTCACCTGCCTGTCACCTACATCCTCACCCACGACTCTGTCGCAGTTGGTGAAGACGGCCCTACACACCAACCTATCGAGACTGTATCCGGTCTGCGCCTCATCCCCAACCTCGATGTCCTCCGCCCAGCCGATGAGGAAGAAACAGCGGGTGCATGGATGTGTGCTATGCAGCGCGTGAGCGGCCCTAGCGCCCTCATCCTCACACGTCAAAACATTCCCAGCCTCAGCAGCATCGAGCCCAGCCTCAGCGCTGAGACCCGCCGCCAAGGCACACTCAAGGGCGCCTACATCGTAAGCAAGGAAAGCACAGCTACCCCTGAGCTCATCCTCATCGCCACAGGCTCCGAGGTCATCCTTGCCCTCGAAGCAGCCAAGCAACTCGGCGATGGCGTCCGCGTCGTCTCCATGCCCTCCATGTGGCGCTTTGAGCGTGAAGAAGAAGCCTACCGTGAGTCCGTACTGCCCAGCAGCTGCACACGCCGCGTCTCCATCGAGGCAGGTCGTGGTGACCTCTGGTTCCGCTACGTACAAGACCGCAAAGCCATCATCAGCATTGATGACTTCGGCTTCTCCGCACCGGGTGATTTGGTACTCAGCGAGCTCGGCATGAATGTCGAGAACATCGTTGCCACAGCCAAGAGCATCTAAGCTCGAGACCCCAACAAGTTAAAAAAACCGCCCCTACGCTAACGCGTTGGGGCGGTTTTTTTAGATTAATAGATAGCTGCAGTGAGCTTTATCGATACCTATTGCGGAGAGTCTGCATGAGACCCTCGTGGCCGTAGCAATCAGCAGCAAGGACACGCCTGCGCTCATGGTACAGCGCTGGGACTAGCTCAACCAAGCCCTTCTGAAAAGGCGATCGGAAGTACGTCACATCCTCCTCACTGAGGATCGACCACCCAAGACCCATCATCTTACCATTCCACACGTCTCGCGCCTCCAGGTACAGCAAAATCCCATCATTGGCGAGAGATGCAGAAGCAGCATCGTGCGTCGCGGCTAGCAAATCCCTTATCACGATGCGCGCGTTATAATTCTCCAACATCAACGCTGCATACTTATCGCGCAACTCCAAGCGCGCCGCCTCAGGAGCAAGCGGGAGCACCAAGCCATCAATAGCTCTCCGCAGAGAGTCATTAGCCCAGCAATTTGCTGCGAGCGCGCGCTTTTGCTCAGGATCAATCAGGAGGTAAGCCGAGACCTTGCGTGGGGAGTACTCCTTATTCTTCCCCGCGCACAGGCTTGGCATCATCACCTTAGGCATCGCCTCCAAGCTCTCACGGCATTCCTTTAAATCAGCTAAAACATCACTCAATTCCTTAGCAGAACTAGCGGCCGTACTCGCATCACAAGCCTTGCTCAAAGCGAGCTGATAGAGCTTGAGCAAGTCGAGCTCGCGCTCATGCATCAGCTCCACGCAATCGACATCACTTACGCCTACACCATAATCGAGCCCTATCATCGAAGAGGGTATTTGCGCCGCTGCAAGCCCAGAAAGAAGCAGTGGCAGCAGGAGGAGAGGAGAGGTGAACTTCATCGACGAAGAATAGCAATCCCCACCTCGCAAGTCAAGCCAGAAGACACGCAACTAGCAACAGCATAAGAGCAAGAATCAGCCAAATCAAGCTTCTTGAGCGCAGGCGCACAAGCTATAATTCAAGCCCTCAACATGCGCTGGCATCGGCCTGCACAAAAGCCAAACTTTTACTTCGCCTTTAAAATAGTCTTGAGAGGGATGCGCAGGAAGTTCATCCCCCAGAAGTTATCCTTGCGAGCGCTCGACTGGATAGCTGACTCGTAGACCACGCCCAGCGTCTCATCATCCATGAGCATCAAGTTTGAATAACCAGCCGTCTCGCGAGCATCGCAGATGTAACCCTTGCTCCATGTCTTACCCTCATTCTTCGAGAATTTAATAGTCATCGTATTACGAGCTGATGCCTTGGGGTTGTTTGGGTTAGAGAAGAGCAGCAACTTACCATACTTCTTGCTGTCAATTGAGATGAGCGATGCCTGACAGGTAGGCTCATTGAGGGTATTGAGATTAGTCTCATGCGCCACCCATGTCTCGCCCATATCCTTGGTCACGTAAACCGCGCGCTTGCCTGAGCGGCGCTCATTGCGGCAGTTGATCATAATGGAGCCGTTTCTCAGCTCCACCACCTGCGACTCTGATGTCGCATGCGGCACGCCCTTGCCCATCTTCCACGTCTTACCAGCATCCTTGGAGTAGCAAATGGTGGACTGGCTGCGGGGGTCTGACCCATTGGTCCAAGCCTGAGCAGGGAAGACAATAGTGCCATCCTTGAGTGTGATTCCGTGGCCGGGACCTGCAAGGAAGAGATTCCAAGCAGGATTCTTGATTGTCTTGGTGGGGTTGATGAGCTTCTTTGACCAGCTCTTGCCCTCATTACTGCTGCTTGTCATATTCCACTGACCTGTATTCTTGGGGTTGTGCCCTGTCTTTGAGACCTTGAGCGCGGTACCGCCCTTAAAATGTGTGGTCAGCGCCTGTATCCAGATGCGGCCATCCGCATCCTCAACCATGCAGGGGTCTCCGCAGCCATTGGCATCACCAGCGCCAGCATCCATCGCCACTGCTGGGCGTGTCCAGCTGCGACCGCCATCAATGGAGCGCACGATGGCAACATCAATGTCAGAGCAGAGGTCACCCTCTCGCAGGTAGCGAGCATCAAAGGCAGCCAGTAGCGTGCCCTTGCTCGTCTGTATGGCTGCCGGGATGCGGAAGTGAGCGCAGTTGCGCGCAGGTCCCCTAAGCTGTCTCACGGCCTCATTTCCCTTGGCAATCAAGCTACCCACCATCTGAGTAACAGGCTCCTCCTGACGGTACATCTTCTCTCCTGCCTTGCAGCGCAGCTGAGAAATCTCAATCTCCTGCCCCACGACAGACTTGTCAGAGAGTTTCACATCCAGCCAAATCCAGCTTTGACCACCCTTGACAGGGATGTTCTTTTTAAATCGTACAATGCCCTTGCGGGAGGGCTGCGCTGTGGCGATAGGATTCGCCTTGGGGAAGGTCCGCTGAGGACTTCACACTGGAGCGCAGCGAGACGGACTCAATCGCTGCTGCTGGGCGAATCATAAAGGCGAGCTCACTGATGCCCTCGCCAGCATTCTTCTCAGAGCCCTCGGCCGTGATGGAGAGTCGCAGCGCAGGGTTCATATCGCAGCGCTGCATGATTGGATAAGCTCCGGGATCATCAATGGAGAGATCTCTCACCTTGACATCTTTGCTTTTGGGCAGCTTCCCCGCAGCCCAAGAGGGCGCGGCGGAGAAGAGCATGGCAGAAGCAAGAAGCAGTGTTAAGATTCTTTTGAACATACACAAGTAGTGTAACACAAGGGGAACTGATTACAAGCCTGCCTATTCCCACGATGAAGTAAAGGCTCCAAGCCCTCGAGATTAACTGTAATCGCGCTTGCCAAAAATGGCGGAGCCGACGCGCACATTGGTCGAGCCCTCCTCAATAGCAATGCCAAAGTCGTGGCTCATACCCATGGAGAGCAGAGGCAGAGGCAGGGGGCCGCGCTCACGCAGTTCCTCCGCCAGCGCGCGCAGTGACGCAAAGGCAGGGCGAGCCTCCTGCGCAGAGGCAGCAAAGGCAGGGATGCACATCAGACCCTGAATATCCAGCGAGGGCAGAGCCATCAGCTCATCCCACTGGGCGCGCAGATCATCCACGCTAAAGCCGTGCTTACTCTCCTCGGCATCTACATTGACCTCAAGGAGAATGGAGGCGATGATTCCCTCCTCACACGCGATGCGTGATATCGCCTCGCTGAGACGCAATGAAGGCACCGCCTCAATAAGAGCAAATCCCTGCTGCAAAGCCTTGCGAACCTTGTTTCGCTGAAGAGGTCCGATGAGGTGCCAGCGACAGTCCTGAGGCATCTGGGGGATCTTCTCCATCGCCTCTTGCAGACGATTCTCGCCAAAGACCCGCTGCCCGGCATCATAAGCTTGCATCAAATCCTCCACAGGGAAGGTCTTGCTCACGGCCAGCAGATTAATACCCGCTGGATCACGATGCGAGCGAGCCGCGGCGGCGATGACGCCAGCGCGAATCTCATCAAGTTGCTGAGGGATGTACTGGGACATGTTTTTATGCTACAGGAGTTGGAGTTGCTACAGGAGCAGGAGCAGGAGCAGGTGCAGGAGCAGGTGCAGGTGCAGGTGCAGGTGCAGGTGCAGGAGCAGGTACTAGCTCTGGACAACAACCAACTGGCTCTAAGAACTCTATATTTTTCACATATTCCAAGATAGCAATCTCGATAATACCTGCCATTTCAGCAAAGCCGTCAAATTTCACAAAAAACCATGCAGAATCCTCGCGGTATTCACGGTATGACAGCAATGCCGATTCTGCGTCTTTGAGGAACTCCGCGTGCTCCTCCACGCTGTCGAATTGAAGGGGTTCAGCCTCAACCTCCACCGCTGCCTTAATCTCAGCGATGATTTCCTCCCTGTTACATTCCTTAAGAGCATTCGCCAGAATCATGTCAGCCGCGTACAGCTGCGCAATCAGGGATACAGGGAATAAAATCAAGGAGACTAGCGACAGAATCCAAGCAGAATGACGCTTGGCACAGATGCCAAAAATCAGAGTCAACGGGATAAAGATAAAGAGAGGCAGCCAAGCGAGCATCCCAACAAAGGGGATGAAGCAGCATAAGGCAAAAATAGTACAAAAGATAGAAAGTACAGTAGCGGTGGTTTTCATATGGTGTTATTGTGTAGTTTTAGGTAGAGAGTTAAACAAAAGCGGGCTACTTACCAATGCAAGTAGCCCGCTCTCAAATTAATGAGGATAAAGCTTACTTCGCCTCGGTAGGAGCGACTTCTTCAGGAGCGACTTCTTCAGGAGCGACTGCTTCAGGAGCGACTGCTTCAGGAGCTGCTTCAGGTGCTGCTTCAGGTGCCTCGGGGGCGCTTTCCTCAGCTTGCTCTGTAGGCTTCATGTCGCGGGAGGGTGTGAACTCTTCGCTATCTTGCCTCTCGTTGGCAGCACTCACCATGAGCTCACGGCCCATGAAAAATTCACCGTGCAGTACTTCGGCAGCCTTGCGAGCGTCCTCCATCTGGCGCATCTCGATGAATGCATAACCCTTGCTCTTGTAAGTGCGTGGGTTGTAGATAACCTCAACGCTATGCACGTTGCCAAAACCCTTGAAGAGCTCCTCGAGTTCAGACTCAGTGGCCTCGTAGGAGAGGTTGCCCACATAGAGACGGGAGTTAGCAGTTGGCAGCTTGGAGCTGGAGCGACGGCGTTCGCCACGTTCGCCACGTTCGCCACGTTCGCCACGTTCGCCACGTTCTGTGCGTTCGCGGCGTTCTGGGCGTTCGCCACGTTCTGGGCGCTCGCGGCGTTCTGGGCGTTCGCCACGTTCTGTGCGTTCTGTGCGTTCGCGGCGTGGGGCACCCTCATTGCTTTCATTGCGAGGGGTCCTGTTGTCTTGGTACTGAGGCTTGCTCTCAACCTTCTTTCCAATTCCAAAGAAGCCTAAAATGCGCGCAATGAGCGTAGGCTTGGCGGTAGGAGTTTCGGCGGAGCGGGGCATGCGCTGGCGATAGGGGCGGCCTGGATTACGGCTCTTGCGACGGCGGGATCCTTGTCCTTGTCGGCCCTGTGTATGATGTTCTGACATAGTAGTGTTGTTGGATTGCCCTGCACGGGTCTCCTAATGTTCGAGACAGCACTGCTGCAGGGCGGTAGTGAGCCGCTATAGCTCAGTTCAAAAAGTCTGAAGGCTAGATAGCAACTTGAGGCTAATCATACTCAAGAGGCGCTTTTTGACAAGCCTAAACTGCGACAGCAAGCAAAAAAGAGCATATAAGCAGCCATCATCAAATTAATATAAAAGCCCATATTATAGAGATATCGGGTAATTTATAGTTGACAGCTGTGGTGTATTCAGGTGTAATGACTGTACATTTTAGTGCACTAGAGGTATGAACTCCGAATTAACAGTCTTATTCACGGGCAACGTGACGCATAAGCTGGACCCCAAAAGCAGGGTTTCAGTCCCTTCGTCATGGCGTGGCGATAAGACTATCGGAACACTCAAACTCATTGAAGCTCAACGCCAAAACTTCAGCATCATCAAATGTTACACTGAGCTATCCTTCCACCAAATGGTGCAGGATGTACGCAGCAAGGCAGAGGAAAAGGGGCACAGCCTACTTGACATCAACAACTACCTCGGTGTCATCATCGGCATGTGTAGTGACGCCGAGCTGAGCAGCCAAGGCAAGCTGCTCATCCCAAAAAAATTGCGAGACAAAATGCAACTCGGTGAGCAACTGCTCCTCGTGGGGCGTGGCGACTACTTCGAACTTTGGGAACCATCCGCGTACGACAGTGTCTACACCCCTGAGGCTATCCAAAGCCTCCGCCTTAACCTCGACTTTGGTATTCTTTCATGACCCCTATTCCATGCATCGGCTGGAGCTCTACACGAGCTGCCAGCCTGACGAGTTACCGTGTGCTTCTCTGGGAGGCAAACGCCCTCGACGCTATCAATCAAACGGACTGGGAGGCCCAGCGCGCCCAGATTCTCGACGCCATGCGTGATGCAGGCATTAAAGGATCTCGCGGCCTACTCGCTCAACTCTCAGCCCAACTCAAGGAGCTCCGCAATAAGTACTTTGAAACACCATTATCAACTAGCGCCCCCGACGCTCTCGCTCTTACGCGCGTAAAGGCCATCGCACAGGCTCTGCGTGATGAGCCCGCCCTGCTCGGCTACCGCATTGAGGGGATGGGTCTCAGCCTGCTACTTGAGCTGGAAGGCGAGGAGAGTCTCGACTCCATCCTACGTCGCTTCTTGGCTCGGGATGAGTCCATCATCTGGTGCAGCGAGCCTGTCATCGAAGCTCTCAGTGGAGAGGCAGCCTACGATCTGCAAAATCTCTGGCAGCCTCATGTCGATGAGGTTGAGCCTGTCGCTGAGGTCATTGTGGGCGATATTGATTTTCACCACATCACCGTACTTGCCGTTGAAGCTAGCGATGCCCTGCTTGCGGCACAAGGCAAGCAGATCGTCGACGCCACTCTCGGTGGCGGTGGTCACAGCCTACGCCTACTGAGCCAAGGTGCAGAGGTCTGGGGCATTGATCAGGACCCTATAGCCCGAGCAGCGGCCTCTCAGCGTCTCGCTGAGTATGCCCATCGCTTTCATGCCGTGGCTGGTAACTTCCGCAGCATTGATGAGCTAATGCAGCAGCAGGGGTTAACTCAGATTGATGGCATCCTCGCGGACATCGGTATCTCATCTCCCCAAATCGACTGCCCAGAGCGCGGCTTCTCCTTCATGGCAGAGGGTCCTCTGGACATGCGCATGAACCCCAACGCCCCCCTCTCTGCCGCTGACATCGTCAACAACGAAAGCGAGCAAGAAATAGCCGACATCATCTGGCAGTACGGTGAGGAGCGCGCCAGCCGCGCCATCGCACGTCGCATCGTCAAAGAGCGCGCCATCAAGCCCATCACCACCACGACGGAGCTCGCCAACATCATCTCTAGTGTCATGCCCCGCAAGGGCAAGCAGCACCCAGCCACCCGTAGCTTCCAAGCTCTGCGCATCGCCGTCAATGACGAGCTTGGCGCACTCAATGAGCTGCTGGAGCGAGGTGTCAAGATGCTCGCCAGCGGCGGACGCATGGCTATCATCACCTTCCACAGTCTCGAAGATCGCGCCGTCAAGCGCTACTTTGAGCGCGTCTGCAAGCCCGAGGTCGATCGCCCTGAGTGGCCTGAGGCTCGCCCCAATCCCGAATACTGTGCCCGACTCATCACCCGCAAGCCCATCATTGCCGCGGAGATTGAGCTCAAAGCCAACCCTCGCGCCCGATCGGCCAAGCTGCGCGTCATTGAAAAGCTCTAAACCTACCCCCCCCCTCCCGCAAATTTCGCACTTTTCACCAGCATGTTCTCCACCAACATACAGAACCCTTACCGCATCAGCATCGGCGTCATCGCTTGGATGCTTGTCCTCGCCTGCATCGTCACGGCAGGGGGCATCTACTACGCCATCAGCAAAAACGAGCAGGTCGCGCTCAACACGAATATCAAGAATATCCGCCGCGACATTGCCACCTGCAACATGAGCCGCAACCAGCACCTTGCCAAAACTCACGCCCTCTGCAACCGCTGGGCCATGCTCGACCGACTCAATCAGGATGGTAGCGAGCTGCGCCCTATCCAGCGTGAGCAAATTGAAATAGCCCAGCACTACCGACTCAAACAACAAGCTACAGCACAGCGCTAAGAGCGCTGCCCTGCCATGAGAAAAATCAGCCAAGCAAATTTTCGTTGCATCATACTTGGCGTCGCTATTTTTTGCGCCGTAGGCATCACCGTGGCTCAGCTCATCGATCTCCAACTCGTTGACAGCAAGAAACGCGCTGATATTGCCTCAGAGCAACTCATTGAGAAAGAAATCATCCCTGCCCAGCGTGGCATCATCATGGATCGCAATGA
Organism: uncultured Verrucomicrobiales bacterium; assembly: GCA_947039485.1. Lineage (GTDB taxonomy): Bacteria > Verrucomicrobiota > Verrucomicrobiia > Verrucomicrobiales > Akkermansiaceae > Akkermansia. The sequence goes on along the minus strand of CAMQZC010000021.1, from coordinate 3,935 downwards.
GGAGATCCTAACCAACAACATCAACAACGCCGATCTCATCGCTGACCGTAAGCATCTGCGGGAAATTAACCTCATCCTCAATTCCCTGAGTTACAACCACGCCGTCAACACCCCTGAGTGGAGCGACCCCGACAAGACCAAACGACAGCGTCTGCGAATCATCAGCAAGTGCAAGGGCGAGCTCAAGGAGCAGTGCAGCAGCAATCTAAGCCCCGGGGAGAAAGCCGCCATACGCAAGAGGGAGGGCATGAGCATGGCGCAATCCAACCGCGAGCTTGATTACAACAAAGACGCATGCGAGAAGTTCTTTGCTATCAACGACCAGCTCGTCGCCAACATCCTCTTCCCCTACCTCCTCCATGAGGAGAACAACAAACTTCCTAACAAGAAAATCACCAGCCGTCAGGATATTATCAATCTCATTGCTCAACCTGAGGTTACTGCCTACAATAGGCAGGCCAAAGCCGAGAATAAGGCGAACAAGCGTTACCGCTACGACATCATCTTGGCGCGAGGACTGAGCATTGAGAAAGCAAACCAAATCCAAAAGGTACTTAGCAAGAACAAGATTCGTGGTATTCGTATCCAAGCTAACGCCAAGCGCAGCTACGTCACCCCAGAGATGCTCTGCCACGTGATCGGCTACGTCAACCATGAGAACGTCGGCGAGAACGGCATCGAGCGCTACTTCCACAGCTATCTGGCAGGCAACAACGGCATCCGCGAGTACCGTCTCAATGCCCGCGGTCAGGTCCTCGCCAATGAGGATGATCGCTACTTGCCCGCCAAGCACGGTCGCAATATCAAGCTCACCATCGATATGCGTATCCAAAGCATCGCTGAGGAGGAGCTCGATCGCGGCATGCGCGAGTTTGACGCAGTCAACGGCTGCATGATTATCATGGATCCCAAGACGGGCGACATCATCGCGCTGGTCAACCGCCCAGCATTTGACCTCAACACCAAGGAGGTTATCACCCACACCGGCCGCCTGCCTCGCAACAACAAGGCTGGGGAAAAGGGAGCCAATATCGCAGGCGACTTCAACTACGCCTGCCAAGCGCGCTACGAGCCCGGCTCGACAATGAAGGTACTCGCCGCAGCTGTGGGCATCGACACAGGCATCGTCAACATCAACAGCGTCTTCAACTGCAGCCCCTACTCCGTACTCGGCACCAACGCCATCAGCGATGGCCGATTCAACTACGGGGCGCTACCCGTCTGGGCTATCCTCAAGAAATCCAGCAACCCCGGCATCGCACGCCTCGCCCTGCGTTGCAAGTGGGAGAACTACAAAAAATACCTCAAATCATCTGGGCTCGGTGAGAGCATCGACATCGAGCTCGCCACGGGAAGCCCCGTGGGTATGCCTCGCGGTGAGAACCTCGTGGACTTCTCCCGTATCTCCTTTGGCTACTCCGTCTCCCTCTCTCCCCTGCACCTCGCGATGCTCTACAGCATCATCGCCAATAACGGTGTGCGCATGCAGCCACGCATCATTAAGAAAATCATCTCCGAGGATGGCAGCATCTATGACGCGCGCCCTCCCCGCGCCCTCGGTCAGGTCATCAAGCCCAGCACCGCCGCTGACATCCGCTTTGCGCTTGAGAGCGTCACTGAGAAAGTAGGCAAGCATGGCCGCGGCACGGCAATGCGCGCTGCCATCCCCGGCTTCCGCATCGGGGGCAAGACTGGCACCGCCATCAAGATCAAACCCGGTGGTGGCTACTACCAGCAGCCAGGCAGACGCTACACCGTCTCCTTTGCTGGTATCTTCCCCATCAATGACCCTAAGTACGTCATTATCACCGTTATTGATGAGCCAAAGCCAAAAAATATCGGCATCGGCGGCGGCACCATTGCCGCACCAATTTTCCGCGCAACGGTAGAGCGCATCATTGAGCTGCTCAATATCGAGCCTAGTGACGCAGAAGCGTATCAAAAATACCTTGACAAAAAGCAGCAAGAAGTCCAAGCTTCCGCCAGCACAAAAGCCGCGAAAATAAATAATAGCACCCGCTAAGACAACCCAGCAGCACACAATTTAAATACAGATGAACAGCGACACCCTTTTTTCCCAACTCAGCGAAGCCCAATTTAACGGTAACCCTATCGAGAGCATCAACCAACTCAGCGATGACAGCCGTAAGATTGAACCCGGCTGCTGCTTTGTCGCCGTCAAGGGTTGCCAATTTGACGGACACAGCGCCATTGACAGTGCTATTGAGGCAGGCGCTAGCGCCATTGTCGCTGAGAGTGGCCCCAGCAAGCTGGCTATCCAACGCGACATATACTGGGTACGAGTACCCAACAGCCGCAAAGCTAACGGCATCCTCCAGAGCATCTGGCAGGGTCAGCCCAGCGACGAGATGGTCCTACTTGGTGTCACCGGCACCAACGGCAAGACTACCATCAGCTACCTCTGCCACAACATCATGAAAAAGGCATGGCAACGCGCTGGCCTCATCGGCACCATCAGTAACGATGACGGCAAGAAGCGTAGCCCGTCTAACAACACGACCCCAGGCAGCGCGGAACTCCAAGCTACCTTTGCGAACATGTTGAGCAACGGCTGCCGCTGCGTCTCCATGGAGGTCTCCTCCCACGCGCTCGACCAAGAACGCTGCGCAGGAAGCAACTTCAACGTTGGTATCTTTACCAACCTCACCCAAGATCATCTGGACTACCATGGCGACATGGAGTCATACTATCAGGCCAAGAGCAAGCTCTTCTACAACATGATTGCCAGCGGCAATCGCAAGGCAACAGCCGTCATCAACATCGACGATGAGTACGGCCGCCGCCTCGCCGATGAGCTGCGCCCCCTCATGCGCCTACGCACCTATGGTCTATGCGTTGATGCCGACTTCTACGCCATCCCCAGCATTAGCTCACTCAAGGGCAATCAATTTGAGCTCAAGTATCAAAAGAAGAGCTACCTGGTGCGCACCCCCCTCATTGGAGCCTTTAACATCTCCAACAGCCTCGCCGCTATTGCAGGCTGCAGTGCCGCAGGCATCAATGTCCTTGATATCATTAGCAGCCTCGCACAGGCTCCTCAGGTACCAGGCCGCCTTGAGCTTGTGTCCAGCGTCAACAACGTCCAGTGCTTTATCGACTACGCCCATACCCCCGATGCTATTGAGAATGTATGCAGCACGATGAAGAAGCTCTGCCGCAATGGCCGACTCATCACCATCTTTGGCTGCGGTGGCGACCGCGACAAGGGCAAGCGTCCCCTCATGGGCGAGGCTGCTGGCGAGTACAGCGATGTCTGCATCGTCACCAGCGACAACCCTCGTAGCGAAGACCCAGAGACCATCATTGATGAGATTATTGTCGGCATCCCACGCATCAAGCAAAAGCGCATAACTGACCGTGAGGAGGCCATCCGCTCGACTCTCGAGAGCGCACGCCCCGGCGACGTCGTCCTCATCTGTGGCAAGGGTCACGAGGATTACCAAATCTTTGCAGAGGAGACCATCAACTTCTCCGACCTTGGCGTTGTTAAAAAATACTATCAAGAGCTCAACCCTGATGGAATGAGCTTGCCCAGCCAGCTTCTCAAGAAAGACGACTTTGACGACAAGAAATCCTTCGAACCCAGGGAGGAATACAACCGCCTCAAGGACTTCAGCGATCGTGACGTCGACTACGGTGATAACAGCGAGGGCTTTGGCGAACTGCGTGTTCAGCAAGAACCTCGTGACGAACGCAGTGAGCGCCTTGAGCGCAACGAGCGCGGTGGCTTCGGTGGCGGCGACCGTGATAACAATCGCGGTGGTTTCGCTGGCGGTGGTGAGCGTCGTAGCTTCGGTGGCGGCGACCGTGATAACAATCGCGGTGGTTTCGCTGGCGGTGGTGAGCGTCGTAGCTTCGGTGGCGGCGACCGTGATAACAATCGCGGTGGTTTCGCTGGCGGTGGTGAGCGTCGT
>CAMQZC010000020.1 GCA_947039485.1 uncultured Verrucomicrobiales bacterium | reverse complement strand
GAGATGCGCAAATATTGAGATGCGCAAATATTGAGATGCGCAAATATTGAGATGTTTCTGACTTCGCATAATACATGTAATGTTAAATATTGTGGATTGAGATTACATGAGTAGTATCTAGCGACTAATAATCTACGACTTATCTGGGCTGAAAATATGTAAAAAGTAGTCATATTACATGTATTATGCGAAGTCAGAAATATCTCAATATTACCTATTTTCAACCGTCATCCATAATACATTCATAGCTCCGCTTGGTTAATACATGCTTATCTGAGCAAAGAATATGGAGAATATGGGAATATTACGCAGTTTCGCCTTTCCAACACGCCATCTGCGTGCTAAAATGGTTTAGCGCTGTTTGCGCCTGCACATTTATGAGTGAATCCTCCCAATTTCGCAATCTTGCCATCATCGCACACGTTGACCACGGCAAAACATCCCTCGTTGACCAACTCCTCAAAGCTGGTGGCACTTACCGTGATAACCAGGAAGTGCAAGAACGCGCCATGGACTCCATGGATCTTGAGCGCGAAAAAGGCATTACAATTAAAGCTAAAAACACCTCCATCGTCTGGAATGGCTACACCATCAACATCGTTGATACCCCAGGGCATGCCGACTTTGGCGCTGAGGTTGAGCGTGTTATGAAGATGGTTGACGGTGTTATCCTCGTGGTTGATGCTTACGAAGGACCCCAAGCCCAGACTCGCTTCGTACTGCGTAAAGCATTGCAAGAAGGTCTCTTACCTATCATTGTTGTCAATAAGATTGACCGCCCATTTGCCGATGTACCAAGGGTACACGACCAAGTTATGGAGCTGCTCATCGAGCTCGAAGCTACAGAAGAACAGTTTGACGCTCCTTTCTGCTACGGATCCGCACGTGATGGTTACTTCATGAACAGCATGGAGGGCGAGCCCCCTGTTGACTGCACTCCCCTGCTTGAGCAAATTGTCAAGCGTATCCCTGAGCCTAAGAACGCAGATCCAGAGGCTGACCTTGTGATGCTCATCTCCAACATCGCTTGGGATGACTACGTAGGTCGTGTTGCCATCGGTCGTATTACCAGTGGTCGCGTCCAGAAGGGCGACACCCTCTACCTGCTCGGTCAAGATGGCCAAAAGACACAGGGTAAAGTTACTAAACTCTTTGAATACAGTGGTCTCAACACTACTGACTCCGCAGTTGGTATCGCTGGCAACATTATCGGCCTCTCCGGCTTTGAAGATGTAGACATCGGTCAGACTCTCGTCCAAGACCCCGATGCACCAGCATTGCCCTTCGTCGACATTGAGCCCCCTACCGTTCAGATGGAAATCTCCATCAATGATGGACCTTTTGTCGGTTTAGATGGTAAGAACGTCACTAGCCGCGTTATCCGTGAGCGTCTGATGCGCGAAATGCGCACCAACATCTCCATCAAGGTGGAGGACGGTGACCTCGCCGGTGTCTTTACGGTATCCGCACGCGGCACCATGCAGATATCCGTTCTCGTTGAGCAAATGCGCCGTGAGCAGTTCGAACTCCTCGTATCTCGTCCCAAGGTTATCTACAAAGAAGTTGATGGTCATCGCTACGAGCCCTACGAAACAACCTTCATCGAAGTACCCTCAGAGTACGCAAACGGTGCCGTCCGCATTCTGGGCAACCGCCGCGGTCTCCTCGAGAGCATGGACACCACCGACTCCGGTCGCACACTCATCCAAGCTGTACTTCCTACACGTGGTCTCATCGGCTTTGAGTTCGAGCTCGTCAACCTCACAAGTGGTCACGGTATCTTCTCCCACATGTTCAAGGAGTATGCTCCTTACGCAGGTGAGATTGTTACACGTCTCTACAGTACGCTCATCTCCCTTTCTAGTGGTGTTGCACGCCCCTACGCTCTGCAAGCTATTGAAGAGCGCGGTAGCCTCTTTATCGCTCCTGGTGATGAAGTCTATGAGGGTATGCTCGTGGGTGAAAACCCCAAGCCTCTCGATATCGCAGTGAATCCTACCAAGGAAAAGCATCTGACGAACCATCGCTCGGCCAACAAGAACGACTCCATCCAGCTCACACCTCCTCGCGCCTTCACAATCGAGCGCGCTATTGAGTACATTGAGGGTGATGAACTCGTAGAAGTTACACCTCACTTCATCCGCATGCGCAAGCGTATCCTCGATACGGTAGCCCGCAAGCGTAACACCTCACGCGACAAGCAAGCCGACAAGGGCTAAAGCTATATCGCAGCAAGATTTCAAGCCTAATCCCCATTGTGGGGGCTAGGCTTTTTCTTGCTCAGATCCTAGAGCTTAAGAAGGCGACGAGCTTCTCGTTCTTCTTGGCCCTAGCATGGCTCAGTGCATCTTGCTCCTTCTCATTGCAGGCCGCGAGCCTAGCACCAGCCGCGATTAGAGCAGCTGCGATATCAGGCTCTCTCCTTAGAGCTGCTTTGTGCAGTGGGAAATCGCCATTGTCGTTGGGGAAGTTAACATCTGCCCCCGCCGCAATGAGACGTTGAACGAAGCTCAAGCTCTTGCGCCTACAAGCTAGCGCAAGCACAGTATTACCCTGCCTGTTGATTTCGTTGATATCCGCACCGCGCGCGATAAGCTCGATGAGAACATCCTCCATGCCCCTATTATAGGCATCAAAGAGAATGGTCTCATGCATCCTAGGAAGGGTGGGTTCAAGGAGGAAGTCTTGCGCTAGCAGGAGATCAACACAAGCTCTTTCTCCAGCGCGAATAGCGCCTAAAAGAGCTAGACGTAATTTATTCGCGCTCAGTGAGTGTCGAGCTAGAATTAAATTAAAAAAATCGCATTTACCCTTCAAGCCCAGTATATAGCAGGGGCATATTCCCCACAACCGTCGTACTACATAGTAGGGGTTATCTCTATCATCGCAGGGCTTATCATCGAAGGAGTGAGCCCCACAGGTCAGAAGGCAACTGACAGCAACCCAATCACGCTTGTTGCATGCCTCTTGAAGGTAAGAGTTTGCACCGTATTCAATGAGCAGCTTGGTGATTGCGATAACACTCCCTGGGTCATATTCGTCGTCTTCATAGAGCGCATGGAAACTGCTAAAAGCACGGTAGAGTAAATCATTATCAAATCCTTTACCATCAATGCTATTGTAGAACTTTCTGGAAGCTTCATGATCACATTCAGAAAGATCAGGCTGCGCGCCTGCTTGAAGGAGGATGTTAACGCAGCTGACATGTTGGTGCAAGCAAGCTAAGTCGAGAGCACTATAATACTGTTTAACAGGGAGCGTTATATCAGCACCAGCACGTAGGGCAAGTTTGACAAGCCATGGTTTGTCATGGACAATAGATTCCCGAAGGAAATATGTCATCATCGTATTGTGGAATATCATAGGGATTAGTTCTATTAATGTTCCGAGCAACAAGTAGTGGAACCCTTCATTATGCGCCTATGGACCAATATGTCAAGCGTATTGTAAACTAGTGTATACAAATCTTCTTTTTCTTGTGCTCCCCTGCTCCATCTGTTACACTGACGATCATGCCTGACTACGCCTATCATATCATTGCTACACTCTTGTTTATCGTTGGTATTGTGGGTTGTATCATCCCCTACCCCGGACATCTTTTTATCCTGTTGGGCTGTATTAGCGCGAGCGTTGGGCAGCCAGAGATACATCATAGCTGGGTGTTTTGGCTTGTGATGCTATTTTTAATGCTGGCTGGAGCACTGATCGACAACCTCTTTATTGCGCTGGGAGCCAAGAAGTTTGGTTGTAGCAATGCCGCTATCTGGGGGAGTCTCGCAGGGGCTGTTATTGGCTGCCTCTTTTTCCCCTTTGGTCTTTTAATTGGTCCCTTCCTCGGGGCATTTCTCGTGGAATATTTCTACATGAAGCGCGAGCTCAAGCACTCAAGCAAGGCGAGCTTAGGGGCGTTGCTTGGTTTCTTTGCGGGCGTGCTCGCCAAGCTCATCATTGCCTCGGTCATGATTTCTTTGCAGTATTTTACATCTTTCTAAGAGGATTAATAGCAAAAAAACCGCCCCCTGCTTTTTGCAAGGGGCGGTTTTTTTGTTGAGTTGATTGCAGCTCTTTAGTAGGAGCGAGCCCAGAGGACGCGACGTGTTGTTGGGCGCGCTGTGAGGATGCAAGGAAGTTCTTCTGCGGCGCAGCCAAACTCACCTTGAGGGATGCAGCGGATGGAGATACGCAGGCTTTTTGCGAGCGTTTCTTCTTCCTCTGGGCTACCATCCCATGGGGAGAGTAGCCAGTCTGCGTCCGTGCCTGTTGAGAAGTGTGCCTTGAGCTCTTCTAAGTCATTGCAGGGCTTGATATGGCTATCGCGGAAGTCCAGCTGACGCTTGAGCAGCGTGCTTTGGATATCGCCGAGTAGCTCAATTGCTGAGGTGAGGAACTCAGTCTCAGGGACAAAGGATTTCACATTGATGGGCTGATCGCGACGTGCGATACAGATTGAGCCTTTTTCAAGGTCACGGGGGCCAATTTCGATGCGTACGGGTACGCCTTTCTTGATCCATTCCCATTTCTTGGTGCCACCGCTGATGTCGCGTGTGTCAACCTGAACACGCAGGGGCATACCGCCGTAATTCATGGCGCTAAGCTTTGCTGCCAGTTCGTCACAATGGGCGATGATGGCATCACGTGTATCAGCCTTGGGGGTGATGGGGACGATGACAACTTGCTTTGGTGCCACGCGTGGGGGGCAGATGAGGCCATCATCATCAGAGTGAGCCATGATGAGCATGCCAATCATGCGTGTGGAGACACCCCATGAGGTGGTCCATGCGTGCTGACGCTCGTTGCTACGACCTGCAAAAGAGATGTTTTGTGCCTTGGCAAAGTTTTGACCAAGGAAGTGGGATGTACCAGCTTGGATGGCCTTGCGGTCCTGCACCATGGCTTCGACAGTAAATGTTTGGACAGCACCAGGGAAGCGCTCATGCTCAGTCTTTTCACCGGGGATGGAGGGGACAGCGAGTACGTCGCGTTGGAAGTCCTCATAGACCTTGTGCATGGTGCTTGTTTCTTCGATGGCTTCTTCCTTGGTCTCATGGGCGGTGTGACCTTCTTGCCAGAGGAATTCAGCGGTGCGCAGAAAGATACGGGGGCGCATTTCCCAGCGCATGACGTTGCACCATTGGTTGATTTTGAGGGGGAGGTCGCGGTATGACTCTGTCCATCGTGCGAATGCGGCACCGATGACGGTCTCTGAGGTGGGGCGAATGACGTACTTGTCAGTGAGCTCACCAGCAGGGATCATCTTGACCTTGCCTGTTTCAGGATCTTTCACTGCCTCAAGGCGATGATGCGTCACAACGGCGCATTCTGTGGCAAAGCCTTCGGCGTGTTCGGCTTCCTTCTCCAGATAGGAGATGGGAATCAGCATGGGGAAGTAGGCGTTGGTATGCCCTGTGCGCTTGAAGTCCGCATCAAGATGCTGTTGGATAAGCTCCCAAATCGCGTAGCCCCATGGTTTGATGACCATGCAGCCGCGCACCTCGGAGTTCTCGGCGAGATCCGCCGCTTTAATTACCTGCTGATACCACTCGGGGAAGTCTTCCGCGCGAGTGGGTGAAATTGCATTCTGTTGTGCCATATGCAATGATGATATCAGAGTGCCTAAGCCCTGTCAACAACTTGCGCGAAAAGTCACAGAGGACCTTTCGCGCAAGAAAAGTTACAAGCTTGTAGCTATTGCTTACTTTGCCTTAAGGATGTCCTTGAGTGGGATGATAAGGAAGCTCATTGAGAGCTTGCCACCCTTGAGTGAGTGCGTCTCGGTGGACTCATAGACCACAGCAATTGTCTCATCATCAATCATCGCGAGGCTGGAGTAGCCTGCACCGTTGCGGCTGTCGTAGAGGTAGCCCTCGCTCCATGTCTTGCCCTCATCCTTGGAGTAGCGAATGGTCATCGTGTTGCGAGATCCGCTTTTGGGGTTGGAGAAAAGTAGCATGTTGCCATGTGTCTTACTCTTGATCGCGATGAGCGATGCCTGACAGGTGGGCTCACGCAGTGCCTTGAGATTGCTCTCATGGGGCTGCCAGCTCTTGCCAAGATCCTTGGTTGTGTAGACGACGCGGTAGCCCGAGCGAGCTTCATTGCGAGAGTTAATCATGACCGATCCATCTGCAAGCTCAACGACTTGAGACTCAGATGTGGCGTGGGGTACGCCCTCGCCAAAGGCCCAGTTCTTGCCACCGTCCTTGGAGTAGCAGATGGTTGCCATGCAGCGAATAGGGGCGCCTGTCTGCCAAATCTGTGCGGGGAAGACAATGGTACCATCCTTGAGGGTGATGCCGCTGCCGGGACCTGCGAGGATGCAGTTCCACTCATCCTTTTTGACTTGCTTGGTGGGGTTGACTAGATCGCGGATCCATGTCTTGCCATCATCGGAGCTGTAGGTCATATTCCACTGAGCTGTGGTCTTGGGGTCTTGGCCTGTTGTGGAGACAAAGAGGGAGGCACCACCACCGAAGTGTGTTGTGAGTGCTTGCACCCAAATGCGCCCCTCTGCATCCTCTAGGATACAGGGATCACCACAGCCATTGGATGCGCCTACGCCTGTGTCCATGACAATCTCGGGCAGCGTCCATGTCTGGCCATTATCTGTGGAGCGCACGGCTGCCACATCGATATCAGCGCAGAGGTCACCGCCGTGGTTGTAGCGTGCATCAAAGACAGCAACGAGAGTACCCTTGCGGCTCATAACCATGCCGGGGATGCGGAAATGTCCACACTTGCGCATGCTGCCATCGAGCTGCTTGACTTGCTCTCCAACGCGTGCGAGCAGGTAGCCAACTTCCTGTGAAATTGTTGTAGCAAAGCGCTGCACCTTCTTGCCTGCGCTTACAGATACCTGACTGATGCTAATCTCGGAGCCGACCTTGGCGGCTGCGGAGGGAGTCACATCAATCCAAAAATAATTGTCACCAGCCTTGAGGTTGATGGGTCCCTTGAGTGTTACCGTACCATCGGCACTAGGTTTGACGGTGGCAAATGAGCCCTTGTCAGATTCAAAGGTGTAGCCTTTTTGGTTGCCGCGGCGCAGTTGCACACTGGCAACAGCTGAGGCAGGGCTAATCTTGAACTTCAGTTCATTGAGTGATTTGCCTGTGACACCTTCGGTCTCCACAAGCACACACGCGGCAGCATTCACCTCAGCGCGCTTGAAAATTGGGTACTCACCAGGGTTAACCAGCTCGATGCCCTTCACCGTCATTGGCCCTGCGTGGATGACCAAATCATCAATCAGCAGACCTGTGCCATCAGGAGTCGTGGACTCAATAACAATTGCGGTTGCGCCAACTGGGATGGTCTTGACGATTTCTGTATTGTAGCCACCTACGCTAATTTTCTTACCTGTCTCAATGAGTTTGAGGGAGCCATCAGCCATGCGTGCTGAGATATTCACCTCAAAGGGGCCCTTGCGAGACCAGCGCTCTGCCCAGAATTGGCAGACACCCTCCTGCTTGAGAGGAGATGTGAGGGCAATTTCTAGCTGACGCTTCTCGCCACCAAGAATGTGTAAAGCTTTATCGCCATTGCGAGCTTTGGTGCTAATTGCAGCATGACTTGTCTCAGCTAGGAGACTGCCATAAGCGATCGGTGTTTCCGGAGCAAGTGCCCCAAGCTTGATTGATTCGAAGCTCTCAGCCGCTTGAACGGTGTTAGCTAGAATGATTGCAGCGGAAGTGAAATACTTGAGCATGACGGGTATTCTAACAACTCGCTGTGCTCAATGCAAGGAAAAAGCCTGTCAGTACAAATCAAGCCTTGTATAGCTTATTGATGATAACAGCAATAGAACCATCACCTGTGACATTGCAGGCCGTGCCAAAGCTGTCCATTGCGATGTAGAGGGCAATCATGAGGGCCGTTGCTGAATCATCAAATCCGAGCATACTTTGCAAGACGGCAGTTGCGGCCATGATGGCTCCACCTGGTACACCTGGGGCAGCTATCATGGTGATACCCAGCATGAGGATGAAGGGGAGCATCTGGCTGATCTCCATAGCGCTGCCACTACTCATCATCACCGCCATGGCGCAGGCAACAATCTTGAGCGTGCTTCCTGAGAGGTGAATGGTCGCGCAGAGGGGGATAATAAAGGAGGCTAAGCTAGGCTCAACTCCGTTCTTGATTGTCTGCTTGAGCGTGACAGGTATCGTGGCTGCTGATGACTGTGTACCCAGTGCTGTGAGATAGGCTGGCAGCATGGTCCTGAGCATGCGCAGTGGATTGCGTTTAGCAATCAGGCCAGCGAGGCTAAATTGAATCAACAGCAGAATAAGGGTGAGTGCAAAAATGACAAGAATGATTTTGATAAACATCCCGAGCACAGAGGCCACCTCACCAGCTGCTGTAAGCTGGAGGAAGACGCCAAAGATATAGATAGGGAGCAGCGGAATGATGGCGCGCTCGATGACAATGGTGATAATGTCACGCAGATCATTCATGCCGGCCTTGAGACTCGACCCGGGGATGAGTGTCATACCAAGCCCGAGGGTGAAGGCTAAGATGAGTGCGGTCATTACCCCCATGATAGGCGGCATCTCAATGACGAAGTAGGGAATCAGTGCGCTAGCAGACCCCTGAGCGAGAGCGAGTGAGCCAGAGCTATCAATGAGCAGCGGAAAGATGCTTGAGCAGCAGGCATAGGTAAAGACACCCGCAAAGACGGTAAAGACATAGGCTAAAAGCGCGGTGATGAGCAGCAGGCGGCCAGCGCCTTTGCCCAAATCAGCAATACCGGGAGCAATAAGGCTGAGAATGAGCAGCGGGATGATGAATCCGAGGAAATTACTAAAAATACCGTTAAAGGTGAGAACGCCACGCGTTAGCCAGTCCGGAAAGATGGTCCCAAACCCGATACCAAGTAGAATGGCAATGACGATTTGGAGAAGTAGAGGGATTTTATGCAAAGTCATGGGTGATGGTAACGATTTAACGTATTTTGGGATGAGTAGACATAGAGCTAAGTTCAATCATGTAGTGATTGCCTAATCAATGAGTGTTGTGTAGCTGTAATAATTAGAGCTCATCTGAACGTTCACTAATGATATAATGAGGACGTTTTTTGAGTTCCAAATACATTTTTGCTGTATATTGTCCCTTGACACCCATGAAAAATAACTGTACTCCGCTTAAGAAAAGAATGAGACACATCATGGATGTCCAGCCTTCTACCGAGTTTGCGTAGAGGTATTGCCTTACACCCAAAACAATAATGAAAAGGATAGATATAAGAATAAAGAGCATACCGACAAAAGAGGCTATAAGTAGAGGCGTTGTCGAGAAGGCAACAAGTCCCTCAATCGAATAGCAAAAAAGACGCCAAAATGACCACTTTGTTTCCCCTGCTACACGCTCTACATTTTCATAAGAAATCCACTTCGTACGAAAACCAATCCATTCATTGAGTCCCTTAGAAAAACGGTTGTACTCTTGCAGTCTGAGTAGGGCATCCACCACAGGGCGTTTCATTAACTTGAAATCACGAGCGCCATCGACCAACTGAGTGGAAGACAACTTATTAATTGTACGATAAAACACACCTGCAAAAAAGGAGCGAATGGCAGGCTCCCCCTCACGGGTGCAGCGCCGTGTACCAGCACAGTCATAACCCTCTTCTCTGATAGCTTTAAGCATTTGAGGAAGGAGAGAAGGAGGATCTTGCAAATCTGCATCAATTACGGTAACAAAATCTCCTTTAGATGCTTCTAAGCCAGCTAGAATCGCTGACTCTTTACCAAAGTTACGAGAGAATGATAGGTATCGAACCTCATCATACTCTCTCGCCATTTTACGCAGCGCAAGCATCGTCCCATCAGTACTACCATCGTTAACAAAGATGAGCTCAAGCTCAACGTCCTTTAACAAGGGTTTTATGCGCTGGATTTCATCTATGAAAAATGGAAGTACCGCTTCTTCATTATAACAAGGGATTACGAGTGAGAGTATCTGCATCATTTATCTGAATATTAGTATAAATTAAGCCAAAAAACAAGCTTTGTTTTTCTTTAGAAAATACATATTTAGTTACTTGCTTGAGAGAGGCTTTTTGAGGTATTTTTCTATAAATTGAGCAATTTTAAGTTTACGAATATCCTCGGACGCCGCACTTTGATAAGAAAGAAGGATATAGAGATGCTCGCCTTGTGGAAGGTTAATTAAGTAGACTTCATTAGATATAGTTGTGATGCCGAGAATTGGCATGCTTAATTTGCCTGCAATTATTCTAATTTCGTATTCTCGGGCAGAATGTTTTTTATATCATCTGAAACATTATGTGAGCGCGATAGGTTTTTTTTAAGGTATGCTTCATACTCTCCTTGAATAATCTCACTCTTGTCAAATTGTTTAAATACGCGAAGAATTAGGGATGGTGTGGAACGATATGAAGTTATTAATTTGATTTGTTTATTGGTGTCAATTTCGACGCCAAATTGAGAAAATCTAGTTTTGAGTTTCTTTATACCACCTAAATACTCAATAAGGGCGTTACTGGCCCGGGATTCATTGTCAATCAAGATGATTTGATAAGATCTTTTAGTCTGAGGTTCGTTGTTGCTTGATAATCTATTGTTGAGTCAAGAGAAACACCTTTTTGTTGCATTTGCTCAAGCACGATAAGTGCTAGATAAAATGCAGAAACTCCTTCAAACTTTACTTTATCATCACCGCCCAAATCTTGTATGATGTTATCATTAATCATGTAGGTAGAACGACCTATTTTTACTGGGAAGTGATAGAGAGTGGCATCATTGGGCATGCAATTTCGAGAGAACGGTTTTAAGAGTCCTTGCATGGCTTTTCCTGGTTCTGTTATGAACAAAGTAGATGGATAAAAGGCATCTTTTTCATCAATGAATTGCTTATAATAATTGCTTGTTGGGTGATATAGAGTATTACCGAATTGTCCGCGAATATTTTTTTCTTGTGGTCGAAAAGAAAAATCAAAATCTTTGGCTTTGTTATTTAATTCTTGTACAAATCCTGATGAAGCGCATAACATAAAAATAATAAAAATGGGTCTCTCATAGCGATATATACCATCATTACGCTTAAAGTCAAGCAGCTCAATAGCCCTATTAAATAATAAGATGACAAAAATAAAATTAATGACAATGCACATTTTTAATAAAGCCTCATTCATATTATAAGGGGCACCTATATAAAGAAAAATTGAGGTAACGCATAATGCAAACAAGACGCATAAAATCCATTTTTTCTTGCAATGCCGTACAAGCAGCAATGGGGCAATTGTATTCACTGATAATGAGATTATCGCTAGATAGGTGAAAATGCTCAACATTCCTGGACGAAGGTACTTAAATACGGAGCCGATTCGTGTTATGTCATTTGTTTTGACATAAATAATAAAGAAAAGCACGATGATTGATGCTATGAAACTTGCAATAATTGATTCTAATTTGAAGCGATTAAAGAAATTCCTAACTTGCAGTCCTTTTTCTCCATCGAAAAGGGAAAAAATCAAAATAGGGAAAACCGCTAACGCACAAAGCGGGGCTTGTATTGCCATCATCGCTGATAAAAAAATCAGGTAATTAGTAGGTACTGAACGTGTATACCACATCGTTAAAAATAATGTAGTGGGTATGAAGAAATGGTACGTTTGAAAAAGCATTTGTATTTGATTTGGGCGAAATGTACAGTAAAGCGCTACCCATTGTCCAGAGTCCGCTATCAAGCTCCATAAGTCGAGGAACCAATCTGACCCCATAACATTACTAAATATAAAAAGTAAACCTATAAAATAGATGCTTTTTTTGAAGCCTAGCTTTTGATGTAGTAAAAGCATCATAAGCAACAAACCAAGGGCAACCCATACTTGGATGCACAAAACAGAGTGAGTCAGCCCAACTATCTTTGATAATAATGCTGGAGGGATTAAATACGCGTAAGTATAAACAAAGTGATGACCGTCTGGGAAATAGATTGGCCAATCAGCCCAGCAAAGCTGTTGATACATGGGATTGCGAACAATCCAGTCTCCAGATTGTGGAAGTTGACCATCGAAGCTAGTTAAGAAAATAAGAAAAATAGTAATGAACAAATAAATAGGAATCGCTCGAATCATCGAGGATTCCCCAGAATGTGGTGGTAGAGCTAGGGGGCAAGAAGCAGATTCTTGACTACGACAAATGCGAAGCCAGATAAAGAATAAAACAATACAGATAGGTCCTGAAAACCAAGGTTGTACTGATGCTAATAACCAACCTGCTATGGGTAGAATTAAATAGGCTGAACTGATGGCTTTAACTAGATTGAGCTTATTGGTTATCATGGATATATTGAGGTGCCTCACTTTTTCCGACTGCAAATATCAGCTATGATGATGGCGAATGGGTAAGGGTTAGGCCTTTAACATAGCATTTGCATCATGTTTTTTCAAGCTTTTATCATGATTCCGAAGATGTAGGTTGTCAAGGATTTAATCATCATTAAAGATTGACGGCTGAGCTATGTTATTTCTCGCTGACCGTATACCCCCCCCCTCCTCTGTCACCGTATCAACGACCGTGGTTCTCGACGCTAGCTGCGAAGCTGAGCGCGTGCGTCTAGGCAAGGCTAAGCTTCTTGTCTGCAAAGCATCTTGGACTCTGTACCAAAGTTAACAGAGAATGATAGGTATATACTCAACCGACATTTTTTGTAGCAATGAATCTAATCTATAAAAATGAGATTCAGTGTATAATTTACCTAGAGGGTTGTATAAATCAGGCCACAAAACAAGCTTAGTTTTTCTTTAAATAATATATATTTAGTTAGTTGCTTGGTCGATGTTTCTTGATGTGCTTTTCTATCAATTGCGCAATTTTGAGTTTACGAATATCCTCGGGAGCCGCACTTTGATAAGAAAGAAGGATATAGAGATGCTCGCCTTGCGGAAGGTTAATTAAGTATACTTCATTAGATATATAGGTGATGCCGCTAATAAGCATGCTTGATTTGCCAGGTATTATTCCAATTCTCGTGTTCTCAGGTAAAATATTTTTTATATCCTTAGAAATATTATTTGAGTGAGATAGAGTTTGTTTAAGGTATTCCTCATACTCTCCTTGAATAATCTCACTCTTGTCAAATTGTTTAAATACGCGAAGAATTAGGGATGGTGAGGAACGATATGAAGTTATGAATTTGTTTTGTTTATTGATATCCATTTCGACGCCAAATTGAGAAAATCTAGTTTGGAGTTTCTTTATACCACCTAAATATTCAATAAGGGCGTTATTTGCCAAAGAGTCATTGTTAATCAAAGATAATTTGATAAGATCTTTTAGACTGAGGTTCGTGTTTCCTTGATAGTTTATTTTTGTTTCAAGAGAAATACCTTCTTGCTGCATTTGCTCAAGCGCGATAAGTGCTAGATAAAATGCAGCAACTCCTTCCAGTTTTACGATATTATCAACCAATACACCTTGTATGGAGTTATCATTGCTTATGTGGGTAAAACGACTTATCTTGACTGGAATATGATAGAGAGATGTGTCATTGGGCATGCAATCTCGAGAGAACGGAGTTAAGAGTCCTTGCATGGCTTTTCCAGGTTCTGTTATGAACACAGTAGATGGATAAAAGGCATCTTTTTCATCAATGAATTGCTTATAATAATGGCATGTTGGGTGATAGATAGTATTACCTAATTGAAGAAGCATATTCTTTTCTCTAGGCTGAAACGAGAAATCGAAATCTTTGACTTTGAGATATATTGGTCGTAAAAAACCCAACGTAGCACATAAAACAAAAACAACGAAAATTAGCCTCTCATAACGACAAATACCATTACTATGCTTAACATTAAGAAGTTCAATTGCTCGGTTAAATAATAAGATAGTAAAAATGAAATTGATTACAATGCACATTTTTAATAAAGCCTCATTATTATTATAAGGAGCACCTATATAAAGAAAAATTGAGATGATGCATATTGTAAAAAATACCCATAAAAACCATTTTTTCTTACAGTGGCGTAAAAGTAACAAAGGAATAATTGTATTAACTAATAATGAAATTATCACTATAGGAATAAAAACACTCAAAATTCCAGGCTGAAGGTACTTAAAGACAGTGCTGACTTGTGTTATATTATTTGTTTTAAGATAAATAATAAAGAACAGCACGAGGATAGATGCTATCAAACTTGAAATAATTGATTCTAATTTGAAATGATTAAAGAAATTACGGATACGAAGGCCCCGTTCTCCATCGAAAAGACAAAAAAGTAAAATGGGGAAAAAAGCTATCGCGCAAAGAGGAGCTTGTATGGCCATCATCGCTGATAAAAATATGAGGTGATAAACAGATATTGAACGTGTATACCACATCGTTAAAAATAATGTAGTGGGTATGAAGAAATGGTAAGTCTGAAAAAGCATTAATAACTGAGGTGGGCGGTACGTGTAGGCAAATCCACATGCAATTTGGTCTTCTGCTACATTTAGTATATCATTTTCTATTAAAAAATGAGCCAATCTACTTATCCACGCTATCCCCATCACATTGCTAAAAATAAATAGAAAAGCTATACAAAAGATGCTTTTTTTGAAGCCTAGTTTCTGATGCAATAAAAGCATAATAAGCAACAAACCAAGGCCTACCCATACTTGAATACAAAAAACAGAGTGAGTCAATCCAACTATCTTTGATAATAATGCTGGAGGGATTAAATACGTGTAAGTATAGACAAAGTGATGGCCATCGGGAAAATAGATAGGCCAATCAGCCCAGCAAAGCTGTTGATACATGGGATTGCGAACAATCCAGTCGCTAGTTTGCATTAATCGACCATCGAAGCTAATTAAGAAAACAAGAACAATAGCAATAAATAAATAGATAGGAAACGCAAGTAACATAGACGATTTCCCAGAATGTAATGGTAGGGGGAGGGGGCAAGAAGCAGCTTCTTGACTACGACAAATGCGAAGCCAGATAAAGAATAAAACAATACAGATAGGTCCTGAAAACCAAGGTTGTACTGATGCTAATAACCAACCTGCTATGGGTAGAATTAAATAGGCCGAGCTTATAGCTTTAACTAGAATGTGCTTATTGATTATCATGGATATCTTGAGGTGCGTCCCTTTACCCGAATGCCAATATCAGCTATGATACTGGCGAATGAGTAAGTCTTAGGTCTTTATATTAGCGTTTTTTTTAGTTGTTTCAAGCTTTTATCGTGATTCCTAGGGATGAATGATCAATGATTTTATCATCGTTAAAGGTTGTTGGCTCATCTATGTTATTTCTCATTGACAGGATGCCTGTGCTATTATAATCTAGCAACGTGCACAATCTACCACCACCACCGCCTCCACCACCAGCCCCACCGACTACACCGACTACACCGCCACCGCCACCGCCACCGCCAGCTACTGTGCATGAGCTAAGTAACGATAAGGCGAGAGAGAATCAGGGCAAGGCCAAGCTCTTTGTCCCCAAAGCTGATGATAAAGAGCCTCAGGTGGAGCGCTATGACGCTCCGAGCTATGAGAAGCCCGCATCCGTGAATTCTGTTATAGAGAGCTCTCTAATTGAAAATGGAGCCAACTACTCGCTTCGCACACGTTTGGTCTACATTATCTTAGGCGTGGTTTTTGGGCCTATAGGGGCGCATAACTTCTATGCGCACAGAAATAAATTTGCGATTATACAGCTCCTCATCACGCTTCTTGCCTTGATGTTTTCATTAGATTCCATTATATGGCTTGTCTGGCTATGGGTATTGGTAGAGCTGTTCTCAGTCCAACACGATGCCCACGATCGCCCCATGATTTAAGCTGCTGCTTGCTTTGTTTCAGCTAGGGTTTACTTCTAACGGTGTCTCTGCTATGATGCTGCTATGCGTAATATTTTAGCCGATTGCCGCCTCTACGGCATTGTTGATACGGGATATTTGCCCGTGTATGGTCTCTGTGATGCCTGTTCTGATCTCATTGAGGGAGGTGTGCAAATTATTCAACTGCGAGCCAAAGGCTACACGGCTGATGAGATGCGCCCCTATGCGATGGCTCTACAGGTGATTTGCCGAGCAACGGGCACTATCTTTGTGCTCAATGACCATATTGAGCTCGCGGCAGAGTTGGGTGTGGATGCCTTGCATGTTGGTCAGGATGAGGGCAGCCTAGAGCAACTTCGCGCCATTGTTGGCGAGGAGATGATTATTGGTCGATCCACCCATGCGCCCGAGCAGGCTATCGCAGCACGAGCTGAGGGATTTGATTATATTGGCTTTGGCCCCCTCTTCCCCACAGGGACAAAACCCGGGCGTGCTTCCATCGGATTGCAGGATTTGGCCGCTGTGCAGGAGTCTCTAGGAGAGCAATATCCTATCTTTGCAATAGGAGGCATCAATGAACAGAGTTTACAAGATGTTCTCTCAGCAGGTGCTAAGCGTGTAGTTATTGTATCATGGCTGCTGCAACAGCAGAATATAAGTGTAGCTGCTAAATCTATCATCAGCAGTCTCAATGTCCAATTGAAAGATTGACAGAGATACTAACAAAAAGTTATGATATGGTGATGGAAACTGTAATTTCACGCGGTATTATTGAATCATATTTTGAAAAGCTCACCTCTTGCCTTGAGCTTGACGTAGCTATTGTCGGTGGTGGCCCTTCGGGCATTGTCGCAGCCTACTATCTGGCCAAGGCTGGGCACAAGGTCGCTCTCTTTGACCGCAAGCTCGCCCCAGGTGGCGGCATGTGGGGTGGAGCGATGATGTTCAACGACATCATCGTGCAAGAGGAGGCAAAGCACATCCTTGATGAGCTTGAGCTCACCTATCGCCCCTATCAGCAAGGCACCTACATCGTAGACTCCGTCCATGCTACGGCCGCTCTGCTCTACAAAGCCACACAAGCAGGTGCAAAAATCTTTAACTGCTACAGCGTTGAGGACGTCGTTTACAAGAATAAGCGTGTTGCAGGTGTCGTCGTCAACTGGACACCTGTCCTGATGCAAAAAATGCATGTCGACCCCCTCACCCTCATGGCAAAGTGCGTGCTCGATGGCACAGGTCACGATTGCGAAATTGTTAAGACCGTCGTCCGTAAAAATGGCGTGACGCTCAA
The DNA here is from genome assembly GCA_947039485.1 of uncultured Verrucomicrobiales bacterium. Classification (GTDB taxonomy): domain Bacteria; phylum Verrucomicrobiota; class Verrucomicrobiia; order Verrucomicrobiales; family Akkermansiaceae; genus Akkermansia. The sequence continues at coordinate 32,297 of CAMQZC010000020.1, read as the reverse complement.
CACGGAGACTGGCGGCATCGTCGGTGAGATGAGCATGGACGCAGCCGAGGGCGAGCGCACCACCGTCATCAACACCAAGGAGGTCTATCCTGGTCTCTTTGTCTCAGGTATGGCAGCCAATGGTGTAAGTGGCAGCTTCCGCATGGGTCCTATCTTTGGCGGCATGCTTCTTAGCGGCGAGAAGGCAGCCTCCATCATGTCAGAATCAGTCAAGGCACAAGCCAAGGCTCAATAAGACAAGATATCAACCACTTAAATCAAGGCTAGCTCCATGTCAGGAGCTAGCCTTTTTTAGCGCTGCGAATAACTTTGTTAATAAGGCTCCTGTAAAATGTTAATAAGTTTTATAAGCCCTGACACAGCGGAGTCTTGCATTATATCTCAATTTGATATTAAATAGATTTGTAGTATGTTTGAGGATGAGGAGTTAATGAATAAGAAGCGGCTGATAATATGCCTGCTGCTCTCGTTGATTCTCCATGTTGCGCTCATTTTTCTCCTCCCTGCTAATCTCGTGCATAAGCGTGATGCAGCTGCGCAAGAGAAGACGAAGCTGAGCCGCCAAATCCGCATTGTCCGTGAGGAGCCCAAGTCGAAAGATGCCAAGCCTGAGCAGCCCGATGAGCCTGAGAAGGAGCCCCAATTTGCCAAGACTAATCCTGACCTCCTAGAGAAGCGCCCCGAGGAGCCTGATTATATAGGTGCGCGCAACAGCCGCATCAGCGGTGAGTCTGATCAGCCCGACAAGACAGATGGCGAGAATGCCCCTAACAGCAGCAAGGGGGTGGAGAAGGATGAGCTTGTCACCTTTGATCAAGAGCACGAAGATGGCCCCCTTGAGAACGAAGGACGCAAGGGGAAAGCTCCTCAACCAGCTCAACCAGCCTCTCAGCCCCAGCAGGCAAGCCCCCCTGCCCAGCCTCTACCACAACAACAAGCTCAGCCCATCCGACCTACTAGTCCTGATAAGGATGCAGAGCGAGACAAGGACGGGGAAATTAGCGAGCAACCCAAGCAGGAGAAGCGCATCAAGGCAAGCAACCCCTACTTAGAGTCTAGTGACGGTGATTTACTCCTCTCCAAAGACCCGCTCAAGGCTGTGGAAAGCCGCCCTCTGCCGCTCAAAATGGTCCAGTCTCAGCCGTTGCCGCAAACTCCAGCGCGCCCCCAAGCCAAGCGCCCCCTCTACGACCCCAGCTTTGCCCCCTCATCTCAGCCCGGCATGCGCACAAGCGAGCGACGCAGTCGCCAACTGGGGCGATTTGTCTTTGGCAGCAAGTCCTCGCTCAATGTCTCCGCCACCGCACGCGGACGCTATGAGGCGCTCATCTATCGCCGCGTCTCCTACTACTGGTACGCCGCCTGCGATGAGCATCGCGGTGACATCGTGCCCGGTAGTATCGCCATCCGACTCATCATCAATGAGCGCGGACAGATTACCGATATGGAGATTATGCGCCGCCGCGGTGCCAGTCTCTCCCAGCAATCCTTCACCCTCAAGGCCATTCGCCAAGCCTCCATACCCCCCATCCCCGCTGAGGTACGCGCCGATATGGTGGGTGATAAAATTGATCTCATTTACGAGTTTTTCTTTGACTAACAACCCTCATAATTTACAAAACACCACAGAATAATCACTATGCAACAGCAATTTATCCAATTCCTCGACGCCTGCTACCCCTTTGGCTACCCCCTCCTCTGCTGCTCGATTTTCTTGCTCGCGGCCATCCTTTACCACCTCATTAACCGCAGCTCAACGCGTGATTTCACCCACTTTCTCCCTCTCTGGCAGCGCGCACGCGAGGGGAATGCAGAGTCAATTGCCGCCTTTCGCGCGCAGGTGATGCAGAGCCACAAGCCCATCGCTAAGGAGCTACGCTTCCTCATCGAAAACAAGGATAACCAAGCCCTAGACAAGCAAGTCGAGGCACACCTGAGTCTCTACATTGACCGCGAGCGCGCAGGTCTAGCACTCATCAGTCTCATTAGTAACATCTCACCCATGCTTGGCATCCTTGGTACCGCATGGGGTCTGGTGGACATCTTTGGTGTCTTTGGCTCAGCAGATGCGCAGATGGGCATTGCCATGGGTATCTCCAAGGCGCTCTACACCACCATCTTTGGCATCGCTATCGCTGTGCCTGGTATCATTGCCTTGACAATCTTTGAGCGCAGCTTAGAGCAGCGCGCCACACGCATCATTGCTCTATTTACCGACATCATTGCCAAGCGCAGCAGCCTGTAAGCTCATGAAAATCTATAGCCGCAAGTACGGAAAAGAGGGCATTCCCATCGTGCCGATGCTCGATGTCCTGACGATTTTGATCATCTTCTTCATCGTGAACACCGAGTTCAAGCAGCAGGTCTCTGTACTCAATCTCGATGTCCCCCAGACCCAAAGCATCGCCGGGGTCAAGGGCGATAAGGAGAGCGTGCTACTCGAGATTGCCTCCAATGGACAACTTGCTCTCGGTGGCAAGCTGCTGAATATCGACGAGCTCGGAGAGCGCATCAAGGAGCTCAAAGCGAGCAATCCCGATGTCAGCATCCAGCTCAGCTCCGCTCAAGAGGCCGCTATGGGCAAGCTCATCGAGGTCATGGATAAGCTCACTGCCGCTGGCCTTGACATGGATAGCCTCCCTGTACGTATCGACTACAAGGGGAAGTAAAGCTATTAATAAAATAAGGCAAGGAGCATGTAGCCCTTGCCTTATCGATACAATAATCTAGTTCTCAGCTTAGCATGGGCTGGTAGCCCACTTTGATAAGGGTGTGCTAGAGCCGTCCCTCCATGACAGATACGCTTGTGCGTAGTCCAGAGAGATGGCGATGACATGGTGCATGTCAAGGTAGCGATAGCAGCCAAGGCGCCCAATAAAGGAGGTTTTTTCCTCCTTTTCAGCCAGCTTCATATACTGAGTAAGCCTAAGCATATCCTCAGGCATACGCTTAGGATAGAATCGGTCGTCATCGCGGCTTGCTTCGCGACTGTATTCATATAAAAGTACACTTTTTTCATGACTCTCCCATGGGGAGAAGTATTTATGCTCATGCGCGCGTGTATAAGGTACACTCATATCTGTGTAGTTCATACAGCCGCAGCCTTGCAGATCGCCCATGCCTCGCTCGTATTTGAAATCGACGGTACGATAGCTCAAGTCTCCTTCTGAGTATTCAAAATATTCATCAAGCGGCCCAGAGTAGAATACATGCGCGTACTCATCTTTCATTGATGGGTCGTACGCTGTTTGCAGGCGCAATTCAATGAGTTCATGCTTCAACATATTAGCAACCCACTGTGTATACCCACTCATGGGGAAGCCCTGATACTTATCAAAATAATAGTTGTCACTATAATTAAAGCGTACAGGAATACGTTTAATGATATCAGCACTCAGCTCACGAGGACTGACTCCCCATTGCTTGGTGCTATAATCGCGGAAGAAGGTCTCATAAATATCTGAACCGACAAAGCGAAGGAGTTGCTCCTCTGCATTTTTTGGCTCGATAATGCTTTTATCTTGCTTGCTCTTAATAAACTCTTTTGCCTGCATGGGGTTCATATTAGCACCGAAGAGTTGATTGATTGTTTGCAAATTAATAGGCATGGAGAAAACCCCCTTTGCATTGTTAGCCTTAATTTGGTTAACCCATGGAGCCCAATGATCGAAGCGGTTGACAAAAGACCAAACACGCTCATTACTCGTGTGAAAAATATGGGGCCCAAAGCGATGGACATCAATACCTGTCTCCTCGTCTCTGGATGAATAGCACATTCCAGCTATATTCTCGCGTCGATCAATGACAACACAACTGAGGTTAGCTTCAGCAAGCTGTCTCGCAAGAACGCTGCCAGATAAACCGGCTCCAACTATTAATATTTTGTTTTGCTTTGTTGTCATGGTATCAGTTGCCTTGTTTAAGTTTGTAAATCTGGCATTGCCCAGCAAGAAATCATCATCCTGTCGCTCTCCGCTCATTTTAGCTCAGGCGCGGGGGCATAGCCAGCAGAGAGAGTAGGGCAAGGATGATTGATTTCATTGCTGGGATTGAGCTAAAGCACTGAGATTTGTTCCTGAGAGGCGATAGGTTGTCCACTCCGACATGGGTTCTGCTCCCAAGGAGAGGTAAAAGTCGATGCTGGGTTGATTCCAGTTGAGGCAGCACCACTCAAGGCGCCCACATTGGCGCTCAATTGCGAGGCGTGCCAACTCTTGGAGCAGAGCCTTGCCATAACCTCGGCCTCGGTAAGCCTCCTCAACATACAAATCCTCTAGATACATCCCGGAGCGTCCTAAGAAGGTAGAGAAGTTATAGAAGAAGAGAGCAAATCCTACTTCCTTACCCTCCTCCATCACAAAGATGACCTCAGCACGCTGCTTGACAAAGAGGTACTCATGCAGCAATTGCTCGCTAGCAATCACATCATCCGACATATTCTCATAGGCGGCAATTTGCTTGATAAAATGAAGGACGAGCGAGCAGTCCTCTTCTTTAGCGGCTCTGATAGTTGGGGCGGTATTCATCTGTCGGTCATTGTAAACCCTCGAGGAGTATAAGGCAATGTAAAATACAATGAGTATTTTAGACTAGTAATTTAGGAGTAATATCCTATAATTGGCTTCAGATAAAGCCATGCTCATTGACCCCACGAACAGCATCACTAGAAAACGCCTCGGCATCAGCCTCCTTGCTCTGCTTGTTCTGCTGCTCTATGCGCTCGTCCGTTCCTATTTTCATATCGGTATCCCTTGTTTCTTTCGTCTCATTACAGGATTTCTATGTCCTAGTTGTGGTATTAGCAGCATGTGTACTGCGCTTCTCCAAGGCGACATTGAGCAGGCTTATTACCTCAATAAGGGGCTTTTTTATATCAGTCCAATTATTCTCTATATCCTTATCCAAGAGTGGATTTGTTGGTTGAATAATGCTCCATTTAAGAATAGCAAAAAATGGCAAATCTTAGCAATTTTCTGCGTTATTTATTTGATTATATGGGGAATTTATCGCAATTTTCTATAAATATCAGATTTAAATTATAAGTTGACAAATATAACGCGTGCTGGTAATTTTAACTCCTGCTATTAAAGCTAATCTCACACTTATGCAAAAAAACATTGTTGTCTCTCTTATCTTATTTTTCTTAACTTGCGGTATTTACGGCGTTTTTTGGAAGGTGTCTTTAGTTGATGAAATTAATGCTATTGATCCTCAAGAAGATGACCTCGGCGGTTGGATGGTTGTCCTCCTCACGTTGCTGACCTGCGGCATCTACGGGCTTTTTTGGGAATACAAAGCTGCTAAGCCCCTTGCAAAGGTCAACGGCGGTAGCGATAATGGTGTGCTCTTCATCGTCCTTTCCATCTTTAGTTTCGGTCTAGTGAACTTCTGTATCATGCAAAATGACCTCAATTGCTACTATGCTAATCGCTAAGAGCTAATCTTACAGTTTTGCAAAAAAAGAGAGCTGCTTTAAAGCAGCTCTCTTTTTTTGCGTCATCCATTTGGCTATATGGGTGATATATCGCAATTTATAAAGTATTAGCTCTATATTATAATATTGACAAGTATAACGCGTTCTGATAATTTTGATTTTGGCTATTAAGGCTTACTCCACTATTATGCAAAAAAACATTGTCACTTGTCTTATTTTATCTTTCTTAACTTGCGGTATTTACGGAATTTTCTGGTTAGTATCTATGGTTGATGAAATTAACGTCATTGATTCTAACGAAAGCGCTCCTGGCGGCTGGATGGTTCTTCTCTTCAGCTTCCTGACCTGTGGCATCTACATGCTCTACTGGCAATACATGGCTGGTAAGACCCTCGCGAAGGTCAACGGTGGCAGCGATAATGGTGTGCTCTTTATCATCCTTAACCTCTTTTGTTTAGGGCTCGTGAACTACTGCATCATGCAAAATGACATCAATCGCTATAATGCCAATCGCTAAGATTTCATCTTACAATTTTACTAAAAAAGAGAGCTGCTTTTAAAGCAGCTCTCTTTCTTTTTGTCAATGAGTCTTATTTTTTAGGCTCATCCTTGAGCTTCTTGGTGTAGAAGTAAGAGAGCAGCATCATCACCGAGCCAAGCAGCAGGAAGGCGATGGTTCTCAATAGGGGCTCTGTCTCAGACAAGTCGATGAAGATTATCTTTGCCGAGGCAATGATGATGAGAATGATACCTGATATCTTGAGCAGGCTGCTACCCTTGATGATACCCATTGTCATGAGTGCTGCAGAATAGACAATCCATGAAATTGAGCTACAGATTGCTTGGGTCTGAGGCTCCAAGTTCTGGCAGATGTTGTGGCACTCCTTATGCGTCAGGGCAAAGCCCAATGCAATGCAGGTAATCTTAAAGAACATAGCCGCATCGGTGGGTAGCGTACGGCTCTGCTGCCAAGCACCGAAAATTGCAATCGCAAAGGCTATAAATCCAAAGTTGAGGATGGGCATCATCGCCAAAGCCGAGCAACTGTAGAAGATCAACGCAAAATAGCTAATTGCCAGTACAGCGTAGCCAGCTATGGCAAAAAGAAGGAATTCTGTTCCCTTGTAGAGTTTGAGCGAGAGTAGCGCAAAGCTGAGTGCAATGAGCGTATAGAGCATCGCCAAATTGACCCCTGAGATGATGTTGCTCGCTGCTACGCCTGCGTTGATCTCGCAGACGATGAGGATGTAGCTCATCACGATGGAGGCAAGGAGTAATAATCTTGAGATGTTGATATTGGCCTTGAGCAGTAGCAGTGAGCAGGCAAAGCCGCTGATGGCTACCAGCCCTAATTCCAGTGTACGCAGATTCCATAGGGGGATGAGCTCAGAGCTCTGATTGATATGGAGCAGAGCGGCAACACTGGCGAGTAGCATGATTGTTAATGACCAGTAGACCAAGTAGCTAATCTTCCAACGCCAAACAAGTAGCGCACAGCTCAGCCCCTGCAGAGCCCATAAGATGATGCGCAGGCTGTCATGCTCAATGAGGCTGGTGGCAAAAATCAGCGCAAGGATGCCGCTAGAGGCATGGAGGGCGGACATGATTGCATCCTTTGTCCTATTGAGATAGGCGAGCAGGATATAGAGAGCTCCGACTGCCGAGATGATGAGGGAGAGACGCAATTGTTGCTCTGCGACGTAGCCAAAGATATCAATGGTGAAGTAGATGAGTACGAGGTAATTGAGGATTGCGAGTGCCCAGTTGTGAATTTTGTAGCAGGCTTTCTTGCTCAGGAAATCATAGCCTGTATAGAGTCCCCAGAGGAGAGCTGGGAAGATGTAGCTAATATCCAAGCCACTGTAGCTTGCAAAGACAACAACATAGAGAGTCGTTGCTAGCAGGTTAATGATATTGAGAATATACTTGCTGTCATTCTTTAATGTATAGGCCGCCGTAATCGCATTGATAAAGATGAAGTATCCAAAGAGCATCTCTATGGACTGCTGAGGCGCGATGATGATGGGGTTGATGTAGGCGGCGAGCATGCCAATTGCCATGGTCGAGAAGTTCTTGTAGCGCAGCGAGATGAGGTAGGAGGCAATCACTAGCAGCGCTCCTGTGATGATCGCGACTAGCTCAGGCATGAGAAGGTAATAGCTCGTCGCCCCATAGGTGGCTACAAAGAAGATGGCAAAGCCCGTCCCCATAAGCACCTCAGCAAAGCTTTTCATATCCTTGCTATGAATCTTCCAAGAGGTGATGCAGAGACCAAATCCAAGCAAGTAGACCAAGATGACCTGACGCAGCGGTGTGAATACGATCATGGGTGAGAGCAACATGATGAAGATAGCTAATCCAATGATGAGGGCGAGTGCGCCAAGTTTGTTGAAGATATTGCCCAGCATGAGCTTCTCAAAGTCGAATAGATCCGAGCCCTTGGGCTCCACTGTCTTCTTTGACTTAGTGGTAGGCTGGGCGGTTGGGCACGGTTTTACGCTCGTGTTAGCAGGCGAAATGGGGCAGGTGCTCGCGGAGGGTGACGCATGTGCTGGCTGTCGTGTCTGCGTGCAGGCACTCGGCGCTGGCTTCGAGATGCACTCGTGGACTTGTATCAAGGGTAGGCTCGGTATATGGGGGCATGGGGCTAGAGCTTCTTGCGGTTTGCGGCTAGTTGCGGTCTCAATCTTCGTTGAGCGTTGCGGCTCATCAATCCTGAGATTTTGGAGGCTAGGGGCTAGAGTTTTTTGCGATCTGGTGCTAGTCGAGGTCTTGATCTTCATTGATAGTTTCTGCACATCTTCCCTGAGATTACGGAGGCCGAGCAGGCAACAGTATATCATTACTAAGAGTATAATTAAGATAATGAAGAAGAGAGCATTCATAAACCATCATTATAAATTATATGAAAAAAAAGTAAAGCTCTCAATCATCGATACAATGTGGCTCTATCCCATAAACGAAGTCGAGCGCGAAGGACTATCCTTTGCGCTCGCTTCATTTTACCTATGAAACCCAAAGCTGCTCTTATGATGCGAGGGGGGGCTCTCTCCTTCCCTTCCCTTGCGAGCTTGCTTTGTTATAGTAGAGACGCATTTGCTTGACCTTATGTTCAATAATGATGGGAATTATTTATCGGCTCAAATTCTGTCGATTTATCGATGCTAGGAATTTTGTTGACTTGTAAGCTTCTGTTCTATACACTGCACCTTGTTTTATCACGTTTATCTATGCGTCTTTCCACACTAGCTCTCCCCCTGCTGATTTACCCCCTCGTGGCCGTTGGAAGTGATAATAAACCTAACATCATTTTCTTCTTGGTCGATGACATGGGCTGGCAAGATACCAGCGTCCCCTTCTGGCGTGATGCTGATGGGCAGCCCAAGGAGACTTATCTCAACAAGCGCTACCGCACACCTAACATGGAGCGATTGGCTGCCAATAGCATGCTCTTCACCCGAGCCTATGCATGTCCCGTGAGCTCACCTACGCGCACTAGCCTCATGACTGGCATCAATGCGGCAAAGCATCGCGTTACCAATTGGACGCTCAACTGTGACCAGAGTACCGATTCAAGGCACCCGAACCTGCAGAGCCCCGAATGGAGTGTTAATGGGTTGCAGCCCCTCGGCACGCCTGCAAAGGGTCACACGACGCAAGCCATCACAGGTGCGCCGCTCGACTACAAAATGACAAAACCTTGCTTTATTAGCAAGACGCTTCCCCAGAAGCTCCAGCGGCTGGGCTATCGTACCATCCACGTAGGCAAAGCTCACTGGGGTACTCAAGGAACACCCGGTGCCAATCCCCTCAATCTCGGCTTTGACTACAATATCGCAGGGCGCGAGACGGGTGGGCCTGCCAACTATCGAGGTAGTAAAAAATACGGACAAGCAAGCCGCTTTGCCGTCCAAGGTCTCGACGAATCACGCTTCTATGATGAGGATGTCTTTCTCACCCAAGCTCTCACCATCAAGGCGATTGAGCAGCTGGATAAACTCAAGAAAGTAGATAAGCCCTTCTACCTCTATATGTCCCTCTATGCCATTCACGCTCCCTTTGATGCACGAGGTTACAACAAGCATCTTGCGCCCAAGTACAGCAATCCCAATGATGGACATCCTTGGAATAACTCTGAGCGTAACTACAGCACACTCATTGAGGGTATGGATCTGAGTCTAGGCGCGCTCATGGATTGGCTCAAGCTCAATGGTGAGGATGAGAACACGATTATTATCTTTATGAGCGATAATGGTGGGCTCTCCGTTTGCGGACGCATGGCGCAGGCAAATGCTCCACTGAAGCACGGCAAGGGCTCTCTCCACGAGGGTGGCATCCGAGTACCCATGATGGTCAAATGGCCTCGTAAAACCGCGGGTGGCCGTATCAATAATAGCCCCGTTATCATTGAGGATTTCTTCCCCAGTATCATCGAGATGGCTGGCGGTAAGGCACGTGCGCTCGATGGTAAGAGCTTCCTTCCCCTGCTCCGCGGTAAGGAGAGCGAGGCACGCCCTCTGCTCTTTCACCTGCCCAACAGCTGGGTTGCGGGATTGCGCAGCGAAGCTGGTTATGGTGCAGGCTCAGCCCTCGTTTATGGCGATTGGAAGATAATCTACCAGCATGAAGCCCAGCAAATCAAACTCTACAACCTGCGTGATGACATCGGGGAAAAGAATGAACTCTCAGGCTCACAGCCTGCTCGCGCTATGCAGATGGCCAGATTGCTCAGCAAGGAGCTGCGTCAGAGTAAGGCTCTTATGCCCAGCTACAAGGCAAATAACCCTCATGGCTTTAAGACGGGCAGCCTCGTGCCCATGCCTGATAAGTCCGCTGCCTTTAAGAGGCTTTATGGCGGAGCTTACGCCAAAGGCTCAGCAGCAGGCAAAGCCCAAAGATAAGTGCGACTATAAGTTTGAGATTGGATGGCTCCTCGCAATGGATAGCACTAATCTCAGAAATTACCCTATCGATGAGGAGATAATCGAGCAGCAGACCAAAGGTTACTGCACAGAGCGCGATTGAGCCGAGATAGATGGCGATGCTGCGCTTGCTAAATACCTTGAGCAGCACAGCGATTGAGGCGATGTTGGTTGCGGGGCCTGCAAAGAGAAATACGAAGGCTGTACCAGGGGAGAGCCCCTTCATCATCAGTGCGAGAGCGATGGGTATGGAGGCTGTCGAGCAGACATACATCGGAATGCCAATGATGAGGACAAGCAGCATGGCGAGCAGAGGGTTGTTGAGCGTGCCGAGCAAGTCAGCTGGCAGTAATGTAGAAATCAGCGCGGCAATGAGCAGCCCGATGACAAAGTTTAACGCGATATCATCAAGGAAGCTACCAAAGGCATAGCGCAACATCTCGAGCAGCTTTCCCGGGAGGCTCATCGCCGGCTTGGCTGCTGAGGAGCTGCAGCAGGAGCTCGCCTGTGCCGTGTCGGTCTCGGGGCTCGTCTCGGATGAGCTATGCGAGCAGCAGGACTTCTTCTCGGGTTGGGGTGCTGGCTCGTTAGTGTCCAGCAGCTCTGTTATTGCCCCTGTCACGATGCCTGAGATAAAGGCTGCTAGTGCACGGTAGACTGCAAAGATAGGACCCAACATCCCATAGCTTGCAATAATGCTATCGACACCCGTCTGTGGTGTCGATGTCAAGAATGACATGACGGCACCCTTGGAGGCGCCATTTTGCCGCAGGTAGACGGCCATAGGAATCACTCCACAGGAGCAGAGTGGCAGGGGCACCCCTACCATGGCGGCCTTGACAAGAGAGCTCGCTGATGTTGAGCCCAGTTGCTTCTTGATCCATTTTTCCTTGATAAAGGCATGCAGGAAGCCTGTGAAGATCAGTCCGATGACCATGTAAAAGGACATATCGATAAAGAGCGAGTATAGATTGTGGTAGTATTCTGACATGTTAATATGTTAGTTATGGCTAATAATGATATAATAAGGCAATCATCGAGTAATTACAAGTATCTTACTTGTCCGTAGTGAAAAAAAAGAGGCGCGCGCTCTCCAGCAGGAGAGCGCGCGCCTGAGTTTATATTTCTCGCTTTAGAATGTGAAGCGATAGCCTACAGTGGCGCTGGCATCAGTCATACCGCTACGCAGTGCCACATTCGCATCCAAGAAGATGCTGCCAGTGTCATAGGTGACGGGGATGGAGAGACCAGCACCGAGCTCAAAGCCAAAGGCTCCTGGCTCAGCGCCCGTCATCTTGACGGAGGCACCAGCGGCATCAACAAAGCTCACATCAGCCTCAGCAGCGCGGTCACCCACGTCGAGCTTGAGCATGGCGCGTCCAGAGAGGATCGAGGAGCGGTTATAAGTTGAGGTCCCAATGACGGTCTCAATACGAGCACCTGCACCGATGGTGGCATAGCTATTGCTCTGCTCACCAACCTTGAGGGCCGCATCGCTGTTCTTTTCTGTGTAGCCATCGAGGCTGCTGCTAATGAAGCTGATGTTAAAGATCGGCTGCCAGCAGGTGTTCATTTCCTCATCAAGAGGGATGGTGTAGCCCAGCTCATACATCAGGCCAAAGCTTGTACCATCGGTGCTGCCCTTGGTCTTGTAGCTATCACCAAAATAGTGAACGGTACGATCCATATCGGCATCCGATGAGCCAAAGCTGGCGATGAAGCTATGCGACCAGCGCTTAACATTGCTACGAGCAAAGAGCGTGATATAGGTCGTGTTGAGCGAGCCATCACCCACGTCAGCGGCATCAGAGTCGATGCTGCCATACATTGCTGTAATGGCTACACCTAGGCTAAGCTGCTGGTGGACATCAAAGTCAACACCAAAGCTACCACCAAAGCTGCTCAGGTCATGACCAGCTGCGGTACCATCATTATCAAGTTTGCTGCTACCACCCTCGGCACTAATCCATGCTTGTGATGTGGTCTGATCCTCACTATGCTCATAGGGGCTAAGTCCCATGCTCATTGTGCGGTTGCGGATGCTACCCAGTTGACGCTCCATGTCGCCCATCTGAGCAGAACCCAGAGCGGTGACACTCGCACCTGCAACGGCAGCTGCGAGTTTATCTGCGGCAGCACCGTTGCCCATAGCGATGTAGAGATCCATGCTGTTGAGGGCGGCGGCGAGATCGGGGCGCGAGTGCGCATCCATCGTGCCATCACCATCATTATCAATATCCATGTCCTGAGGGTTGTAGTTAGCGAGAGCCTTGCTAAGCAGCTGCGCTCCAGCGATACCATTGGCACTCAAGCCATAGCTGACGTAGTGGTCTGTTTTGATGTCAGCGACAATAGAACCATTTTCAATGCGCACATTGGTATAGTACTTGTCAAAGACGCCATCGAGTTCTACGGTCACACCATCGAGGCTGACGAGATCACCCAGATCAAGCAGCGTGGTATTTAGATCGCTGAGCACCATACTGGAATTAGCGGATCGAACATTGATTACGGTGTCGGTCAGTGAGATTTCTCCCTGCAAGTCATCAAAGAGTGTGCCGCCCATGCTCTCCTCAGTGAGGTTCACATTCAGGGTACCACCAGTCATGCTGGATGCCTCTGTGAGCTTGAGCCCACTTTCGCCTACTCCCATCACGATGCTAGCACCTGTGGTCTCAATCTTGTTGAGAGTGTTACCATCTGTCTCAGTGAGACCAATCAAACCAGCTGTGCCTGCTATGCTAAGACCCTCTGAGACCTTGAGCGAGATGCTAGCACCACCGTCTGTTGTGGCGATCGTTGCATCGTTGAATGTACCCTCGTAGTCGCTACCGCTGCCAGTGATGTTGATCCAACCCGAGAGGCTAGAGTCCTCATCGCCCTTGATGGAGCCGACATTGAGAGTGGCATCAGCATCGACGACAACATCACTGTCTACCAGATCAAGAGAGATGACATCGAGCTTTGCATCGGCTTTTACATCGAGCTTTGCGGAGTCGAGCTGCATCTCTGCAAACTCTTGGCTCGCGCCATTTTCGCTAGTCACTTGCACGGTGACATCGCTAGCCTTGAATGTAAACTGTGCCGTTGCTGCACTGTCGAGCTTGCTCGCATTAAGCGTGACAAAGTCCAGATCTATACCATCGCCCTGCACCCAGAATATCTCGCCCTTACTGCCAAACATATTGTTGAGTTGGAGGCTGCCATCTGCAGTTGTAGCTACACCGACCAAATCAATGATGATGCTCTCATCAACGGCAATCTGCTCAACGCTGTCGAGTATATCGCTGCTCACAGGGTTCACCTTGTTGACCATGTTGCCACCGCCGATGTCCACCATCTCCTCATTCTCAAAGATGGGAGTTATGGTCACGCCATCCTCACCCTCATATCCAGGGGTGACGGCAAAGTTGTTCGAGGTGCTCCAGCGACGATCTGTCGCAGCAGCAATCTCGAGCTCTACACCATCGACCCCTGTTGAGTAGAAGATGTCTTTACCAGCATGGACGAGATCATTGATAGCTGCCTTGCTCTGCTCATCAAGCGCAATTTGTGCGTTGGATGAGCTGATGAGGTTATAGCTACCGTCGATGTCCATGTTGCCATCAGTCGCCCAACTGACGAGCGCTGTGAGATGCAACTGAGCATTACCAACACCTGTTTGGTTGCTGATAGATTCTGCTGTTATCATGTAATCGCCCGTTGAGAGCTCTCCATTGATCGTGAGGGTATTTACCTTCAGGTCGCCAAAGTTGCTGCCCAGCGAGTCTAGTGCGCGTGTTGCCGCAATATCAAGAATAAGCTCATCAGCTTGGATATCACCTGCATTGCTGTTATGGCTAGTGAGTGTGAGGCTGCCCTCAACAATCAGTTGACCATTGTTATCTAGCGAGGATAGACTTGCATCACCTTTAATTAATAAGCTGCTGCCAGCATCGACGAGCTCAATAGCTGCACCATCAAAGATGGTGCCAATAGTGGTATTGCCTGTGCCGCTGAGGCTCAGAGCCGCATCGAGCGCATCAATTGCCTTGATGTGCAGATTGCCGTTATTTGTGATGGAGCTAAGCGTGTTTTGTCCGATAGTCAGGCTGGCATCTTCATCAATGACGAGACTGCCCATATCAGCGCTAACACCACCCAGCACGACATCACTACCTGTAATAAGCAGCTTACCTGTACCATCGACAAAGCCGATAGATGAGCCTGTGCCGATACTAAGATTACCATCATTGATAATCGTAAGACCTGCCGCATTGAGTGAGCCAGCGATAATGAGTGCCGAATCACTTGCAATTTGCAGTGAGCCGCTATTAGCGCCATCCATCTGAATGAGGAGTTGAGAGGCTTTGAGCGTTGCTCCATCTTGGATGATGAGTGAGCCCTGTGCTCCGATGTAGACAGAACCTGAGCCGATAATAGCATCATCAAAAATCACTTCTGTATTAACGCCAAGCTCAAGGACACCTTTATTCACATCAATCTGGTAGCTCTGCAATGAGCCTGAGCCAGAGAGATGATAGACATCGTCCGCTGCAGTTGCTGCAACTGTGATATCGTAGGCTGCCTGTTGATCAGTTACCGTGATGTTACCACCTGCTCCTCCGAAGAGGGCGTTATTGTTGGCATCATCGAGGTTTGGTAAATCTCCATCCCAGTTACCAGCATTGCTCCAGTCAGTATCAAGACCCGCTCCTCCTGTCCATTCATTACCGCTCATCACCATAGAGATAATGATGTCTCCATTGGCGTTGACGCCAATGGTGTACTGGCGGTTGCCTGTATCAACTTCTGTGAGCGTGAGATTACCAGTGAAGGCGCTCTCAAGATCAATGAGGACGACACTGCCGCCAGCCTCAATACCAAGTCCAAAGAGGATGTCCGCAGAGGCATTGATGGTGAGTGAGTCAGAAATGAGGTTGCCAGCGGTGATGACAGGCGCGATGGAGACGAGATTGTTTTGAATGGTGATTGTATCCACATCCAGAGAACCCGAGAGCTCCATCTTGCCGCCCAGTGTGAGCTCCTGTGCCGTCACGCTTGTACCCGTGAGTGAGCCCATCGTCGTCAATGTGCCACTCGTGCTGAGATCAGCTACGCTATGTTGGTCATGTATTGTCGAGCCGAGACTGATATTGCCAGCACTCGTTGCGATGTTACCTGTGATAGTCGCGCTGCCTTTAATCTCAATACCAGCGCTCGCTTGCACAGAGTCTGCGCTCAAGGAGCCCTCAACGAGGATGCTGCCGCCTGCTGTCTCCAGTGCCGCAGTGCTATTGCTAGCACCGCTGAGCGTGATATTGCCTGCGGTAGTTGTCACGTTACCTGTAATGATAGCATCACCTGAGATGCTAATGCCAGAGGAGGCGGTGATGCTAGCAGCACTGAGGCTGCCATGCACGGTGAGCAATTGCTGCGTCTCGATGCTGCCTGCGCTATGAGCGAGACTAGAGCCTTCGCTACCCAGGATGAGCGCACCATTGAGGGTCAAGTTGCCTGTCGCCTCAAGATGGCCAATACTGGTTGTAGCCGTTGTGCTGAGCGTGAGATTACCGCCATTGAGCTGCAACTTGTCCACGCCGACTAGAGCTACTGCACTCAAGTCGCCTGTCATGCTCAGAGATCCTGATGTCAAGATGGTACCAGTAGATGTGATTTGCGCAAATGTGTCCCCACCTTGCAGGGTCAAATCAGCGACATTAGTCAGTGTACCACCTTGAGCATTGCCCATGTTGATAATGAGATCAAATCCGCCCATATCCAGCGAGCCGGTATTGGTGAGTGTCCCGGTGATGGACAGATCCGAGCCGATGCTTAACGTCCCTGAGTTCTTCAGAGATGCCAGCGAGCCAGTAACCGATTTAATAGTAACCACGCCAGAGCTATCCAGCGAGAGCGTACCGTCACTAACCAGCGATCCTAGAACGCTGCCAGTCGTGATGCTAAGGCTTCCCTTGGCGGTGAGCGTATCAGCAATGACCGTGCCAAGGCTGTTGTAATCGCCTTGCAGGGTAATGTTACTAGCCGTGATGTTACCACCACCGATCACGTTGTTGATAACGACCAAGTCATCTGCGATAATGCTGCCCGCGTTATTGAGCGTTGTGATAATCTGCACACCCGCGCCAAAGCTCAGGCTGCTACCCTCGCCAATTGTCACGATGCTGCTATCTGCCAGTTCAACGGTACTGTCAAAGCCTGCGGAGGCACCTTTATCGACGGTCAAGTTACCAGTGATGCTCAGATTGCCAGAGCCAGTGAAGTCAAAGTCAACACCTGCTCCGCTAACCGTCATATTATTAGCTACGACTCCCTCGGCGATACTAATCGTACCGGTACCAGCGTTGAAGGTCACTGAGCTACCTGATGTGTAATTTACGTCGGCACCACCATTGAGCATATCCCAGCCAGCACCACCATTGCTCCAGCTGTTGCTCGTGCCATCCCAGAGGACATTTGCTACCAGATCAACCTCAGTTGTGAGGACGAGTTGATTATCCTCGTTAAAGATGATGTAGAGATCATCAAGCAGCCCAGAATCAATTCCGTCAAAGGTCACGGAGTTGAGCAAATCACTTGCCTTGATGCCTTGAAGCTCTCCTACAAAGCCGAAGTTAAAATCAGCAAAGTCAGCCAAATCACAGCTATCAAAGAGCACCATCTCAAGGATGCTTCCGCTGCCTCCGATGATATTGATGTTGAACTTATCGCCTGCGCTCAAGTTGATGTTGCCGCCAGCACCCATGGAGACTCCTGAGCCAGCACCACTAGCAAAGCTCAGTGTTGCATTGTTACCAAGAGTGAGTTCACCACCGAGGCCAACAGAACCCGCGGACATGTCCAGCGTGGCGCCTGAGGCGATCGTAATGCTCTTGAAGCTACCATCCCCGCTGTTTGCTGCCAGCTTGACCGTGCCAGAGTTGATCATCAAATCCGCTGTCAAGTTGCTCGTGGAAGCAGCCAATGAGAGCTCCAAGACGCCCGTACCACTGTGGGTAATGACACCTGTGTAGCCTGCGTAGTTGCTGATGCTGCCAGATTTTGTCTCAATCGCATTGGACATCACAAAGCCACCCAAATCAAGGCTGCCAGATACCATGCTGATGTTACCAGTGCCAAAGGCGCTATTGCTACCTGCGATGAGGCTGCCGCTGACGATATTTGTGCCACCACTGTAGCTGTTATTGCCACTGAGTGTTACTGTGCCTGAGCCATCAATAATCAAACCACCTACCGAGCCTGTGACATCAGAGATGACGCCCGTGAAGCTCATGGCAGAGCTCGCGCTGTCGATGGTCGTGTAGATAGGCTTATCAACGCTACCTGCTACAGCAGAACTGACGTAGCCCGCAGGCAATGTCATGCCTGTGACGTCATAGCCGCCGAGCTGGAGATTCTGCGCCATGCTCATGCTCGCCTGCGTGCTCGTGAGAGTAGCCTCACCGATGCGAATGTTATTATCAGTCGCGGCATAACTTGCCTCGCTCAGCGTGACACGACCGCCATAGATATTCAGGCTCGCGTCAGCGTCTGCAAAGGAGAATGCGCCCATCGTGACATTTGCCCCCAGTAGGAGCATGTTGCCATCAATACGCACGGCGTTCTCAAAGTGAAGACCACCTTCACCAACAAAAGTGAGATCATAGACATCAACCTCGATACCACCGCTAAATATGACATCCTGACCAGCAGACTGGCTGA
The DNA here is from genome assembly GCA_947039485.1 of uncultured Verrucomicrobiales bacterium. GTDB lineage: Bacteria > Verrucomicrobiota > Verrucomicrobiia > Verrucomicrobiales > Akkermansiaceae > Akkermansia. The sequence continues at coordinate 14,240 of CAMQZC010000020.1, read as the reverse complement.
CAACACCGCGCAGGATAAGCTCAGCATTCACTTGATCAGCCATGCTCACCGTGCCATCAAAATCATTGATGGACTTGAACTCAATGCGCGTATAGCGAGTAGTAGAGTTAAAAGCCTCAACTGTGAGTAGTGAATCCGCGCCACTGTTAGTCAGGGAGCTGAAGCTAAAGCCGCCTTGGGCATTGAGCTCAATAGTAGCATTAGCGCTCAGCGACAATCCACCCCATGCGATACCAGCATTACTGTTGCTACTATCAGCTCGGAAAATTGAACCATCACCCATACTGACATTCGTATCCTCCAACGTGGTTGTAGCATGCTGAATACGGACACGAGCACCAGCTTCAAGGACCAGGGATTTAAAATTTAAAGCACTACCAGATTTATAACCGCCACCAAGCGTGACGAGACGACCTGATGATGTAGATCTACCAATAATGAGATCACCCGTTAGATTAATATCCCCAACTATATGCATATTATCATTAATAGTCAGAGACGTATCCCCCGTGATAGAAGCGTAGATAAGACTACCAGCTCCAACACCAGTGATTGTTGCCTGATCAGACATCACGTTAATTGTCGCGTCTGCCAACAGTTTTACATTTGTGAGTGATAAATCGCCAGTGAGATAGATATCCTGTGATACTGTATGCACACCGTTGATGCTCAGGGTGGCACCTGCATTTACAACGAAGTGATCAAGCTGAGTGAATACATCAGTCCCCACAATGTTCATCTGACCCGCGGCGATGGTCAGCCCGCCGTTGAAGTTTGTTAGCATGTCTGAATAACTAGCCCAAGTGAAGTTCTCATTAGTGCGATCAAGAATCAGCTTGCTGCTCACCCCACCTATAATACGACTCTCAGCCGATAACACATCTCCTACAAGATGCAGGGACGCGTTTGCAGAGAGATTAATTTCACCAGCATTCAGGCTGAAGAGCCCCTCATCACCGCTGCGCAGCTTGAGGTAAGCCGAATCTGCAATCGTGATGATGCTAGCGGTAATATTCTCAGCCAGATTTGCATCTGTGAAGCCCGAGAAAGTCACCGAGTTACCATTCTGATAGGTATCCCCTGAGAATGAGGGAGACTTAGTATCCCAGTTGAGCGAGCTTATTTCAGCCTCAGTGCTACCACCTACATAGCTGTAGTTGATGAGTTCACTAATCAAATCAACCGTGCCATCGGCATTGAACGTCACCTTCTTTAGGGCAGTCATGCCCGCAATACCCGTGATATTGGCAATACCTAGAGAGGTAAAGCTATCACCAAGTAACAAGCTACCCTCAAAGAGAGTGAAGCTGCCCGAAGCTGCCGTGAGACCCAGAGCTGAGACATCAAAGACAATGTCCGAGCTAAAGATCAGCGAGCCAGCTCCCTGAGTTGTCATCTTATTTGTGATAAGAATGGTTTGCGTCAGTGTCAGGCTTGAGCCGGCGGCCAGATTTAGCTGTGTAGCTCCACCAAAGCTGCTGAGTTGAACTCTAGAATTGTTGCTCAGCTCAATGACATCAAAGTCTGTGATGGTTGCCGCCAAGGTTGTGTCTAGTTGCACGTTATCAAAAAGCAACGTAGCTTTCCCAGCGATACCGCCCGAGAGCGTACCTTTAAACTTATCAATACCATGCTCATTGCTCGAAGCTGTGATATTCTTGAGTGTGAGAATGGAGTCACCTGCGTGCGTTCCACCCTCAGAGCCAGCATTGATGAGCCCCTCACCGAGGAACTTAGCATCTGTACCGATGATAGTCAGTGAGCTCTTACCACCCACTGTGCCACTGAGGCTACCAGCATAGAGATTGCCGTATATGTTACCGCCTGAGATTGTCAGGGATGTATCTCCCGTGATTGTACCTGCGATGCTGCCACCATAGATATTAGTCTTGAAATTGCCATTGTTGATGTAAACATGCGTGTTACCGCCAATGCTAGAGCCGCTCGTAAAGCCGCCACCAACGATATTGTAGTTGAAGGTACCAGTGTTGAAGACCATGGTCATGTCCCCGGTGATACTACCACTATAGACACCCACTACTGAGGCTGCATTAGCCTGACCTGTCCATGAGTTGAGCTCTAAATTATGAGATGAGAACTCTAGGTATGCATTCCCATCAATAATACCGCTGAGCACGCCAAAGACTGAGGCTCCCGCGCTCACACCCTTAGCATCTGCTGAGAATCGCATCGTTGCATTCCCCGTCAGCGTACCTGAGCCGTGAATGCCGTACCAGCCAGCAGCAGTCAGTAGACCGCCCTGAATATCAACACGAATATCACCTGTATAGTTGCCATCATTAGCGTAGAGCGTTTTACCAATAACGGTCTCACCAGTCACGATGATGTCAAGACTAGTTCCAGCACCACCTACAAAGCCCGATGCTAAGCGCAGATTACCATTCAGCTCAGTGAGCGTGAATGTCGCATCAAAGCTCGATGAATCAAGCCAATCAATGCTGCCCAGACCGCGCAGCACCTCTGAGCCACCAGCCACAAAGCCATTCTCAGCGTTAGTGATACCCTCAGTTGAAGGAGCAAAGGCGTTCGAGCCATCAAGCGCAATATCACCCAAAATCACATTACCCGAGCCATCGTAGCTCACAAGCAAGCCATCAACATCACTCGCGACACCATCCAAGGCCTCGCCAATGAGCATGTCATCAATCCAGAGATAGTAACCGGCCTCAAGACCATTGAGTACATCGCCCATCACGTAGCTTAGGCGCAAGTCATTCACGCTAGCGGACATGTCTAGGGAGTAAAGAACCGTGTCACCCCACTTGATGTAGGCCTCATTAATGCTAAGAATACCAGCCGTGCTACCATTACCCAGCGTGATGCTCAGATCATCCGTCGTGTTCCATCCATTAGCCGCGCCATCACCCATCATGAGGTCAAAGTCGAGTGTATAGCCGTTGTTGAGCGTTGTATCTGCAGACCAGTTGTGGCTGATGCTGCTCTTCTGATTCATCGTGAGGCTGTTGCTTGTTACTGTGACATTATTGGTTGTAAAGCCCTTGCTAGCCAAGGCGGCTTCGCTAAATTGCAGAGAATTGCCGTCATTGTAAAAATTTACAGCCATGCCATTAGCGCCCATCCTCTTTTGTCCAGCCGTGCGACCAGCCAGCCCGTAAGCCTTGGCGATGTTAGCGGCAATAATGCGGCTACCCTGAGAGTTTGGATGCACAGCATCGCCTAACAAATCATCTACCGCCATCACGGGACTTGATGAGGTCACATCGAGGAGACCTACATTCACATCAACCAGCATGACATTCGCGCCCTGTTCGCTCGCCCATGTCTTGAGCTGCTCATTGTAATTAGCAATCACCTGACGCGTAGCAAGCGAATCAATCGCTCCATTCTCATTGGTGAAAACAGGTATTGTCGTGATAATAAGCTTTGCATTAGGCGTAGCCGTGCTGATGCTCGTGTGAATCGACTTCACATTGCGCAGCAGCTCATCAATAGCAACCTGACCCGCAGCCGGATTACCCTCAAAACCTGCATCACCATGATCACTCAGCAAATCATTTGTGCCAAGCATCATCACATAAGTATCTGGTGCTTCATCACCTGTAAAGGTAGCTCCAGTGTAGGCTTCTCCGTTGTTATCAACATCACTCAGACCCAGCCAATTATTAATATTGCTCCCATTGTAGCGATCCGATCCACCTTCAACAAGCCCAGACACCTCATCAGTACGACCCGAGGAGTTAGCGCAATGCACGTTATCAAACACCACATCACCATAAATCGAGCCAGGAGTAATAGCATCCGTCATTGATCCTGATGAATTGCCCGTCATCACACCCACCTCATTGTAGCTGATACCATTATCTGCAAAAATCTTGTGTAGCTCCCAGCGATGGCTAGAGCTATTGTAACCATGAGAGATCGAGTCGCCAATGTACATGACGTTGCCGAGATCAGTCGAGGTCTTCGCAATCACGGGGCTAGCATAGAGGCTAACGAGGGCTGCGAGTAATCCGAGGGGGATGTGTAATTTCATGATGTTTGTGTTTATTATTTGTGCTAATGCGATGCATGGAGTTAGATTCCTGCAAAAGCATTCTCTCAAAAAGAAACGCAGAGTCAAGCCTATATCCCTAGTAATAAACTGATGTTTTACGTATAATTTTTTTGAACGAAATACAAAACTCCCGAAGTAACTTATTTTCAACATTGTCAAAAAACATAAAACGCTACATCACCCATCAATAGGGCATCTTACGAGAATAGAATAAGTTAGTCATCATATTAAACGAGCTGCAAAAACAAGATGATTGTTTGCGGATTCTCCAAAAAACTATAGAATTTTCTCTAAGCAGGAGTACAAATCACTGCCAAATCACGCCAAAAAACTAGCTTTCTAAAACGAAGTCGAGCGCGAAGGAAATCCTTTGCGCTCGCTTCATTTACCTATGAAACACAAAGCTTAGCTAATTTTGCTCGGTCTGCTCTCTCCTTCATCCCTCGCGCTATGCTTTGTTATAGTATTGATGTATCTGGGGATCACTTTGTTCAATCATCTTGCAATATATTTTTTGCGGCACAAAAATGCCGCTCAATCTCCTGCTCGATGATGAGCTCATAAGCTGCCGCTAGAGCAAAGGCCCGGCTGACGCGCAAAAGATAAACCCCAGCATTAACTAGGGTTTATATCGCGTTTCTATGATTTGCTTCTATAGAGAAGCAATAAGTACCCATAAGGTGATGGGGAGTTTACATCGAGTCTGGCTTGCAGCATGCGAGCATGTTGCAGGTCTCCTCGGGGCTGTAGGCACCATTGCCATATTTGGCAATTTCCTCATGCGTAAAGTAGAGGCTGAGATCAAAATCATCAATGATGTCAAATCCGCATTTTTGATAGGCGCGGATAGCATAGGGGTTTTTTGTCCATGGGCGCATGAGGAATCTCTCAACCTGCTGCGTGGCATGCAGATGCGCTTTCATCAGATTGACGCAGCGCTGTCCTAATCCGTTACCCGTATGTTTTTTGGAGCAGAACCAGATATGGAGCTCCATGTTAGCGATGATAGCGGGGTGGTGGACATGAATAAAGAAGCCGATGGTCTCAGCCTTGTATTGAATGATGAGATACTTGCTAGGACCAGGGCTTCCATCAAAGTAGGCAGCAGCTTCATCGCGGATGTCCTCCCATCGAAACTTACGAACGTCATCAAACATGGAGAGGATGATTGCAGGCTCCCGCGTGCTCAAATCATAAATCATGCGACGATCGTCCTCACGGGCGTAGTAAAGCTGCAGCATACCCTCTGCACAGCAGAGGGTATGACTATTCTCAAGGCTGGATGTCTGAGCGCTCATGGCTCAAAATTCAATGCCCTTGCGGCTGCACTGTCCACTGTTATAGGGGTGCTTAACCGCGGTGATGGAGCTCACATAGTCTGCACGAGCGATGAGCTCAGCGCTGGCTCCTCGGCCTGTCATGACGAGCTCGGTTTTGCTGGGCTTGCGATCGATAAAGTCAAGGAGGCGCTGCTCTGTGATGTAGCTATCGCGCACAGAGATAATAATCTCATCCATGATGAGCAGATCGATATGCTCGGAGGCAAGCAGTGCCTCAAGCTCATCAAGGGCGTCATAGACTTCTTTGCTGACGGTGCTGGGGTCGATGCTCTTGTCGAGGTGCGGGTGACCTTTTGCGCGGTTGAGGACGCGGACGCCAGCAGCACTGAGAACGCCCATCTCGTGGTAGCCAAATTTCTCAGGGCGTTTGTGGAAAGAGACATAGGTGACGCTATGACCGCTGCCGATGGCGCGTGTAGCGAGGCCGACTGATGATGTTGTCTTGCCCTTGCCATTGCCTGTGTAGATGTGGATGAGTCCTAGTGACATAAATTTAGTGTATTTGTTGTTTTTGATTGATTTGTTAAGCGTCCTGACGGAGGCTTGCGTAGATTTGTTCCATATCGACGAGCTCGCGTAGGCGCGTGGCGAGGAGATCGTAGTTGCGCTCCTTCATCTCGTGGTAGTCCTCGATATCCTCGCTCTGACCACCTGCGGCACGCAGGATGGAGTTGATGACGCACTGGTTATCAAAGATACCGTGGATGTAGCTGCCCCAGCAGCTGGGGCTGAGGTAGCAGCCGTCCATCTCGCCATTGTCGAGGCGCGCAAGGGGCTTGCTGCTCGTGCTGACACCCGAGTGAATCTCATAACCTCGACCGCCAACCTCACTGTCGTGTAGCGACTCAAAGCGGCATTGACGCGTGGTCTTGCCCTGCTTGATGCAGCTGTTGATGGGGAGGATGCCTAGGCCGCTGATTTCGCGTGTGCTACCCTCGATTTGCTCGGGGTCTTGAATGCTCTCACCCATGATTTGATAGCCGCCACAGATGCCGTAGAGGGGCTTACCTGCGTGGTGGTGGGCGAGGAGCAGCTCATCTAAGCCCTGATTGCGGATGTCTTGCATGTCAGCGATCGTGTTCTTGCTACCAGGGATGATAATGATATCGGATTGCTCGAGCTCGTGGGGTTTGTTACTGTAGCTGAACTCAATGTTCTTGCAGAAGGAGAGCTGATTGAAATCGGTGAAGTTTGACATGCTACGCAGCAGCAAGACAGATATCTTGATTCGCGGTGCATCAGCACTGGTCACAGTGGGCTTGTAATGATCGAGGATGACGGAGTCCTCCTGCTCGATAAAGATATCGCGGAAGTAGGGAATCACACCAATAATGGGTACACCGCAGAGGTCCTGTAACATCTTGCGCCCATCGTTAAAGAGATCAATATCACCGCGGAATTTGTTGATAATAACCCCCTTGATGAGCTTGCGCTGATGCTCGGGCAGCAGCTGGATGCTGCCGTAGACCGATGCAAAGACGCCGCCGCGGTCGATGTCCGCGATGAGATAAGTGGCCGCACCTGCGTACTCAGCCATGGGCATGTTGACGATGTCTCGATCCCAGAGGTTCATCTCAGAGATACTGCCAGCACCTTCCATGACGATGGGGTTGTGGCGCTCACTGATGCGGTCAAAGGCTAGCTTAACGTCGACAAAGAGGGTGGCCTTGTTCTGTCGGTTAAAGTACTCCTTGGCGTTTTTAGTGCCTAGGACTTTACCCAGTAGGATGACCTGAGAGCACATCTCCGTTGTGGGCTTGAGCAGGACGGGGTTCATATCGACATGACAGGCGACTCCGCAGGCCTCAGCCTGCACGGCTTGGGCGCGGCCAATCTCGAGATTATCTGCTGTGGCGTAGCTGTTGAGCGACATATTTTGCGCCTTGAAGGGAGCAGGACTGTAGCCATCCTGCTTAAAGATGCGGCAGAAACCTGCGTTAAGCATCGATTTACCGACGTCTGAGCCGGTGCCAACAAACATGATGGGCTTGAGTTTATTCATGGGATAGTTAGGGCTAGTAGATGGAAGTGGGGTGTCGAGCACATGAGCAAGAATTTGATCTGTTTCAAAGGGATGGGCAATGCGGAAGGTGAGAGGATGCGCAAAGATGGGGCCATCAATGACGATGCTATGGTACTCGCCTTGCTCTCCGCAGATGTCAAAGTTCTCGATACTCTGCATGACCTGCTTGAGCTGGGGGCAAAGCAGATGCCCAAGTAGTTGCTCGCGATAGCCCGGCTTATTCTGCACTGAGATGATGCGGGCCTTAAACCCTGCGGCAATAAATCCATCTAAGACACTCTCCCTCTCCATGCCCCAGAGGGGGAAGATGGGGCTGATGCCTGCCTTGGCGCACTCTGCCTCTATCCAGCTGCGATGCGCCTCTAGGTAGATGTCGCCAAAGATACCCTGCGTAATCCCCTGCTCTCGCATCTGGGTGAGGGCGGCTTGAAATTGCTGGGGATAGTCGCTGTAGTGCTCGACAGGGAAGCGGCTCAGCGGCAGACCCATGGCTGCGGCCTGCGCATCCATGAGGGCAGGCGTGATGCGGTGCGCGACCCAATCGCCAAGTCTCTGCATATGCAGTAGATGAAATTGCGCATCGGGCTGTGACTGGCGCAGGCGGTAGAGGGCGTAGCTGCAATCCTTGCCTCCGCTCCATGAGACAAAGTATTTTTGTGTAGGGCTGTTCATGGTCGGTCTGATTCGATAATGGGGATGGTATGACAAGTCAAGCAGGGCAACAACACGCTAACACAGCCCCCTAGCAGAGTCAAGTTAAAGCATAGAATATCAGCCTAATTTGCTAGCATCACATCTTATCCGCTGATAAGATATGCTAGATACAAAGCACTAGAACAGCTTTTGTAGCATGCTGAGAAATAGGCTTTTAGCCGTATATAGAAACTCAATCATAAAAAATGCGTCCAGTTGCCAACTGAACGCATTTTTTATGATTGAGTCACAACGCCCATCTGCGGTTTGTAACGTAATTTGTATTCACGTATTTCTGGTAGCGCTTCTCGATAGCTTCATCACGCTTCTTTCGGAAGCGTAGCATCTTCGCCTCACACTTCTCCTTGTCGACCGGGCGCAGCGTGTAATCACGCCAATAGGCGAGTAGCTCATCCTCCCCTTGGTGCAACAACTTATTATCTTTGCTCAAGATAAAGACAGTATTCTCCAGCGTCTCACAACTCACATTTGACTCCAACGATGGGACATAGAAAGGCACCCGCACACGAAGCTTCTTGTAGGCGTTTGTGACGTATTCTTTCCTTTGATCATATGTTTCATTGATATTTAAGTGTGCGTGGCAAAGAATAACCTCCACCTTCTTGGTGGCGCGCATACTATTTACCGGCTTAAGTGGTCCAGAGAATAAAGCCTTGGATATCGGCGCATCAAGGTAATACTTGAACTTATACTTATTCGTCACGGCATCCGCGAGGATAAAGACATAAAAATCCGCAGTGGGATTTACATCCCCATACAGGGAATCTACCTTTTCGAACTTATTTTCTAGCATCTTAGAGAAGTTCTCCATGATCAGCGGTGGCCGTGACGCATCAGCGGACTCTGAGAGCACTGAGCCAATTAGTGCTAGCGTTGTTCCCGCGTAAAACGCAGAAAGTAAAAGCGATTTGAAAGAATATGTTTTCATAGTATGATTATATCATCAGCTGAGAAAAATTAAGTAACTTTCTCAGCCAATTATGGGTTATTTCTTTGATCCTTTGCTTTTTTTGGATGGGTTATCATCGCCATACGTATTTTGAATGTAAGCTGGATTAGTGTTTTTTAGGACGTATTTATAGATAGCTAGATCACGCTTCTTTCGGAAGCGCTTCGTCTTCTCCTCACGCTTCTTCTCGCTGATAGGGCGCAGCGTGTAATCACGCCAATAGGCGAGGATCTCATCCTCCCCTTGGAAGAGCAACTTATGATCTTTGCTCACGATAAAGACAGAATCCCCAACATTTGAGTAAGACTCAAATTTCAATGCTGCGATGATAGGCACCCGCACACGAAGCTTCTTGTAGGTGTCTTTGATGTATTCTCTCCTTAGAACCTTTTGTGAAGCAATAGTTAAGTATGTGTGGCAAAGAATCACCTCCATCTTCGTGTTGGAGCGTATATTATACATCGGCTTAAGTGGTCCGGTGAATAACGCCTTCGTTATCGGTATATCAACGGGGTTGTGGTGCGAATACTCATACTTATGCGTTAAGAAATCCACGAGGACAAAAATGTAAAAATCCGCATCGGGCTTCACATCTCCATACAGAAACTCTACCTTTTCGAACTTATCCTCCACCATCTTAGTGAATACTTTCGTTATCGGCGGGGGTGGTGACGCATCAGCGGACTCAGAGAGAGATGAGCCAATTAGTGCTAGTGTTGTCCCTGCGTAAAATGCAGCAAGCGACAGAGATTTAAAAGAATATGTTTTCATAGTATAGTTATATCATCAGCTAAAAAAATAAAGTAACTCTTCCAGCCAATTATGGGTTATTTTCGGGAGCCTTTGCTGCTTTTAGATTTCTTAGATGGCATCTTCATCTGGAAATCGCTCACAATGCAGCTCTTTTCCAGTGTAGTGCTTCCATCCTTAAAGCGGAAGAACTTAGAATCACCTACAGGCATCGCCTTGGACTTGTTCTTGATAGCATTATCCTCAGCTGCGATGAAATGCAGGTAGCTGATCCCCACCTTGGGAGAGTTGAGCGTGCGCAGGGTCACCGAGCCGCGTTTCTTTCGCTTCATATCGGTTAGCGTCAGCTTTGCTGAGCTGCCTTTAAAGAGCAATGATGCCTTGTATGTAACCCCTTCTTTGATGGTCAATTCACCCAGCTTCTTGTCAGGTGTGAGCTCATAGGAAAAGACCGCGCGCTGAGGAGCTGTCGGGTCGCAGGGGTTGAACATACGGTCAGTGAGCGAAACATGCATACCACAGCTGCCCTTGGGAAAATAGAGCTCAAATTTCACAAGCCCCGTACGCGCCAATGGGAAGTTCCACGTCACGCCACTGCGGCGATAATCTGCGCCTAAGCCAGCATTGATGAGCGAATCATCATTGAGGATTCCAAATTTCAGCCCGCCCTTGCTAGCCCCACCGGGCATATTGACGCGCTCTACCCCCGATTTGCGGTTGTACTGGATGTGATGCGCCTTGGGGATGAAGACAAAGCTGTGCACCTGCTCCATGCCATCTTTGGCAAAGTTTGCAGTACGAGAGCTCTCCTCAATCCAATCCTTATCAATGATAATCATCTTGCGATGCGAGGGGTGCTGGCCCGAGGTCACGAGGATGCGGCGCTTGTCCAGCTCCACAAATTCTGACTGATGTGAGCTACGGTCATGATCACCACCCTTGGATGCAAAATTCTCCGCATCACGTAGACCATCAATCACCACCTCGCGATAGCCATACCAGCTCTTGCCCTCATTGCGTGACAACGCTACATGCAGCGCACCGCGAGCCGTAAAAACATCTTCCCATGCGCCGCCCCTGTGAGCTAACTCTGGCATAGGTGCAGTATTTGTCCAGAGGCAGATGAGCTGCCCATCCGCCAAACGACCCAAGGTCGACATAATCAACGAGCCATAAAATGGAGAGGGCTCAGGCTTGGACCAAGTATTGCCCCCGTCGCGCGAGAATGACTCATAGCTCATATTGCTATCTGTGCGTACCAGCGCATAGATCTGTCCATTCTTCAGCTCAACAGCCGTGCCCTCCACGCCAGCATTGCGCCAGCGCGTAGCCTTGTCAATACCCTCCTCCTTAAAGGCAGGTACAAAAATTGTATCCTTGGAAATAGTCCAAGTTTTTCCCTTATCAGCTGACATCAAGAAACGTGTGCCAGAGCCTGATTTGTGCATTGGGATGATGATGCGGCCTGATTTGAGCTCTAGTGGATTGCGATAAATCCAGCCACCGGGCAGAGGATAAAGCTTGCTTTGATCCTTCTTCCAGACATCAGCCTGAACAAAGCTCCTGCCATCCTTTGCTGGAGCATACCAGCCCTTATCAATATCATCAGAGATGAAGATGTAGCCGTTTACTGGCTGCACGATCATATACCTCTTGGAGTATGGTAAGTAGACCGTCGCTGCCGCCTCCTTGAAAATACCGCCCCATTTCTTGGGGAACTCAGCGCCAGCAGTAGCCGATGACCAGTTCTTCCCATTATCGCGCGAGATAATATAAGGCAGCGCCTTGCCTTGTCCTGCGCCACCGCCATAGTGACGAATCTCCTTGGGGCCCGTACGCAGCAGACCGCGCCCAGCATCACTGGGAGGAATTGTATCAAGCAGCATCGGCTGCTCATCATCAGCAAAAATAAGCCCCTGCCCCATGGTCAAAGATGCAATCAAAGCAAGCGGACGAAAAGTAGAATAAAACATAAAAATAGTAAGTAAATTAAAATACGAGCCTTAAATATAACACAGCCAGTTCATCTGTCAAGCCAACATCCATTACGCGCAAAACCCCCATCTCAAAAAATAGAAGCGCATCAGGTAGGTAGGCCCTCAGATAGGTAACACGACTTACGTGCTCATTTGATTCTGTTAATATCTAAGTTCTACCAAAAATCGTTGATGAGAGAGCTCACAAAAGATGGTACAGGAAAATTGGGATATATTGTGAGCGTGAGAAAGCTTGGAGATGTTGTGAGTGATATCAACGACTTCTCCATGGACACTCACATGACCGGTATTCATCTCTCATTGAAATCGCTCACATCATAAACCTGAAAACTATTGAGGCAATTTAGACAAAATGCCTCCCCCGTCTTTTATCACGTGTGGAGGCGTTTTATCTATGACATGGTGAGGGAGAGTAGGCATGATGCCTAGATACAATCTATAAAATCACTATCCCCTGACCGATTAAGCACGAGCAGCTCTCCGTATGATGAAGATAGATGACAGAGCTTAAATAAGCTCGACGTAGACGTAGTCTCGGTCAAGTGTCCATGCGCCATTGCTGATAAACCCGAGGAAGGGGAATAGGAAGAGGGCCCCACCAATGATATCAAGTACACCTGTAGTGGACATGCTAGAGTCGATTATGGTGACTCCTTTCTTTCTATTGCCTTTATTGTCAGTGCAATTGGCTACAATAGTGTAGTTCTTGTTCTTTTTTAGGGAGTGAGAAGCGGTTCCTTGGCCTATGGGCTTACCGTTGACTCGGATGCAGGCATTGGGCTCGGAGGTCTCAATGACGACATCCGTGCTTCCAGGAGAGAAGAGAGAGCAGGAGGCGAGTGAGATAGAGAGGAGTATAGTTGCGCTTGTTTTGATAAAAGAATTCATAGGTGTTGTTGCATATTGGGGTAGTCCCTTCTTTCTATAGCTAATATTAGATATTGAGCGTGAAGAAGTATTGTGTTGTTAGGTCTTTATAGTATCATCAGCTTTGGGTTTTGCAACTCTTTTTGCTAGTCTCCTTCACTCCCTACAATCCGCAACAACATCATGAAAAAATTTACTGACAGGGTTTCAGTATACAAATCTAGTGATTTTTTATTGATAGAGGATTATTGATGCTTGGTTATATTTTCTAAGGCATCATCATGTCTATCATTTGACTCGCGCTGGACTGCATCCTGCTCATATTACACTGGCTGCGATTCTTCATACAGCCCGCCGTAGCAAGTTTTAGCTAGCATACTGTTGAAGCCCTGAAGCTTGTTAGGTTTTGTTTTTTATCATTGCAAAAAATCAGGATTGCAAAGGCGGATGATACAGAGCCTCTCCTTCCCACGTTGGCTCTATTTTTCTATTTTAGGGCTTCCCTTATTGGGAGGATAAATCCACACTAGACCACAGAGATTGGTATTTTGCGTCTCAAGGTAGATAGAGGCTCTCTGACTTTTATTATTGCAATATAGCCTGATGATGTTATCATTATCAGATGTCTAAGCGCGTTCTCTCCCTACTCGTAGCGTTACTGCTCTGCATAGCTTCGCTCTATACCCTCTTGTGTAATATTTACTCGATTGACTCAAAGTGGGGAAATATTGCCCCTTGGTTTGGCACGCCTGAAGAGGTGCAGGATTTGACGGAGGTTGATATGACGCAATACTTCACAATCACGGTCACTGAGCAGCAGCGCAATCAGTGGCTGAGCAGGCTACAAGAGGCGCGTGCGCAGATGGCGCTGAGCGATGATGGCTTTGAGCTGACATCGCCAGTTGAGTTAGCTGGTGGATTAACTGTTCTCCAATTAGCTCTAAGCAAGGAGCAGATCCACGAGGGCGATAATCGCTATTGCTTTAGTGTTGAGACTGCTGGCTATATCGATGATGCTTCTACTATTCCACCTGTGCTTCCAGCCATGCACCCCGAGCTCATACAACCCGCGTGGTGTGAAGTTATTGTGAGTTTGGTCACACTCTTGCTTCCTTTATTGATATCGACACTGCTGCTCTTCTTGATTGCCCCTAATTGTGGCACTTGGCATGGGCTAAAATTTCTATTTATAGGTTTAATACTTAGTCAGTTGATTCTATTTGTCGAGGGTGTGATGATCATGCGGGGCGTCTTTGGGCCTTACTTTATAGATAATGGCGCTATGATGATGATTTGTTTTATTTTACTCAACATCATCATGGCTATCATTTGGCTCGTACTGGGTTGCTTCTTTCTCTTGTTGCGAGCCGCCACACGGCGTCTCCGCCGTAAGTCTCAGATTGAGGATTAATCAGGATTGCAAGGGATGAGGATACAGAGCCTCTCAGGCTTTTATTATTGCAACATAGCCTGATGATGTTATCATTATCAGATGACCAAGCGCGTTCCCTCCCTACTCTTAGCGTTACTGCTCTGCATAGCTTCATTCTATGCCCTCTTGTTT